>DASUCK010000429.1:0-2613 GCA_036276095.1 Nonomuraea sp. | reverse complement strand
CGCCGCGGGGCAGGGCGCGGGTCGCGGCGGCGTGATCGGTCGCGCGGCCCGGGCGGGGCGCGGGCATCCCGGCGCCATCCGTCCAGCCGATCCCATCGGCCAGCGGCGCCTCGGGCGCGTGCGCAACCTCACCGGCCGACGTCATCGGGCGGTCGAGCATGGCCTCGCTCACCGGCTCCCTCCCACTCCGGCCGGAGCCTACCACCCGCCATGACCTCGGGACCGTCCAATCGGCACCACTGGTGGTGCCCCGCGGCACGGGCCGTGCGCCACGCCGACGGGGTATCGTGGGGCGGAGGAGGGCGCAGCATGCATCTGGATCGCCGGCTCCTGGGCTGGGGCGGGTTCTTCGTCATCGCGGGCGCGATCCCGCTCGCCGTACGCGGTGGAGTCCTGGACACCGGCCTGGTTTCGCAATGGCTGTCACTCTGGCCGATCCTGCTGATCGGGTGGGGCCTCGGGCTCATCCTGCGACGCACCCCGCTCGAGTGGATCGGGGGCGCCGTCACCGTGGTGGTGCTCGGGGTCATGGCCGGCGGCGCGCTCTCGACCGGCCTGCGCGGGGTGCCGTTCGCCACGAGCTGCGGCGACGGGACCGGTGGCTCGGCCTTCGCGACGCAACGCGGCACGTTCACGGAGGCCGGCCAGCTGAACCTCGAATTCAACTGTGGGGCGCTGGCCATCGCGCCCGTCGGCGGCAGCGAGTGGAGCGTCGCCGGCACCGACGCGGACGGCCGCGTTCCGCGGATCGAGACCGCCGGCACCAGGGTCACCATCGAGCAGGCCGAGCGATCGTCGTTCTTCGGCGACGCCGGCGGGGCGCGCTGGGACGTCGGGCTGCCGACGGATCCGGATCTCGATCTCGGCATCACGCTCAACGCGGGCGACGGCACGGCAAATCTCGCCGGCGCGACGATCTCCACGCTGAACCTCAATGTGAACGCCGGCTCCTTCCGGGTGGACGCCAGCGGGGCGGCGGCCCTTGGCGACGTCAATGCCAGCCTCAACGCCGGCAGCGCCACCCTCCTCCTTCCCGCCGGCGATCGACTGGCGAACCTGTCCATGAACGCGGGCAGCCTGGACGTGTGCCTGCCGCCCGACACTCCGGTTCGCGTGGCCTGGTCGAGCACGCTCGGTTCCAACAACTTCGACGACGCCGGCATGGTGAGCGTCGATGACACCACCTGGACGAGCGCCGGGTTCGATCCCAGCGCGTCTCATCTCGAGCTCCGGGTGAGCGTTACCGCGGGAAGCTTCGGGCTGGTATTCGGGAGTGGCTGCAATGACTGAACGGCTGTACCGGTCGCGCGGCGACCGCATGATCTTCGGCGTGGCCGCGGGCATGGCCCGCTACTTCAAGATCGATTCCTCG
The DNA here is from genome assembly GCA_036276095.1 of Nonomuraea sp. GTDB lineage: Bacteria > Actinomycetota > Actinomycetes > Streptosporangiales > Streptosporangiaceae > Nonomuraea. Next base: position 1,241 of record DASUCK010000429.1, on the reverse strand, counting down.
ATCGTTCGCCTGCTGTGGGTGCTGCTGGTGCTCGCGGGCGGCGCGGGCCTGCTCCTGTACATCGTGGCGGCGATCGTGATCCCGGAGGAGCCTGCGGGCTACGCACCTCCCGCAGGCGAGGGTGGGGCTGCCGCCGGCGGCCCCGCGCCCACGTGGGGTGCCTCCGCGTCCGGCGATGTGGGGTCGCGCGACGTCGGGCCGCCGATCGTCCTGGGCGCGGCGCTCATCCTGCTCGGGGGATGGTTCCTGCTGCAGCGGTTCGTGCCGTCGATCGACGGCTCGCTGCTCTGGCCGCTCGCCCTGGTGGGGCTCGGCGTCATCTTCGTCGTAGGGGCGATGCGGCGCCAGTCATAGGGGTGAGCCGAGGCTTCTCGGCTGGCGAGTAGACTGCTCGAGTCACCCAGCTCGAGGAGCGCGTCCCGCCATGTTCCTGTTCGGCAAGCCCGCCACCCTGCCGTCCCCCGCCGAGGCCCTGCCCGGCCGATCGCAGCCGATCCTTGGCGACCCTCGCCCCCACGCCATCCTGGGGACGCCCATCGCCGGCCCGTACCCGGACGGATTCCAGGTTGCCGAGTTCGCACTGGGCTGCTTCTGGGGCGAGGAGAAGACGTTCTGGGAGCAGCCCGGCGTGTGGACGACCGCCGTCGGCTACCAGGGTGGCTACACGCCGAACCCCACCTATCAGGAGGCGTGCACCGGCAGGACGGGCCACGCCGAGGCGGTGCGCGTGGTGTTCGACCCGTCGAAGACGACGTATGAGCAGCTGCTCAAGATCTTCTGGGAGCACCACGACCCGACGCAGGGCATGCGCCAGGGCAACGACGCGGGGACGCAGTACCGCTCGGCGATCTTCGTCCACGACGAGGCGCAGCGGGCCGCGGCCGAGGCGTCCAAGGCGATGTACCAGGAGCGCCTGGCCGCCGCGGGGTACGGCACGATCACGACCGAGATCGTCGGCCCGCCGGCCCCCGAGTTCTACTTCGCCGAGGACTACCACCAGCAGTACCTGGTGAAGGTCCCGAACGGCTACTGCCCGAACCACGCGACCGGCGTGACGCTGCCCGAAGACTGGATGGCGAAGGTCAGCCCGTTGGAGTACGTCGACTGAGCGTCACCGAACCGGGGCGCCCCGAGATGTGGCTCGTTCGCCACGGCGAGACCGAGTGGGCGCGGCTCGGGCGGCACACGGGACGGACGGACATCCCGCTCACGGAGCACGGCCGGGTCCAGGCGGCGTCCGT
>DASUCK010000428.1:0-26642 GCA_036276095.1 Nonomuraea sp. | reverse complement strand
TGGCCCTCGCCGCTGACCAGGTCGCCGACGGAGACGTCCTCGACGTCCGGCGCGACCTCGACGACGTGGCCGGAGAACTCGTGGCCGACGATGAGCGGGAGCTTCAGGGTGTGACGCGCCCAGTCGTCAAATTTCCGGATGTGGAGATCGGTGCCACAGATGCCGGTACGCAGCACGCGGATCTTCACCTCTCCCGGCCCGATGTCCGGCTCGGGCACGTCGACCAGCCACAGGCCGGGCTCCGCCCTCTCCTTGACCAGCGCTTTCATGGCTCCCATTCCCCCTAGATCGAACCTAATGCACTGTGCCCGCGGCCCCCGGCCGATGTCCATCGAGGAGTTCTTAAATGCCCCCACAGCTAAGCTTCACGCCGTGGGCGACCTGCGCATCGGCGTCATCGCCGCCTCCCAGCAGTGCCACTTCACCCCCGACTACGTGCGCAACTACACCGTCATCGGCACCGAGGGCCGCCTGGAGAACTTCGGCGACCGCCCCGGCGACACCGTCAGGGTGTGGAACACCGGGCCGACCGGCAGGCCGTACGACGTGCCGCCGCTGGAGCCCGGGCTGGCCGCGTACGTCGACGGCGGCCAGGCGTGACGGGCTCGGGCCGCCCGCCGCGGCTCAGCGCTCGGCCTCGTTCTTCTCCTTCTCCACGCCGGGGAACGGGGCGGGCTCGCGGACGCCCTGGGTGAGCTGGCGCGGCCCGTTGGGGCTCTCGGCCTCCTGGGCGTCGGCGACCGCCTCGGCGGCGGCCTCCGCGGCCCTGGCGGCCTCCTCCTCGGCGGCCGAGCTCTGCGGGATGTCCTCCCGCGTCGCCGCCGAGGGCGGCAGCGCCTCGGTGAAAGCCTTGGAGACGCCCTGCAGCGCCGACGTGACCTCGCTCGGGATCACCCAGAACGTGTTGCCGCTGCCCTGCGCGAGCTGCGGCAGCACCTGGAGGTACTGGTAGGCCAGCAGCTTGGGGTCGGGGTCGTTGCGGTGGACGGCCTGGAACACCTGGTCGATGGCCCTCGACTGGCCCTCGGCCTCCAGGATCGCGGCGGTGCGCTGGCCCTCGGCCCGCAGGATGCGGCTCTGCTTCTCGCCCTCGGCCGTGAGGATCTGCGACTGGCGCTGGCCTTCGGCGGTGAGGATGGCGGCCCGCTTGTCCCGCTCGGCCCGCATCTGCTTCTCCATCGCGTCCTTGATGGTCTTGGGCGGGTCGATGGCCTTGATCTCGACGCGGTTGACCCGGATGCCCCACTTGCCGGTGGCCTCGTCGAGCACGCCGCGCAGCTGGCTGTTGATGGTGTCGCGCGAGGTCAGCGTCTTCTCCAGGTCCATCGAGCCGACGACGTTGCGCAGCGTGGTGACGGTCAGCTGCTCGACGGCCTGGATGTAGTTGGCGATCTCGTACGCCGCCGCCCTCGGGTCGGTCACCTGGAAGTAGAGCACGGTGTCGATCTCGACCACCAGGTTGTCCTCGGTGATGACCGGCTGCGGGCGGAAGGACACGACCTGCTCCCGCAGATCGATCATGGAATAGACCCGGTCGATGTACGGGATGACGAAGTTGAGTCCGGGCTTGAGCGTGCGATGGTAACGGCCGAGGCGCTCCACGTTACGCGCCCGCGCCTGCGGCACGATCCGCACGGCCTTCAGCACGGTGATCGCGGCGAACAAGATGACGAACAGGCCAACCAGCAACAGCGCGTCCATGGTCACTCCCGGGGATACACGAGGGCGGTCGCGCCCTCGATCTCGATGATGTCGACGGTCGCCCCTTCGGGGATCACCAACGTCTCGTCGTAGGCGCGCGCCGACCATTCTTCGCCGCCGACGCGTACCCGGCCGTCGCGGCCCGTGACCTCCGAGACCACGTAAGCGGGCTTGCCGACGAGTGCCTCCACGCCGAACCGCTGCAGCTGCGGCTGTCTGATGTGACGCATCGCCAGCGGCCTGACGACCAGCAGCCCGGCCGCGGACGAGACGGCGAAGAACAGTAACTGCAAGGGGACCGGCAATCCGAGAGCGGCGGTGGCGGCGGTGAGGAGAGCGGCCGCGCCGAGAAGCCCGAGCGCCGCCGTGAACGTGAACAACTCCGCCACGCCGAGGACGACTGCGAGGATTACCCAGATGATCCATTCATCCATGTCCGGCCCTCCTATAAGGACAACGGACCCGTGTCCGCGGGTGGTTCCCCCTTCTCTACCGTAGTCCCGGATTTGTCCGCACGGCCACCTGCGGAAGCGCCGGCGGCGAGCGCGCTTCCGCGCGTCCATTTCTCCCACGGGAGCTGCCAGAAACCCCACCCGTTGTCCCATTCGAGCGCCCGGTCGGTGCCGACGATCGTCACCGGGTCGCCGCGCAGGGTCGTGGCGTAGAACCAGGCGGCCTGGTCGGGGCGGGAATTGATGCAGCCGTGACTGACATTTTCCCGGCCCTGTGCCCACACGTTGTCCTTGGCGTGGACGTATTCGCCGCTGTTGGAAATGCGCACGGCGTGGTCGATGAGCAGGTCGTAGTAGCCGGGCTCGCCCTTTTCCCGGCCGGGGGAGACCATGCGGACCGGATTTCCCTTGTCCATGGTCAGGTGGACGCCGCTGGTGGTGGTGTATTCGCGGGTGGTGGCCTTGCCGGCGCTGATGGCCATGCGTTGGACGAGCACGCCGTCGCGGTGGACGGTCATCTGGTGGGTGCGGGTGTCGATGAGGCTGGTCTGGGCGCGGCCGACGGTGAAGACGAAGGTGGAGTCGACGGTGCCGTACCGGCCGGGGGCGGCGCGGACGCCGGCCAGGTGGGCGGTCACGGTGACGTGCTGCCGGGGCGCCCAGAGGCGGCGGGTGCGGTAGACCACCTGCGTGTCGCCGGTCCAGCGCCACGCGCCCTCGACCGGTTGCTCGGCCCTGACCTCCAGCGCCCGCTCGACGGCCGCCTTGTCGGCGATCGGGGTGTCGAAGTCGATGACGACCGGCATGCCGGTGCCGACGGTCTCGCCGGGCAGGGGGGCGGTGGCGGCGATGCCGAAGGTCTGCTCGGCGGGGCGGGTGCGGAAGCGGCCGGCGGTCACGGTGACCGGGCCGCGCGGGCTCGCGGCCGTGGCGGACACGGTGTATTCGGCCGCGGGCTTGAGAGTCCAGTCGGAGCGCCAGGTCGTGGCGGCGGCGTCGAGCCGGCCGGGCACCGGCTCGCCGCCCTCGACGACGGACACCTTGGTCAGTCGGCCGCCGGCGGCCGTGATCATCAGCTCGCGGTCGGGCCTGGCCCGCTGGCTGTCGAGGGCGGGCCGGACGCTCACGACCGGGGGCGGGAGGGGCGCCTCCGCCGTGACGGGACCACAGCCGCAGACCAGAAGAAAGGCGACACAGAACATCACGGCACGCCGCATGTGACTCCTGCTTCCGAGGGGCTTACGAGGGAAGGGCGATCCCAGGGTAGCGGTCGGTCAGCAGTCGAGCACCCGGAGTCATCTATACGATTTGTCCGGAAACCTCGCCCAAAGTCAGGTCGCCCGCCGTGGCCCTGATGGTCACCGTGTCGCCGTCCTCCAGGAAGGAGCGCGTCTCGCCGCCGGACAGCTTGATCGGATCGGTCCCGTTCCAGGTCAGCTCGATGAGCGAGCCGCGCTGGCCGCGCTCGGGCCCCGAGATCGTGCCGCTGGCGAACAGGTCGCCGGTGCGCAGCGAGGCACCGTTCACGGTCATGTGGGCGAGCATCTGGTCGGGCGTCCAGTACATCCGGTCGTACGACGGCCGGGAGACCACCTCACCGTTGAGCAGGATCTCCAAGGAGATGTCGAGCCCCCAGTCGGCCCGCCTCCGCAGGTACGCCGCGGGCTCGGGATCCTGCGGCGGCCCCGGGACGCGCGGCAGCGCCTCCAGCGGCGTCACCCACGGCGAGATCGACGTGGCGAACGACTTGGACAGGAACGGCCCGAGCGGCCGGCTCTCCCACGCCTGGATGTCGCGCGCGCTCCAGTCGTTGAGCAGCGTCACCCCGAACACGTGCTCATCGAACGCCCCTGCCGGAGAGCCCGTCGACGCCGGCACGCCCACCACGAACCCCAGCTCGGCCTCCAGGTCGAGCTTGGCGCACGGCCCGAACCGGCCCTCGCCGAGCTGCCCGTGCGGCCGCCGGACCGGGGTGCCGGACACCACGACGGTGCCCGCCCGGCCGTGGTAGCCGACCGGCAGGTGGCGCCAGTTGGGCAGCAGCGGCTCGGCCTCGGGACGGAAGATCCGGCCCACGTTGGAGGCGTGGTCCATCGAGGCGTAGAAGTCGACGTAGTCGGCCACCTCGAACGGCATGTGCAGCCGCACCCGCTCCAGCGGGACCAGGTGGCCCTCGGTCACCGCGAGGTCGTCGGTCAGTTTGTTGCGGATCAGCGCGCGGGTGTCGCGCCAGGCGCCGCGGCCGCGGGCCATGAACGGGTTGAGCGACGGGGCGGCGAACACCTCGTCGTGGAGCGCGGCGGTCAGGTCGAGCACCCGGTCGCCGTACCGCACGCCGACCCTGGGCGACTCCCCGGGCAGCGAGAACACCCCGTAGGGCAGGTTGTCGATCCCCCAGCTCACCGATTCTCCTCGATCAGTCCGAGCGCGTGCAGGTCCTCGATGGGCGTGTGTGTGCTGCACGAGCCGTAGCTCACCAGCAGCCGCCGCGCCCGCTTGGCGGTCTCCTCTGACACGGTCTGCGCGAGGCGTACGAGGTGGCCGACGTCGGTGGTGCGCAGCACCGGCACCGGGTCGCGGCCCTCGGCGGACTCGCAGACCGCGAGCACCAGGTTGAGGAAGCCGTGCCGGTCGACCCCGAGCGAGGGGTCGAAGTGGCGCACGGCGTGGTGCAACCCGGCCGTGGCCTTGAACGGCACGTCCCGTTCGACGCAGAACCGGATGAACATGGACAGATGCTCCACCGGCGGGAAGGCGTCGGCCGCCGGGCCGCCGCAGCGGATCTTCAGGCCCACGCCGTCCGGCACGGTCACGCCCAGCCGGCTCGGATGGATCTCGGCGAACAGCCGCACGCCGTCCGGCAGCGCGAGCCGGTCGGCCAGCTGCTCGACCGACTCGCCTTCCGGCAGCGGCAATTCCACGATGTCGACCGGCAGGTCGTCGAAGGCGGGCAGGTCGGGCGTGTCGACGATCAGGCCGATCCGGCGCGGCCGGTCGTCGGCGCCGCGCAGCCGGTCGAGCCGGCTGGCCGGGCAGAGGAAGCGGTGGGTGAGCACCGGGTGGCCGCTCTCCTGGTCCCGCCGGTGGCGGGCGAGGGCCTCGCTCATGTGCAGGGACGTCGGCGGGAACAGGCCCGCGTCGTCCACCAGAGCCGTGTAGAGCATCATCGCGCCCAGGTCCAGGCGTAGCCGGAGTCTTCGCAGGCGAGCGCGGCCTGCCCGAGGTCGAGCGGCCGGAACGTGTCGACCATCACGGCCATCTCGCTCGTGGTCGTCACGCCCCGCCCGACCGCGTCGATCACCGCCTCGACCGCTCCGGGCTGGGGCCCGTGCGTGAACCCGGCCGGGTGCAGCGAGATCGACCCCACGTCGATGCCCGACCCCTTGCGCGCCGAGTAGTCGCCGCCCACGTAGAACATGAACTCGTCGGAGTCGACATTGTGGTGGTTGTACGGGATCGGGATGGCCTCGGGGTGGTAGTCGAGCGGCCGCGGGCAGAACGAGCACACCACGAACCCCGGCCCCTCGAACGTCTGGTGCACCGGCGGCGGCGCGTGCGTCTTCTTCACGATCGGCTCGAAGTCGTCGATGTTGAACGCGTACGGGTAGAGGCAGCCGTCCCAGCCCACCACGTCGAACGGGTGGTCGCGGTAGATCAGCCGGGTCAGCCCGCCGCGGGTGCGCACCAGCACCGGCACCTCCTCGCCGTCCGCCAGCAGCGGCTCGGCGGGGGCGCGCAGGTCGCGCTCGCAGTAGGGGGCGTGCTCCAGGAACTGGCCGTACTGGGACAGGTAGCGCCTGGGGGGCCTAATGTGCCCGGCCGCCTCGATGGCCAGCACGTTGACCGGGCCGTCGGGGACCCAGCGGTGGATCGTTCCGGTGGGGACGACGACGTAGTCGCCCTCGCCCGCCTCGATCGCGCCGTAGGTGGACTCGAACCGGACCCGCCCGCGCTGCACGTAGACGCACTCGTCGCCCATGGAGTTGCGGTAGAGCTCGCTGGGGCGGTCGCTGGTGGCGTACGACAATCGGACGTCGCCGTTGCCGGCCAGCAGCATGCGCCCGGAGACGAGGTCGCCGGCGCTGGAGAGCTCCCGGGTGCGGAAGTGGCGCGGGGAGAGGGGCAGGTTGGGTTCGAGCCGCGTCTCGGCGACCGGTGTGACCGCCTCCGCCTTGACGATCGCGGTGGGCAGGTGGCGGTGGTAGAGCAGTGAGGAGTCGGACGAGAAGCCCTCCTCGCCCATCAGCTCCTCGGCGTAGAGACCGCCGTCCGGCCGCCTGAACTGCACGTGCCGTTTGCGCGGCACCTCCCCCACGACCCGGTAGTACGGCATCGGTCCCCTCCCCTGTATGTCCGTTTATCGGACGGAAGTGTCCTCTATGTGTAACTAACGTCCGCTATCGGCCTGGAGATGTCAACCCAGCGCCGCCGACAGCTCCGCGGCGGCCGCGACCACCCGCGGCCCGGCGGACTCCTCCAGCGGCCCGAACGTCACCACCCCCACGGACGCCTCCAGCCACGGCAACCCGGTCACCGGCGCGGCGACGCCACGCGCTCCCTCCTGCAACTGCCCCTCCGTGACGAAGTAGTCGTGGCGCCCCTCGCGCAGCGCCAGGATCGCCCGCCCGGCCGCACCCCTGGCCAGCGGATGGCGCGACCCCTCCCGGTAGGCCACGTGCAGGTCGGTCCAGGACGGCTCCACCACCGCCACGGCCAACCCGTCGTCGCCCTCGGCGACCGTCAGGTGGGCGGTCGCGCCGACCTCCTCGGCCAGCCGCCGCAGCGTCGGCACCGCCGCCGCCCGCAGCAGCGGCTGCACGGCCTGGGCCAGCACCAGCACCCCGAACCCGAGGTGCACCAGCCCGTCGGCGTCCCGGCGGACGAACCCCTCCTTCATCAGCGTCGTCAGCAGCCGGTACACCACCGGCCGGCTCAGCGACAGCTCGGCGCTCAGCTCGGTCGGGGTGCGTCCGCCCTTGCCGTCGGCGAGCAGGCGGAGCAGGCGGAGCCCGCGCTCCAGCGTCTGGGCGGATTCAGCGGCCATGCGGTCGATTATCCAGTGACGCCCGTCCGGCGACGCCTTCCCTGGTGACGCAGCGCGGTTATGGGGGTACGTACGGGTATAGAAGAAGCCAGGGGGGTAATGATGCGGCAAAGGTGGGTTTTCCTGCTCGCCGGGCTGGCCGTGTGCGCGTTGACGGCCGCCGTGCCGTCGCTCGCCGGTCCCATGGCGCTGATGGCCCGCCAGGTCCCGCTCCCCGAGAGCAACCTGGTCGAGGACACCTTCTACGTCACCGAGGGCATCGAGGTCAGCCAGCGCCTGCTGCCCACCGCCAAGGGCGTCTCCTTCCGCTCCGCCGACCTCGCCGCCGGCGTCAGGATCGACCAGCACGGCCGCCTGTCCGGCCGCCCGCAGCGCTCCGGCACGTACGTCGCCACCGTCCAGGTCTGCTCGGCCGGCGCCTGCAGGAAGGACGACGTCACCCTCGTCGTGCTCGGCAACGTGCCCTGGCAGCCGCGCGACCTGACCTTCCCCGGCCGGGTCGGCGCCCCGCTGGACGGCGAGATCGGCGTCGAGGGCGGCCCCGCCGGGGTGATCCCCACCTTCACCGTGACCGACCACGACCGGCTCCCGTCCGGCGTGACCATCGGCCCGGACGGCCACGTGGGCGGAGTTCCCGCGACGCCCGGCATCTCCGAGGTCCCGGTGCGCGTCTGCGTGGCGGGCAACTGCGCGGGCGTCGTCGTACGGCTGATCGTCGTGTGACCTTGCGGCCGGCCGGCCGGTCCGGTCACGGTGGTCTCATGAAATCGGTCATAGTGGTCGGAGCGGGCATTTGGGGTTCATCGCTGGCCTTGCGGCTGGCCGAGACCGGCTGGCGGGTGACGCTGGTCGAGCAGCACAAGCCGGGCCACGTACGGCAGGCCAGCGCCGGCGAGACCCGCCTGCTGCGCTGCGCGCACGGCGCCGACGAGTGGTACGCCCGGCTCGCCTGGCAGGCCAGGGACGGCTGGCGGCGGCTCGGCGAGCGAGTGGGGGAGGAGCTGTACCAGGAGGCGGGCCTGGTGTGGTTCGCCGGGACGCCCGACGGATGGGAACACGCCAGCACCCACGTGCTGCAAGATCTGGACATCCCCTTTGAGGTGCTCGACCCCTCCGACGGCCGCCGCCTCTTCCCCGACTTCCGCGGCGACGACCTCAGCTTCCTGCTGCGGGAACCGCACGCCGGGGTGATCAGGGCCCGGCGGGCCACCCAGGTGACCGCCCGGCTGGCGGTGGAGGCCGGAGCCCGGCTCGTACGCGCCCGCGCGGTGCCCGTACCCGGTGAGCCGGCCGTCGCGGCCGACGGCGCCACCCACCGGGCCGACCGGGTGGTGTGGGCGTGCGGCGCCTGGCTGCCCGCGCTGTTCGAGGACACGCAGATCGCCGTGACCAAGCAGGACACCCTGCACTTCGCGGTGCCGCCCGCGTGGTCGGTGCCCGAGACCCCGGCCTGGGTCGACCACGGCGCCGCGGTCTACGGGCACGGCGACGTGGACGGGGTCGGCATGAAGGCCACCCCGGACGCCGAGGGGCGGGCGTACGAGCCGGAGCACGGCCCGCGCGCGGTCGACGGGAGCAGCGTCGACCAGGCCCGCGCCTACCTGCGCAGGCGCTTCCCTGCGCTGGCCGCCGCGCCGGTGCTGTTCAGCCAGGTCTGCCAGTACGCGCTCACGCCCGACGCCGAATGGGTCTTCGCCGAGACCGCGCCCGGCGTGTGGCTGCTGGGCGGCGACTCCGGGCACGGGTTCAAGCACGCGCCGGCGTGGGCGGCGTACCTGGCGGGCGTGCTCGACGGTGACCACGGCCCCGAGCCGCGCTTCGGCCCGCACCCGCGCACCCCCGCACGGGGACTGCGGACCAGCGGCCAGGTCCGGTAGAGCGCACCCCCGCCAGAACGGCGGGACGGCGCGCGCCTACGTCGCCGCGGACGGCGCCCGCTCGGGCTGCGGCGCGCGCAGGCCGCGCACCCCCGGCGCGAGCAGCGCCGCCAGGCTGCACGCCACGACGATCGCGGCGCAGCCGAGCAGCGACACGTCCGCGCCGAACATCCCCGCCGCCGGCCCCGCCAGCATGAGCCCGATCGGCCCGAACATGAGCGAGCCGAGCATGTCGTACGAGCTGACCCTGGACAGCGACTCGGCCGGCACCTCCCGCTGCATCGTGGTCTGCCACAGCACGCCGAACACGTCCAGGCACACCCCGAGCACGAACGCCCCCGCCACGATCCCCCAGAGCGGCGCGTCCACCCCGAGCAGCACGTACGGCGCCGCCATCGGCACGCACAGCAGCACCCCCACGAGGATCGGCCGGCGCGGCCGGAGCCGCATCGACACCAGCACCCCGGCGATCATGCCGACGGCCTCGCCGCCCAGGAACGCCGACCAGGCGACCGGCCCGCCCAGGCTCTCCTTCGCCATCAGCGGGCCGAGCACGCCGTGACCGGCCTGGACGGCCATGACCAGCAGCGAGAACTGCGCGACCACCACCCAGAGCCACTGCCGCGAGCTGAACTCCCGCCACCCGTCGCGCAGGTCGGCCAGCACCGAGTGCCGCCCGGCGGCCGCCCGCTCGCCCGGCTCCAGGCGCAGCAGGGCGATCAGCAGGCCCGCGACGGCGAACATCACGCCGCTGGCCGCCAGCGCCCACCCTCCGCCGACCAGCACCACCGCGCCGCCGCCGAGCACCGCGCCGGCCACCCGCGAGGCGTTCGCGCCCAGGCCGAGCAGCGCGTTGCCGGCCTGCAGCCGGTCCAGCGGCACGACCTCGGGAATGATCCCGGTGAGCGCCGGGAACGTGACGGCGGTCGCGGTGCCCGCCACCGCCGCGGCGGCGGCCATCGCGGGCAGCGGCGTCCAGCCGGTGAGCAGCATGGCGGCCAGCGCGAAGAACGCCACCGCCATCATCAACTCCCCGGCCATCATCACCCGCTGCCGCGGCAGCCGGTCCGCGATCACGCCGCCGACCAGCATGAACGCGACCATGGGCAGCGACTCGGCGGTGAGCACGACCGACAGCGTGGTCGCGTCCGCGCCGGGCAGCCCGAGCACGCCGAACGCCAGCGCCACGGGGACGAACGCGGTGCCGAGCACGGAGATCGTCCGCGCGGACAGCAGCAACGTGAACCGCCGGTCCCGGAGCAGGCCGAGATCGCTGAGATATCCATGCACCGCCGCACCCCCATCAGCCGCAAACCTCACCATTTTGCCGTACTCGCCGGCGGCACCTGCCCGAGCGGTGGGGGTGACTGGACGTGCCACTACGCGTCGAGAGCCGGGTGAGGAACGCGGTCGTTCTCATTGAACGTTATTGATCGTCCGGATATGGTGCATATGCCCACGATCACCCCCTGGAAGACAAGGTGCCATGCGACAGCGGTTGCGCCAGTTCCTCGTCATCGGTCTGGCACTCTCATTCCTCGGCGTCGGCGTACCGGCGTGGTCGGCGGACGACCCGCGCAGCTGCAACGACCTGATGGCCGACGACACCCCGGCCTACGTCGTCTGCACCTGGCTCGCCACCCCCGAGGAGGCCGCCGACATCGCGCGGTTCTGGCTCGGCGATGACGGCCAGAACATGATCGACGCCGGCCCCGTGGGCGGCAACCGCATCGACTGCACCCAGCCCGGCAACGACTGCGCCAACGACAGCGAGGGCGACGGCGAGGCGCACGACGACGGCAGCCCCGACGTCCCCGGCGCCGAGGACGGCGGCACGCCCGAATGCCAGAACGGCGAGCAGTGCTACGTCGACGGTAACGAGATCAGCGCCGCCGACAAGGCCGCGGCCAAGGAGACCGTCGCAGGCCAGGCCGCGCGGGTCGTCGCCCCCACCGGGATGCGCCTGTGGATCACGACCGAGCTGGCCGACGACTACAAGGCCGGCACCCTCGCCGAGGCCGCCAAGCGGGTCGCCGCGCTGGCCCTCGCCCAGCCGGGCGTCGTGGGCATCCGCTTCACCTCGCAGCTGGGCTTCAACCAGACGTTCGCCACCGCCGAGGAGCTCGACACGTTCGTCAACGAGGCCACCACCGCGCTCCGCGACCTCGCGCCGGGCAAGAAGCTCGCCGCGCACACGCTGGTGCCGGTGTTCGGCTGCGGCGCGAACGACGCCTGCAAGGCCGAGATGACCAAGAAGTACCCGCTGCTCGACCCCGACCGCGTCGGCGCCTGGCTGTCCGGCGGCCTCCTCGACCAGCTCGCCCTCGACAACGGGCTGCTGGCCACCGCGTACGCCACCTGGAAGATCGACGCCGCCGAGGCCCGCCGCAACCAGTCGATCCAGATCCGCGCCCGCGCCTGGGACGCCTACGCCCAGATCGCCGCCGAGGACGCCGCCTTCGCCGCCGCCCCGCTCACCGCCGACCAGGTCACCAAGGCCATCACCGAGCGCATCGCCGGCCCCCTCCAGGACGACGCCGCCGAGACCGTCACCCTGTGGACCCGCTGGCAGAACGCCCAGGGCCAGGTCAGCCGCGCCTACGGCGCCCAGTGGGCCGCCAACCCCACCTGGGACCAGCTCAAGAAGCTCGGCTCCGTCCGCGCCCGCCTGGCCACCGTCTACGACCCCGCCAACCCCGAGGTGGACGCCGCCACCGACCTCAAGCACCTGTCCGAGGTGTTCGGGCAGGTGTACCTGCACGCCGCGTAGCTGCGCCGACCGCCGCCGGACCGCAAGGGCTCGCCAGGGTCCGGTCGCGGTCCGGTTTTCGGTGTTCGCGGGCGGTTGCCCCCGAGGCCGGCGCGTGAGACCGTGCTGAGGCCGCGCTCACCGCTGGGGGAGCGCTCACTCAGGGGGATTCCACCATGGCGGAGAACTTCGCCGAGCTGCCCGCGTCGCAGTCCGTACGGCTGATCGACTTCGAGGAGGCCCGGGTCGTGCCGGGCATCGTGCCCGGCACGTTCATCCTCGTCGTCAGCGGCACCAAGCCGTACCTGAACCTGCGGGTCGTCCTGTCGCCGCTGGTGTACGTCAGGCAGCCCGAGTACTGGGGCGTCGAGGTCGTCGGCGCCCTGCGCGGCCTCGGCCTCCCGGCCACGGCGCCGTACTCGGTGTCGCTGCCGCTCGACGGCGTCCTCGGCACCAAGGGCATCGAGGTGATCGGCGCCACCACCCGCGAGACCTTCGACGTCCCGTAGGGCCTCCGCCGGTTCGCCGTCACCTCTGGATGAAAGCCCCGAACTCCTCCATGTCGATCAGCCCGTCGCCGTCCTTATCGAGCCGGCGCACGCCTTCCTGCGCGGCCTCCAGCGTCACCGGCTGCCCGAGGATCTCCATGAGCCGGACCAGTTCGGTGGCGGAGATGCGGCCGTCGTCGTCGGCGTCGATGAGGTCGAAGGTGATCGCGTAGTCGCTCATGGGTCGCCCTTCTGCGGGATGCGATGTCGCGTCAGACCTTAGTGGCGACATGTCGTAGCGCGTCAACGAATGCGCGATCTATAACGCCTGGCGCGACCCCGAGGCGGCGCCCGACATCGAGCTCCACGGCGCCGAGACCGCGGGCGCGACCAGCGTCGACCTGATCGACATGCGCAGCCGCGAGCCCAACGCCGACGTGGCCCCCGGCTCTCGGCACCGACCGCCTTCTTGCCCATGCTGGAAGACGCCGTCCGAGCGGTCGCTTGATCGCCCGGACGGCGGGTAGCGGGTACGGATGCGATTGACGTACACCTCCGATGTCTGGTGGAAGAACGCCGTCATCTACTGCCTGGACGTGGAGACGTTCAAGGACGGCAACGGTGACGGCGTGGGCGACTTCCGCGGGCTCACCCAGCAGATCGACTACCTGGCCGGGCTCGGCGTGACCTGCCTGTGGCTGATGCCGTTCTTCCCCACGCCCAACCGCGACGACGGGTACGACATCACCGACTTCTACCGCGTCGACCCCCGATTGGGGACGCTGGGCGACTTCGTGGAGTTCATGCGCACCGCGCACGACCGCGGCCTGCGGGTGATCGCCGACCTGGTCGTCAACCACACCTCCGACCAGCACCCGTGGTTCGTGGAGGCGCGATCGAGCAAGGACTCCCCGCTGCGCGACTGGTACGTCTGGTCCGACACCCCCGAGCCGGACGACCCGAGCCAGGTGGTCTTCCCGGACAAGGAGAACTCCTTCTGGGAGTACGACGAGCGGTCCGGCCAGTACTACCTGCACAGCTTCTACCGGCACCAGCCGGACCTGAACGTCGGCAACCCCGAGGTCAGGGACGAGATCGCGCGGATTCTCGGCTTCTGGATGGAGCTCGGGCTGGCCGGGTTCCGGGTGGACGCCGTGCCGTTCCTCATCGAGAACGTCAACCCGAAGCTCGCCGACCCGCACGAGTTCCTGCAGGACATCCGGGCGTTCATGACTCGGCGCAAGGGCGGGTCGATCCTGCTCGGCGAGGTCAACGTGCCGTACAAGCAGTTAATCCGCTACTTCGGCGAGGGACTCGGCGACCAGATCACCATGTGCTTCGACTTCATCGGCATGCAGAGCGCCTGGCTGTCGATGGCCCGCCAGGACGCCCGCCCGCTCGCCGCCGCGCTCCGCGAGCGCCCGCACCCGCCGAAGGACTGCCAGTGGGCGATGTTCCTGCGCAACCACGACGAGCTCACCCTCGACAAGCTCGGCGAGGAGGAACGACAGGAGATCTTCGCCGCGTTCGGGCCGCACGAGAGCATGCAGATCTTCGGCCGCGGGCTGCGCCGCCGCCTGCCCACCATGCTCGGCGGCGACCTGCGGCGCATCAAGATGGCCTACAGCCTGCTGTTCTCGCTGCCCGGCACCCCGGTGATCTTCTACGGCGAGGAGATCGGCATGGGGGAGAACCTCGATGAGGAGGGCCGGATGGCCGTCCGCGTCCCGATGCAGTGGTCGGACGACGGCGGGTTCAGCCAGGCCGAGCCCGTCCGCGAGATCCCGGAGGGCTCCTTCGCCCCCGACCGGGTGAACGTGGCCGACCAGAAGCGGGACACGTCCTCGCTGCTGCGCTGGTTCCAGCTCCTCATCGAGCGCTACCGCGAGTGCCCCGAGCTGGCGTGGGGCGACTGCACCGTGCTCGACCCCGGCCACGACGCGGTCCTCGCCCACCGCTGCGACGCCGACGGCGCCACGGTCGTGGTCGCCCACAACCTCTGCGACACGGCACTCGACGTGGAGCTGCGGCTGACCGGCCTGGACGGCTGCCGCCTGACGGACCTGCTGGTGGACGGCTCGCTGGAGGTCGGCCACGACGGCACGGTACGCGTACCGATGGACCCGCACGGCTGCCGCTGGCTCCGCGCCGCGCCGCCGGAGGTCGCCCCCGAGGACGCCTCGATCAAGGCCCGTTGAGCCGGGACGCTCTACAGGTAGGAGGGGCCGGTCACCCGGTGCCGGAAAGTCCACCACACCCAGCCCTGCGCGGCCACGAGCAGCGGGATCAGGGCGAGGATCACCGGCGCCAGGACCGGCCCCGACGTGCCCGGGTGCAGCGGCAGCCGCAGGCCGGCCAGCACCCCCACGGCCACCAGGGCGGCCGAGGTCAGCGCGTACGTGCGGGCCTCGCCGGCCCCGCCGGACAGCACCGCCGCCCGCAGCCGCAGCGTCCCCCGCAGCCGCAGCGCCGCGAACGTCAGCCCGTGCGTGCCGAACAGCGCCGCCACGACCAGTGCGGGCAGCACCGCGACCGGCCCCTCAAGGCCGAGCAGTACGTGGCTCAGCAGCAGTCCCCAGCTCAGCGCCAGCCCCCAGCTGCCCGCCACGACCGCGCCGTCCCAGAACGCCGTCCACCGCGCCGCCCGCCCCGCGGTCCCCGACGCCCGCCCGCGCAGCCACAGCCCCATGTCGCGGACCACCCAGGCCACGAGCAGCGTCACGACCAGCGTGTAGTTGCCGGCCAGCAGCTCGCCCTCCAGCTCGGGGAACAGCCCGGCCAGCACGCCGCCGGTCGCCACCAGCCACACCTCGTTGCCCAGGAAGAACGGCGCGATCGCGGCGACCACCTCGCGCCGCTCGCCGGCCGACCGGCCGAGGTACGGCAGCGCCATGCCGACCCCGATGTCGGCCCCGCCGAGCACGAGGTAGCCGAGCGCGAAGAAGGCCAGAACGAAGATCTCCATGACGGCTCCCTCAGAAGGTGAGTACGGGTTCGGACGGGCTGCCGATCGGCCGGTCGCCGAGCGCCACGGCGCCGGGCCCGCGGCGCGCGTGCCGGGCCAGCAGCCAGGAGTTGACCAGGATCAGCACGGCGAAGACTCCGACGAACGCCGTGATCGAGAACCTCATCTGCGCCGCGCCGACCGGCGACATCGCCTCGGCCGTGGTCAGCAGGCCGTACACCGCCCACGGCTGGCGGCCCACCTCCCGGAAGACCCAGCCGGCCAGCATGGTCGCGAACGGCACCGGGATCATCAGCGTCAGCAACCCGTGCCAGATCCGGAACCCGCGGACGACCGGCCGGAAGAGCATGAGCAGGAAGCTCAGCGCGGCCACGACCGTCATGACCGCCCACAGGGTCATCATCGTGAGGCCGGCGCCCTGCACCAGCCCGACCGGCGGCAGGTAGTCGCCGGGCCCGTGCGCGGCCGCCATCTCGGCCTGGACCTGCTCCAGCCCCCGCCCCGACCACGCGGCCAGCTTCGACTCCTGCATCGTCTCGAACCCCAGCCCGCCGAAGACCACCGTGACGAACGTCGCCGGCAGCGCCACCGCGATCCCGATCCGCAGCGACGTGCGGAAGAAGTCCTGCTCGCCGGTGCGCCTGCGCAGGTGGTAGGCGCTCACCCCGGCCATGAAGAACCCGCCGGTGATCATCGCGCCGCCCATGACGTGCCCGAACGCGACCTGAGCCGCCGGGTTGGCGACCAGCGCGCCGAAGTCGGCGAGCCGGAGCGTGCCGCCGTCCACGACGTGGCCGGCGGGGTGCTGCAGGAAGCCGTTGGCGACCATGACCCAGAACGCCGACGCGTACGCGGTCAGCGTGACGACCCAGATCAGCGCCAGGTGGGCCCACCGGTTCAGTTTGTTCCAGCCGAAGATCCACAGTCCCAGGAACGTCGACTCGACGAAGAACGCCGCCAGCGTCTCGATGGCCAGGGCCGAGCCGAAGACGTCGCCGGCGTACTCGGTGAGGCCGCTCCACGACAGGCCGAGCTGGAACTCCATCACCAGGCCGGTGACGATGCCCATGGCGTAGTTGATGATGTAGAGCTGGCCCCAGAACCGCGTCATCCGCAGGTGGACCGGGCTGCCGGTGAGCGTCGCCCAGGTCTGTACGAGGGCCACGAGGGTCGCCAGGCCGAGTGTCAGCGCCACGAAGAGGAAGTGCGCGCCCGCGGTGAGCGCGAACTGCAGGCGGGCCAGGTCCACGGTTTCCATGCCGGCGAGCATCGGGGCACGGTACGGGCCGCCGCGTCCTGCGCCGGCGGACACCTGGCGTACATCCGGGGGTGCAACGACCCGCCCGGTGTACTCCTCAGGGTGTAAGCCAGCCCGGCGTGATCATCCCGGCCTCGTACGCGAGCACGACCACCTGGGCCCGGTCGCGCACGGACAGCTTGGTCATGATGCGGCTGACGTGCGTCTTCGCCGTGGCGGGGCTCAGCACGAGGCGGGCGGCGATCTCGTCGTTCGACAGGCCGGCGGCCACCAGGGTCATGACCTCGCGCTCGCGCTCGGTGAGGGCGTTGAGCTCGGGGCCCGGCTCGGGACGCTTGACCCGGCCGGCGAACTCGGCGATCAGGCGGCGCGTGACCGACGGCGAGATCAGCGCGTCGCCTCTGGACACCACGCGGACGGCGTGGATCAGCTCGGCCGGCTCGGTGTCCTTCACCAGGAAGCCGCTCGCCCCGGCCCGCAGCGCGCCGTAGACGTAGTCGTCGAGGTCGAACGTGGTCAGGATGATCACCTTGACGCCGGCCAGCCGCGGGTCGCCGGCGATGCGGCGGGTGGCCTCCAGGCCGTCGACCTCGGGCATGCGGATGTCCATCAGCACCACATCGGGGCGGTGCTCGCGGGCCCCGGCCACGGCCGCCGCGCCGTCGGCGGCCTCGGCGACGACCTCGAGGTCGTCCTCGTCGCTGAGTATGGACCGGAATCCGGCGCGTACCAGGGTCTGGTCGTCGGCGAGCAGGACGCGGATCATGAAGCCTCGTTCGGTGGCAGGTGCAGGGGCAGGCGGGCGACGACGCGGAAGCCGCCCTCGGGACGCGGGCCGGCCTCCAGCGTGCCGCCGAGCGCGGCGGCGCGCTCGCGCATGCCCTGCAGGCCGAAGCCGGTGCCCCCGTCGTACGTGCGGCCCGGTCCGGAGTCTTCCACGCGGATGACCAGGTCGGCGACGGTGCCGGTGATCGCCAGCGTGGCCTCGGCGGCGCCGGAGTGGCGGGAGACGTTCGTCAGCGCCTCCCTGACGATGCGGGCGGCGGCCAGGTCGACCTCGGTCGGCAACGCGTCGAGCGGGCCTGACAGGTCGGTGCGAACGTCCAGGCCGGAGGCCGCGACCAGCGCGTCCACCCGGGCCAGGCTGTCGGCCGGGGCGGTCGGCGCGTCCTCGTCCACCTGCCGCAGCACCCCCAGCGTGGTGCGCAGCCCGCGCAGCGTCTCCCCGCTGGTGTCCTTGATCGTCCGCAAGGCGTGCTCGGCGTCCTCCGGGCGCCTCCTCAGCCCGTGCAGCGCCGCGGCCGCCTGCACGTTGATCATGGAGATGTTGTGCCCGAGCACGTCGTGCAACTCCCGCGCGATGCGCAGCCGCTCCTCGCTCTCGCGCCGCCTGGCCTCCTCCTCCTTGCTGTGCTCGGCGTCGGCCACCCGCCGCTCGGCCTCCAGCAGGTACGCCCGCCGGGTGCGGGTCACCCCGCCGAACGCGATGGCCGCCACCACCCAGCCGGCGATCGCGACGAACAGGCTGTCGTCCACGTGCCGGACCCCGCCGGTCTCGCCGATCCCCATGGCCAGCAGCAGCGTGGCCCCCGTGGCGATGGCCGCGGTGAGACGCCCCCGGTCGGCGGCGGTGTAGAGGGCCACGAACGCCAGCACGAGGAGCGGCCCGTCGAGCCGCGCCCACGGGTAGTAGGCGGCCGTGGACACGCTCACCACGATCAGCGCGGCGACGGGATACCTGGTGCGGGCGAGGGTCGCGGCCCCGGCCAGCAGCGGAAGCGCGGCGTCGAGCGCGTTCAGCCCTCTGGCGGGCCGGAACGCGTACGTCGCCGCGATCCCGGCCAGCACGGCGGCGATCGCGACGAGCGACGCGATCGTGCTGGTGGAAGGCCTTCGCATGCCCCCATTCTGTACGGGTACAGCCGATGAATGAGCACTAGGGACGAACTACGCCAGGTCGAACAGGACCTGGCCCGGCTCCGGGCCGAGAACCGGGACATCCGCGCACAGATCCGCGACATGGGCGCGACCGACCAGGTGGAGAAGGCTGCCGTGATCAGCCAGGCGGACGAGCAGGTGGAGCTGATCGCCGACCTGGAGCGCCGGCGCGACTTCCTGCTCGCCCGTCTGGAAGAGGAGGAGGGCGCCGTGGGCTAACGGCGCAGCTCGGCGCCGACCTCGTGCAGGTGGCGCAGGGCCTGCCCGTACGAGTCGAGCAGGCCGGTCTGCAGGTAGCTGACGCCGATCTCGGCGCAGTACTGCTGCACGATGGGCTGGGCCCGGCGCAGGTTCGGGGCCGGCATGTTGGGGAACAGGTGGTGTTCGATCTGGTAGTTGAGCTGGCCGAGCGCCACGTCGGTGACGAGTCCGCCCCTGACGTTGCGGGAGGTGAGCACCTGCTTGCGCAGGAAGTCCAGCTTGTCCTCCTTGGTCAGCACGGGCATGCCCTTGTGGTTCGGCGCGAACGTGCACCCGAGGTAGAGCCCGAACAACCCCTGGTGGATGGCCAGGAACACCAGCGCCTTGGCGGGTGACAGGACGGTGAAGACCGCGCCGAAGTAGAGCGCGAAGTGGACGAGGAGCAGGGCGAGCTCCACCGGGCGGCGCTTGGCGGAGGGGTTGAGGAGCGCCTTGACGCTGGCGATGTGGAGGTGCCAGGCCTCCAGGGTGAGGAGTGGGAAGAACCAAAAAGCCTGATATTTCGCGATAAATCGCGGCAAACCTTGGCTTCTGGCCACCTGGTCGGCCGACCAGACGATGACGGCGGGGGAGACGTCGGGGTCGTGGTCCTCGTGGTTGGGATTGGCGTGATGGCGGTTGTGCTTGTTGGTCCACCAGCCCCAGCCGAGCCCGATGCCGAGGTTGCCGAGCAGCAGCCCGGCGGCGTCGCTCGGCGGCCGCGTACGGAAGACCTGCCGGTGCCCCAGGTCGTGGGCGACGAACCCGAACTGCGCGAAGATCACCGCCAGCGCGGCCGCGACGAGCAGCTGCAGCCACGAGTCGCCCACGAAGGCGAACAGCGTCCAGCAGCCGAGGTAGGCGACGACGGCGATGGCGATCCGCGTCGCGTAATAAAAGGGACGCCGGTCCAACAGGCCGGCGTCCGCTATCTTCTGCGCTAGTCGGGCGAAGTCGCTGCCCCGAGTTTCTAGCACGTCAGGACTGACCACAGGTCTCCTTACCTCGCGGAACAAGCTCCCCCAACCCTGGCCTATCCGGACGGGAAGCGAAAGTCCACCCGCACCGCCGGCCGCCGCATCCGCCGGGCGGGCACCGGGTGCCGCGCCGAAGTCATGGATCCGTAAGATCCGCGACGTCCATGGCGGTGTTGGATCGGCGCATGCGCGTGCTTCTCACCGGCTCGTCCGGCTTCATCGGCAGCCACGTCGCGGACGCCCTCGACGGCGAGGTGGTGGCCGCCGACCTGCGTACGGGCGTGGACATCCGCGACGTCGGCGCCCTCGACCGCCTCCTGCCCGGCGTCGACGCCGTGATCCACCAGGCCGCCAAGGTCGGGCTGGGGGTGGACGTCACCGACCTGCCCGCGTACGCGTCGGTCAACGCCTACGGCACGGCGACCCTGCTCGCCGCCATGGCCAGGCACGGGGTGGGCCGGCTGGTGCTGGCGTCGTCCATGGTCGTGTACGGCGAGGGCGCCTACGACTGCCCCGGCCACGGCCGCGTCCGCCCCCGCCCCCGGCGCCCGTCCGACCTGGCCGCGGGCCGGTTCGGCCCCCGCTGCCCCCGCTGCGCCGACGTCCTGTCCCCGGCGGCCGTCGACGAGGACGCCCCCCTCGACCCCCGCAACGCCTACGCCACCACCAAGGTCGCCCAGGAACACCTGGCCGCCAACTGGGCCCGAGAAACCGGCGGAACCGCCGTGGCCCTCCGCTACCACAACGTCTACGGCCCCCGCATGCCCAGGAACACCCCGTACGCCGGGGTCGCCGCCCTCTTCCTGTCGGCCCTGCTGTCCGGCCGCGCCCCCACGGTCTTCGAGGACGGCCGCCAGCGTCGCGACTTCATCCACGTCCGCGACGTGGCCAGGGCCAACGTCCTCGCGCTACGGGCCGGAAGCGCCGGCGAGCTGACCGCGTACAACATCGCCACCGGCGTCCCGCGCACGATCGCCGACCTGGCCCACGCCCTGGCCGCCCACGTCGACGGCCCGGCCCCGGTCGTCACGGGCGGCTACCGGCTCGGCGACGTCCGCCACGTCACCGCCTCCGCGGCCAGGGCGGCCAGGGAGCTGGGCTTCACCGCGGAGATCTCGTTCGAGGCGGGTATGAAGGAGTTCGCCGGACAGCCGCGGGAGCTCGCCGGACATGATGTCAGCGGTTCGTAAGGAACCGGGCCGGCCGCCGCGGCTAGCCTCGGGGGCGTGATCGATGTCGTGCTGCCCTGCCTGGACGAGGCCGAGGCGTTGCCGTGGGTGCTGGAGCGGATGCCGGCCGGCTACCGGCCCCTTGTGGTCGACAACGGGTCGAGCGACGGGTCCGATCGCATCGCCGCCGAGTTCGGAGCCGTCGTCGTGCGGGAGGCGCGGCGCGGGTTCGGGGCGGCCTGCCACGCCGGGCTGCTGGCGGCCACCAGCGACGTCGTCTGCTTCATGGACGCCGACGCCTCGCTCGACCCCCGCCAGCTGCCGCTGGTCGCGGACCTGGTGGGGAAGGCGGATCTCGTGCTGGGGCGGCGGGTGAGCGCGGCGGCGGGCGCCTGGCCCGCGCACGCGCGGCTGGCGAACGCCGTCCTGGCGCGGAGGCTGCGGCGCGCGGCCGGGGTGCCGCTGCGGGACCTCGGCCCCATGCGGGCCGGCCGGCGCGCGGCGCTCCTGGGGCTGGAGCTGGCCGACCGGCGGTTCGGGTATCCGCTGGAGATGGTGCTGCGGGCCGCCGCCGCCGGATGGCGGGTGGCGGAGGTCGACGTCGACTACCTGCCGCGCGCCGGCCGCTCCAAGGTCACGGGCACCGTGCGGGGGACCGTCCGGGCGATCAAGGACATGCGCGGGGTGCTCGCCGCCCACCGCGGGCAGCCGATGACCATTCCCGCGTAGGACGCACGCGCCCTGGGCAGGCGAGGGGAACCATGCCCCGGGAACCATGCCCCGGGAACCGTGCCCTGGGAACCATGCCCCGCCGGCGCGGGTCAGCTGGCCGCGAGGCGGTCGAAGAGTTCCAGCGCGGCCTGGCGTACCTCGTCGGGAGACAGCCCGTCGAGGGTCTGTCTGGCCTGCTTGATGTCGCGGGTGGTGGCGAGCGTGATGGCCACGGACGAGGCGGCGGCGCGGTCGATCGATCCCGTCGGGGCGGCGTCGGCCAGCTGCTGAGCGCTCGCGGCGAGGTCGAGGTTGTCTCTCAACGGAACTCCTCGGATGAAGACGGTTGGCCCATTGCATCATCTGGCGTCGTGTCTCATCCACCATTCGGTGAATTCCCGGCATCGCCCGTCAGGGGCGAACCGTATCACCCAGAGATTGCTATAGGTCTTATCCGGGTATGTCGTGACACCTTGGATGACGCCCACCTCCTCGGTCACACACACCGGATGCCACTCGAACGTGGCCTCGCCCGGTTTGTCCTGCCGGCCCAGCCACTTCGCCACGATCTCCTCAAGCCCGTGCCACGGCGCGCTGTACGGCTCGGTGTAGTAGACGGCGTCCTCCGTGAACAGCGCGGAGATGTCGTCGGGATCGTTGGAGTTCCACGCGCGGACGTACCCCTCGATCCACGGACGCTGCTCGACCATGGCGGCTCAACCTCTCAACGGATCGTGTCCTACGGACATGAGCTCGCGCCGCGACGCGTCGTCGGTCCGGTCACCCATCGTCTCCACGAGCTCGACGACCCGACGCATCACCTCCAGGTCGCCCTTGGTCAGGTCGCCCTTCCGCTTGCTCAGGACATGCAGCACGCCCCGCCCCAGCCGGTCGATCCCCATGTCGGGATCTGGCGGGAAACCGTTCTCGTCGGAGGCCTCGACCAGGAGATAGGCGCGCAGCTCCTCGGAGTTCATGTTCACCGTGCGATGGAACTCTTCCCAGAGCATGTCGGTGTCGAAACCCTCGGTCATACCCGCGCGCCTACCCGCCAGGCGTCCCGTTAGTCACCACCCGGCACAGCCAGCCCCGACTCGTACGCGGCGATGACCGCCTGCACCCGATCCCGCAGCCCGAGCTTGCTCAGCACGTTGCTGACGTGCGTCTTCACCGTGTGCTCGCTGACCACCATGGCGGCGGCGATCTCGGCGTTGGACAGCCCGCGGGCGATCAGCCGCAGCGTCTCGCGCTCCCGCGCGGTGAGCGCGTCAAGGGCCGCCGCCGGCCGCCGGGCGGCGGGCCGCGAGACGAACTCGGCGATCAGCCGCCCGGTGACGGCCGGCGCCAGCAGCGACTCGCCCGCCGCCACCACGCGCACCGCGTTGACCAGCTCCTCGCGCCGCACGTCCTTCAGCAGGAACCCGCTCGCGCCCGCCCGCAGCGCGTCGAACACGTAGTCGTCCAGGTCGAACGTGGTCAGCATCAGCACCCGGCACCCCGTCTCCGCGCACACGATCCTGGCCGCCTCGATGCCGTCCATCCTGGGCATGCGGATGTCGAGCAGCAGCACGTCGGGGGCGTGCGCGCGGACCGCGGCCACCGCCTCGGCCCCGTCGCCGGCCTCGGCCACGACGTCGATGTCCGGCTGGGCGTCCAGGATCATCGCGAACCCGCCCCTGACCAGTTCCTGGTCGTCGGCCACGACGACCCGCACGCTCACGGGGCCGCCAGCGGCAGGCGTACCGACACCAGGAACCCCGGGCCGTCCGGGCGCGGGCCCGCCGTGGCCGAGCCCCCGCAGGCGGCCGCGCGCTCGCGGATGCCGATCAGCCCGTGGCCGCCGGCGGGCAGCGCCCGCCCGGCGCCGGGCCCGTTGTCCGTGACGTCGATCATCAGGTCGTCGTCCGCCCAGGTGAGACGGATGTCGGCGCGGTCGGCGCCGGAGTGCTTGACGACGTTGGTGAGCGCCTCCTGGGCGATCCGGTACGCGGCCACGGCGCGGTCCCGCGCGATCGTCCGCCGCCGCCCCTCCTCGACAAAGGCCACCTCCAGGCCGGCGCCGCCCACCTGGGCGGCCAGCGCGGGCAGGTCGGCCAGCGTGGGCTGCGGGACGAGCGGCGTCGCGCCGTCATGCGGGCCGTCATGGGGGCCCTCCTTGAGCACGCCGAGCATGCGGCGGAGCTGCACCATCGCGTCCCGCCCGGCCTCGGCGATCGCCTCGAACGCCGCCTCCGCCCTGGCCGGGTCGCCGCGCACCACCACGGGCCCGGCCTCGGCCTGGACCACCATGAGGCTCACCGCGTGGGCCAGGATGTCGTGCATGTCACGGGCGATCCTGGCCCGCTCGCGCTCGGCCGCGCGCTCGGCTTCCACCTGGCGCTCCCGTTCCAGCCGGGCGGCGCGTTCCTCCAGGGCGGCGGCGTGGGCGCGCGAGACGGCCGCGGCCCGGCCGACCGCGTACGCGGCCACGACCTGCACCACGCCCCGCAGCGCCGTCTCCCACGACCCGACCGTCAGCGCGCAGCCGACGAGGGCCAGCGCGAGCATCGTGATCCGGGCCGCCGGCGGGCTGCAGGCGGCGACGGTGTAGAGGCGGTGAGGAGAGGACGGAGACGCCGACCGCGACCGCGTAACCCCACCAGTGCCAGGGCCGCCCCGAGTGGCTCTCGGCCGAGAGCAGCGGCCACAGCTGCACCACCGTGATGACCCCGGCCAGCGCCGCGTCCACCCACAGGGGCGGCAGCGCCGCGAGCCGGCCGCGGACGATGTGGGCGAGCGTCAGATCGGGCACAGTGCCCATCTTCTCCTCACGCATGGGCGGGCGCACGCCCCGCGCGGCCGGCGGCGCTCTGGCGGGCCAGCGGCCGGAACACCAGCAGCACGACCACCGCCCCCACCGGGATGAGATCCCTGCCGGCGAGCGGCAACACCAGCCCCGCCAGGAGCACCACCGGCATCCACGCCTTGACCCGCCCCTGTACGGCGAGGAGGACGACCAGCGCGAGCTGCGCCATGTTGAACAGGTACGGCCCCGCCTCGTACACGGCGAGCCGCACTCCCGGAACGGCCCGCACCTGGTCGAACAGCGGTCCCATCGCGGCCCGGTCGGCCGCCATGAACCCGATGACGACGTCGATGGCGAACTGCGCGAACATGCACGCCGCCCCCGCGACCCCGGCGACCAGGGCAGTGGTGGCCGGCCACGTCCGCCCGGCCCTGCCCCACAAATCTCGAAATATCGGGATGAACAGCACCAGTGCGGCCAGGAACGCCACGTGCCCCGCCGTCCAGGGCGAGCCCGGGGCCGTGGCTCCCGTCGGACCCGTCGACGATCCGGATCACCCCGTAGGCCAGGACGAGCAGCGGGGCGGCAAGGTAGGCGACGCGCATCGTGATCTCCTTGAAGAGCCCGGTCGGATTCCCTCATCCTGCGGCTCCGCGCCCCCGGAAGGGATCGCCGCGACGAGCGATCCTCCGCTTCCCTCCCAAGAGCGAGGCCCCTCACCCGTACGTCCAGGAACCCCGCCCGTCATCACTGTCAGCCGATGCCGTCGGCGAGTTCGGCGCACCTACGGGTGTACGTAAGTGGACACCTACGTCCTCAGTAAGGGTGGGAGCCGTCCCGTGCGGGGGGACGGCTCCCCTGAGAGCCTGCCGCGAAGGAGGGGACGACACGTGCCGCGGCGCGGGGACTCGCGGTCTGCCAGCCGCCGCTCCCGCCCGCGGCACGCGCCGTCACGGAACGCCGCCACCGGCGGCCCCTGCGCGCGAGACCGTCCGCCGGGCCGCCGGCGACGTCCCGCGAGCGGTGCCCGGATCGCGCGCCCCTCAGGAAGGCGCCGGTCCGGTGCTGCCTCGCGGGGTGAGGACGGCTGCCTGGTCCTCGTAGGGAGGCACGCTCTCCCCGGCGATCAGCGCCAGGAGCCGCTGGGCGGCGTGCGCCCCGTAGGCGGGAATGTCGCGGGTGAGGGCGGTCAGCGGCGGCCGGACGACCTGGGACAGCGGCGAGTCGTCCCATGCCACGATGGACAGGTCGCCGGGCACCTCCACCCGCATCTCCTGCGCGACCGACAGCCCGGCCACGGCCATGATGTCGTTGTCGTAGATGATCGCGGTGGGCCGGTCGGGTGAGCTGAGCAGCCGCCGGGTGGCGCGGGCGCCTTCCTCTCCGGTGTAGTCGGTGTGGACGGTCGCATGCTCGGCCACCCCCGCGCACGCTTCCGCGAACGCCCGGTCGCGTACGGCGGTGTGGACGAGCGCGGGCAGGCCGGCGACCCTGGCGATGCGGCGGTGGCCGAGCGCGACGAGGTAGCCGACGGTCTCGCGGACGGCCTGGCCGTCGTCGGACCAGACGGCCGACAGCCGGCCCGACTCCGACGGGTGGCCGATGACGACGACCGGCATGCCGAGCCGCTCCAGCTCGGCCACGCGGGCGTCGCAGGAGTGGAGGTCGACGAGGAAGACGCCGTCGATGCGGCTCTCGCCCCACCAGCGCCGGTAGACCTCGCTCTCCTGCTGGTGGCTGGTCACCACCTGGAGCAGCAGCGCGTAGGACCGGTCGGCGAGCACGCCCTCGATGCCGCTGATCAGCTCCATGAAGAACGGCTCAACGCCGAGGATGCGGGCGGGGCGGCACAGGGCGAGGCCGACGCAGTTGGCGCGGGCGCCGTTGAGTGCCCGCGCGGCGCTGTTGGGCCGCCAGCCGATCTCCTCGGCGATAGCGATGATCTTGGCTCGGGTGGCCTCCGACACTCCGGGCTGGCCGTTGAGCGCGTAGGACACCGCCACCTTGGACACGCCTGCCCTGGTGGCGATGTCGGCGATCGTCGGTCGCTTCAACGGACTCCCTCTCTGAACCGGGTAACCACTCATACTGTAGGTCACCCGGAGGTGAGGGCATTAACCGCTTAAGCCATGTGCCAGGGCTTGGACTCCTCGGTCTCCAGCGCGGCGCCCGCCACCCGCAGCGCGTACGTCGGCCGTTCCGCCCCCTCCACCGGGCCCAGGTAGGTGTGGCCGGTCAGGTGGCACCAGGCCGGGAGGTCGACCGGGGCGGCCGGGTCGGTGGCGATC
>DASUCK010000427.1:0-24154 GCA_036276095.1 Nonomuraea sp. | reverse complement strand
GGGCTGACGTGCGTAGCCTGCGGCGCCGTGGCGGCGCTGTCGGGTAAGGGCGGTGCCCGGCACCGGCGCTTCGGCCGGATCTACCTGTGGGCGCTGGGCGTGGTGTTCGCCTCGATGAGCGTCATGTCGGTGATCCGGTGGAGCCACAACGCCCACCTGTTCGTCATCGGCGCGGCCGCCTTCGCGCTCGCCCTGACGGGTTACCTGAACAGGCGGCGTCGGCCGTACCTGCACATCGCAGGCCTGGGCGGCTCCTACATCGCCCTGCTCACCGGCTTCTACGTCGACAACGGCCCGCATCTGCCGGGATGGGACCGGCTGCCCGCCTGGGTCTTGTGGATCCTGCCGAGCCTGATCGGCCTTCCGTTGATCGCCCGCGCCATCGGGCGCAGGCTGCCCGCCAAGGGAGGGACATCATGATGATCAGCCTGCTGCGGCGTCGGCGCCGCGCGGCCGGCCTTCGCTGGTACCGCATGGTGTACTGGCTCGCCTACCGTCTCGGCCTGACCGTATGGCAGCGGCCCGCTCCGCCCGCCGCCCTGGTAGCGCTCGTCGAGGGGCCTTCGGCGCTGGTGCCCGGGCGGGCCCTGGATCTCGGCTGCGGCACCGGCGCTGACACCATCTACCTCGCTGCGCACGGCTGGGACGTCACCGCCATCGACATGATGCCCAAGGCTCTGGCCGTCGCCCACCGCGCGGCCACCGCCGCCGGCGTGACTCCGGGCTTCATCGCCCCGCGCTTCATCCACGGCGACGTCACCCGCCTGCACGACCTCGGGGTCGGCGACGGCTACAGCCTGCTGGTGGACTTCGGCTGCTTGCACACCTTGCCCGAGGATCGGCGGCCCGCCTACATCACCAGCGTGACGCACGCCGCGGCACCGGGAGCCCGGCTGCTGCTGTACGGCTTCAGTCGGCCGCCCAAGGCCGCCCCGATGCGCGCCCGCCTCACCGTCGAGGAGGTCCGGCACCGCTTCAGCCACGCCGGCTGGCACCTCCTCAGCGCCGAACGCATCTCAGCCGAGACGCTCGGCATGCGTGTGCGGCGGGCGGACGCCCGGTTCGAGCTGTGGTGCTACCAGCTGCAACGCCCGCCCAGCTGACCATGTCCGCACCCGGCAGGCGGCTCATCGGCTGGGTGAGACCGTCGCCTCACCCGTCTCCTCCGCCTGCCCCGTCTCCTCGTCGGCCAGCACGCGGTAGACGCTGGCGAGCGAGGGGTTCCGGCCCTTGTTCTTGCCCGTGGGGATGACCAGCTTGGCCGCGATCTCCGGCACCGGCACTCCGCGCTCGCGCAAGCTGCGCGCGTAGGCTGCCATGTCCTCGTCGAACACCTTCGGGCGCCCGCCGTGGCGGCCGCGCTCACGGGCCGAGGCCTGCCCCTCCAGGGACTTCTCCCGGATGTACTCCCGCTCGGACTCGGCCATCCCGGCGAAGAACGCGAACAGCGCCGCCCCGTGCCCGGACGGGTCGTACACCCCCTGCAGCGGGCCGGTCAGCAGTTCCAGTTGAATGTCAGAGCGGCGCAACTCTTCGGCAATCGCCAGGAGTTCGGCCGCGCCCCGGGAGATCATCGCCCGCAACCAAGACGTCGCGCTGGTGCGCATCACCGGCTCCATCAGCGGGCTGTTCTGGTGCACCGTGGCCACCACGCTCGTGATCGAGCAGGGATTCCAGCTGTTCCGGATGCGCAGCATCTCCCACAGGTGACTGCCGCCTGCAGGGCCGCTCAGACGGTGACGATCTCCACGTCCACCGGCCCGCTGGCGGGAGCCGGGTCGGCCAGTGGCGCGAACAGTGCGCCCAGCTTGTTCACCGTCTCGGGGAGGATCCGGTAGTACACCCACGTACCGCGCCGCTCCCCGTCAATCAGCCCGGCGGTGCGCAGCACCTTGAGGTGGTGGGAGATCGTGGGCGCGGTCAGATCGAAGGCGTCGGTCAGGTCGCACACGCACGCCTCACCGCCCGCGTGGGAGCCGATCATCGACAGCAGGCGCAACCGTACGGGGTCGGCGACCGCCTTGAGTATGACCGCGAGCTCGGCCGCGTCGCTCTCCGACAGCGGTTCACGCGCGATCGGTGCGCAGCACTGGCTCGTGACCGCAGTCATCCAACCCTCCCTGATTCGAAATCTGTCGAAATTATAGGTGGTGGTAAGCCATCGGCGCGAACGCGGCAATCGCGCACGCCAGCGCGACCGCGCCCGACGTAGTCATAGGTGATGGCCGGGGCCGCGACGATGCGCCGCCCCTGCCGGGAACGCGCCCGACCGCCGCCCCCGGTGTCGAGGACGGCGGCCTGGGCGGTGAAGCTCATGCTGATCCGCTCAGCCGCAGCAGCCGCCGCCATCGGAGGCGGAGACGGTGGCCAGTGGGAGCGGCGTGGACAGCAGGCCGCCGCTGATGCCAGTGGCCAGTCCGACGCGCTGCTCCTGCGCCTCGGCCAGGCTGGAGGAGCACACGCCGGTCTCGGGCAGCTCCAACCGCACGTCCCGCGCCGCCTCCCAGTCCCCGGCCAGAGCGGCGACGACCGAGCGGGCCTGCTCGTATCCGGTGGCGAGCAGGAAGGTGGGGGCGCGGCCGTAGCTCTTGACGCCGATGGCGTAGTAGCCGGCCTCCGGGTGGGCCAGTTCGTCCGCCCCGTGCGGGGGCACGGTGCCGCAGGAGTGCGCGTTGGGGTCGATCAGCGGTGCCAGCGTGCGGGTGGAGCCGAGGATCGGGTCGAGGTCGAGGCGGAGTTCGCCGGCGATGGCGTGGTCGGGCCGGTAGCCGGTGGCGGCCACGATGCGCTCAGCGGTGATGGTCTGCTCGGCGCCGGACGGGTCGCGGCTGATCACCCGTACCTGCTCTCCGTCGCGCTCGATCGCGTGGGTGAAGAAGCCGGTCACCAGGCGGATACGGCCGCTTTCGACATGGGCGTGCAGGCGGGTGCCGAGCGCGCCGCGGGCGGGCAGCGCGTCGGCCTCGCCGCCGCCGTAGGTGCGGCTGGCGTTTCCGGCGCGGATGGCCCAGGTGATCGGGGTGTCGTCCAGCTGGGCCAGGGCGAGCAGGGTGGTGGCGGCCGAGTGGCCGGCGCCGACGACCAGGACGTGCCTGCCCGCGTACCGGTCGCGGTCGGCGCCGAGAACGTCGGGCAGCGCGTGGTCGACCAGGTCGCCGGCGTCGCCCTCGCCGTGGGCGGGCAGGCCACTGGCGCCGAGCACGTTCGGGCTGGCGTAGGTGCCGGAGGCGTCGATGACGGCGCTGGCCTGCAGTTCCTGGCCGTCGTCCAGGCGGATCAGGAACGGCGCCTGCTCGCGGCCGTTGGTGCGGACCCGGTCGTAGCCGAGCCTGCTGATCGCGCTCACCTTCGCGCCGGTGCGGACCCGATCGCCGAACAGCTTGGCCAGCGGCGCCAGGTAGTCATCGATCAGCTCAGCGCCAGTCGGCAGCCACTCCGGATCCGGAGCGCTCCAGCCGTCGGCTTCCAGCAGGCGGCGGGCCGCGGAGTCAATGTTGTACTTCCACGGGCTGAACACCCGGACGTGACCCCACTGAGCCACGGATGCCCCCGTCTGCTCGCCCGCCTCCAGCACCACGAAGTCGAGGCCCCTCTCGGCCAGGTGAGCCGCCGCGGCCAACCCGATCGGGCCGGCGCCGATCACCACGATGGGCAGGTCGCCGGATTGCACGGCCTGCTTACTGGGCTCGAGTTCGACGGCGGTGGGACCGCAGCATCCGCTCATGGTGCTTCTCCTCGTTGTTTCGCGGGCCGTGCCGGTCCGCGTTGTTTTGAAGGCTGTCTAAGTAGCTTCGTCGGCAGGATGCCCGACAACTTAGAGGCATGTCAAATTAGAGATTCATCTAATCAGTGAGTGCATGGAGCTGGTGCCGTTCACGCGCGGGCGTGCTGGCTGGTGCCGCGCAGGTGGCGGGCGAGCGCGGCGACGACGCGGCGGGCGTCAGCGCCGACGCCGCGCAGGGTGTTGGAGGAGGGAGTGCGCTGCCACTCCAGGCCCAGGTAGCCCAGGCCGGGATGGGTCAATGACAGGCCGCGGCGCTGGCGCGGGTGCCCGTCGGCGGTCAGTGCGCCCAGGTCGGTGAGGTAGGGCAGGTTCGGCCGGTAGCCGGTGGCCAGCAGCACCGCATCGACGCGCTCGCGGCCGCCGTCGGGCCAGACCGCGTGATCGCCGTCGATCCGGGTGAACATCGCCCGGCGTGTGTAGCGGCCCTCGCGCAGCGCCCGGCGGTAGCGACCGTCATCAAGCACCGGCGAGGCGGGCGGAGCCTCCGCACGGGCCAACGGCAGCCGGTCGAACCCAGTCACCCGGAACCAGAAATGCAGGTCCCGGCCCAGCGGGCGCTGCTCGACGAAGCGGACCGGCGACCGGCTGGCCAGCGTCACCCGGCGCTCGGCAGCCAGCTCGTACGCTACTTGGACCGCCGAGTTGCCCGCCCCCACCACGACGACGTGCTCGCCCGGCAGCGAGGCCGGCGAGCGGTAGTCGGCGACATGCAGCACCGGTCCGGCGAAGGCGTCCAGGCCGGGCAGGGCGGGCCAGTGCGGGCGATCGAAGGAGCCGCTGGCCGCGATTACGGCAGAGGCGGTCAACTCCTGCCCGTCGGCCAGGCGCACGAGGAAGTCGCTGTTGCTGCCGGACCCGCCACTGGGGCGGACGGCCTCGACGCGGGCGCCGGTGCGCAGTTCGGTGCCGCGCTCGATCAGGGCGGCGGCGTAGCGCTCCAGGTAGGCGACCACCTCGTCGCGGCGCGGGTAACGCTCAGGATCGCCGTCGAAGGCCATGCCGGGCAGGCTGCTATAGCGGGCGGGCGAGAACATGGCGAGGCTGTCGTAGTAGCGCGGCCAGGACCCGGCCGCCCGGCCGGAGGCCTCCAGTAGTACGGGCCGTAGCCCCTGCTCAAGGGCGGCGTGCGCGGCGGCCAGGCCAGACTGCCCGGCCCCGACGATCAGGACACGGTTGTTATCGGTGGACATGCCGCAGAACGTACCGTCATTTCCTAATATGTCAATAAGTTGATGTGAAGGGTAGGATGCCGGAAAGAAGGGAGCAGGTATGGCGACCACCACACCGGCCGCGCGATCGGACACCCCGCACCCGGACGCGACGCCCACCTGCGCACCGGCCACAGCGCCGGGCGGCACCCCCGCCGCCGCATGCGCCCCCCGGCTGGACCAGGTCACCCACGACTTCCTCAAGGCGCTGGCCAACGAGGGCCGCCAGCAGATCATGCTGCTGTTCGCCCAGGGCGCCGAGCTGTCGGTCAACCAGGTCGCCGAGCGCGCCGGCATCAGCCAGTCCGCAGCCTCCCAGCAACTCGCCCTGCTGCGTCGCGGCGGCATCGTCACCTCCCGCCGCGACGGCAAGGAAGTGCTGTATCGGGGCGACCGCGACAGCGTCGCCCGCATCCTCGGCGATCTGCAGGACTATCTGAAGTTCTGCTGCTGAGCTTCTCGATGACCGGCCGCCTCACGCCGGGCGGGTGCCGCGGAGGCGGGTGATGAAGCCCGGCACGGCGATGAACGGGAAGGGGAGGGGTGGCGATGAGCCGACCAACGCCAGAGCAGTGGGCGGCTGCGCTGCATCGGCTCCGGCGCCTGGCCGAACAGGGCGCCCCGATGAGTGCGGAGGTCGCCGCGACGGCGGCGGCTCTGGGGGTGGCCGAGCGCACGGTGTGGCGCCGGATGAGCTCGTCCCCGGCGCCGCGGCCGCGGTTCGCTCTGTCGCCGACCGACATCGACGCCTTCAGTGACTTCTGCGGGAACGTGGCCGCTGTGCACCGGGCGAGGTCGGCGGCGATCGCCGGGCAGCGCACCGCGGCGGGCGCGCCGATCGACCCGGTGCTGGTGCAGGGCTGGGCGGGCGGGCGGCAGGTGGATCTGCGCACGTTGCAGCGCGCCTTCGCCCGCGAGCTGACGCCCGCGTTCGTGGCCGGGGTGACCGTCGGACAGCGGGCCCGGCGGGCCAAGCTGGTGTATCTGGAGCGGGCGGCGACCTTCCGCAACCAGGTGTGGGAAGGCGATCACAAGTGCTTGCCGGTCCTGGTGCTGCCGCCCCGGGGCCGGGCGGTGGCGCCGTGGGTGACGATGTTCCTCGACGACGCCACCCGCCTCATCACCGGGTGGGCGATCGCGCTCACCCCGCACGCGGGCACGGTGCTGACCGCGTTACGGATGGGCATGCTGGACGATCCGGCGTACGGGGTCGCGCATGGGGTGCCCCGGCTGCTGCGGCTGGACCGGGGCCTGGAGTTCGCGGCGGCCGCGGTCACCACCGCGACCAGCGCGCTGGGCACGGAGATCCGGCAACTGCCGGGCTACCATCCGCACCGCAAGGGCAAGATCGAACGCGCGTTCCTGACCGTGGACCAGACGCTGCTGTGCACGCTGCCGGGCTACACCGGCGGGCCGCGGCGGCTCAACGGCGCGCTGGACGGGCCGGTCGATGACCGGCTGGCGGCGCGGGAGGCCTACGGCGATGCTGCGGCCGCCGGCGACAGTGATGGTCTGCCGCTGGGGCTGGAGACCTTCGCGCGGATCTTCAGCGACTGGGTGGCGGCCTACAACACCGGGCACGTCCACAGCGAGCTCGGATGCACGCCGGAGCAGGCGTGGCGGGACGATCCGAGCCCGGTCGAGGACGTGCCGGAGGAGCAGCTGCGGCATCTGCTGCTGGCCGGCACCCCCCGCACGATCGGCCCGCACGGGATCCGGTTCCGCAACCTGAACTGGGTAGATGCGGGCGGGCTGATCCGCCAGCGCCGCGGCCAGCGGGTGCAGATCCGTTACATGCCGTACGACGACCGGCAGATCCACGTGTACGTGAATGGGGAGTTCCTGGCCACCTGCCTGCCGCGCGATGCGCTTACCCCCGGGCAGGAGGAGGAGTTCTACGCCGCCGCCCGCGCCCAGGAGAAGCAGGCCGCCGCGCAGCGCAGCGCGGCCCGCAAGCGCGGCCGCCGCCGGCTGGCGACACTGTCGGCCGACTCCGAGGCCGCCGAGAGCGTCCGGCGGATCTCCCCGGCCGAGGCCGACCGGCTCGCCGCTGCGGCACCGCCAAAGGACCTGGGACGAGAGGCCTCCACCAGCCTGCTGGGGCTGCGCCCGATCGGGGCGATCGAGCCGGTCGACCTGGCCGCCATGGACGTGCGTGAGGAGGGCCGCCCGTGGTGAGGCTGCCTGAGGCCGGCCCACCCGGCGCCCGGATCATCGCCACCCCCCAACTGCAGCTCGCCCGGCACGTGGTCACCGACATCGCCGCCCACCAGGCGGTCGGCGTCATCCACGGCAACGCCGGCCTGGGCAAGACGTTCGCGGTGCGCACCTGCGCGCAGGCGATGGCGGCCGGGACCGGACGGCTGGACGCACCCGAGGTGGTCACGATCTCCTTCACCCCCAAGCCGACCATGCGCCAGGTCGTCGACGGCCTGTATCTGGGGTTGACCGGAAGCCAGGGCGCCAAGAGCCGCTTCCACATCACCCGGGACCTGATCACCGAGCTGACCCGCATCCCGCGGCTGATCGTGGTGGACGAGGCGCAACGGCTGACCAGCGACGGCATCGAGACACTGCGCCACCTGCACGACGACGACAACACCCAGTTCGGGCTGCTGTACGTCGGCGGAGACGGCTGCTGGGAGGTGCTCTCGCGCGAGCCGATGCTGGCCTCGCGGGTGTGGCGACGCCTGGCCATGGCGCCGCTGGAGCGCGCGATCGTCCCACAGGTGATCCGCAGCTACCACCCGCTGTACGAGGCCGCCGACGACGAACTGCTGCACTACATCGACGACCGGCTGGCCCACGGCATCTGGCGCAACTGGGCCTCCTTCTCCTCCACCGCCCACCTGCTCGCCCAGCGCGCCGGCCGTACAGCGCTCGATGAGGAGATCGTCACCAACGCCTTCGCCCTGCACTCCGGAGGCGGCAAGAGTGCCCAGTGACCCCGCTCTCTCGCCCGCGCCGTCGCCCGCGCTGTCGGCGCTGCCCGGCCCGACGCAGACGAGGCAGAGCCTCGCCGTCGAACCGGCGAGCGAGCCCCTGCAGGTCACCGTGATCCGCGACCCCGACGACACCCCCGCCACTCAAGCACAGCTGCGCCGGCTCAACGACCCCGACGCCGGGGTCCTGGTCCTGAACGCCATGCCCTACATCGCCTCGGCCCGTGACCTGGCCTACAGCGTGCTCGACGCGCTTGGCAAAGTCCTGCCCCAGCGGGTCGACGGACGCCTGCCCAAGCTGGCATGGGAAAGCACCGTGTCCTGGACGCTCGGCTACCGGCTGCACGCCCTGGTGATCAATCGCGCCCACACCATGCCCTCCAGCCTCTACGACGCCTTACGCGAGATCCTCGCCCCGACCCCGCCCTACCGGGCCCGGCTGTACCTGATCGACGCCAGCGCCAGCAAGCTCCACACGGTGATCGACCGGTTCCGCGCTCCCGACTGCCAGCTCACCGTGGGCGGTGTTGGCCTGCTCAACAGCATCCACCGGCGCGAGCACATCTTCGACCCCTGGCGCTCCCGGCTGGACATCCCCGACGACCTGCCCACCGACAGTTTCCTGACCTTCCGCGCCGCCTGCGCCCGCAGCCTGAGCGATGAGGTCAACGCGCGGGTCGACGAACTGTACATCCGCACTCTGCACGACGCCCGCCAATGGGTCATCGACGCCCGCGCCGAGCAGCTCACCGGCAACGAGGCCGTGGTGGCCAAGCTGGCCCTCCCACTGAGCGCGCGCCTGGCCGCTCGCATGAACGTCGCCTCACCTGGCGAATGCCTGGTCCGGCTCCGCGCCGCCCAGGCCGGACTGCTACGCGAGGGCGTCCTGCTCCACCACCAGCCCCACCCCAGCGGACACGGCCCGGGCCACGGCTTAGGCCACCACCTGACCTCCGCCACCGTGACGGGGATCAACCGGTCGATCAGCACCCAGGAGGCCGCCGCGGCGATCCTCCACCTGCTGTTCCCCTTCGCCTCCCGCGACCGCGAAGACCACTGGCACCCCGACGACCTGACCCTCGACGACGTCGAGCCCTCCGGCAGCCACGTCCGCATCGCCGGCGCGCGCATCCCCGTCCCCGCGCACGCCCGGCCCGCCCTGCGAGCCCACCACCACTTCCGCCACAGGCAAGGCGCCCGCGTCGGCACCACCGGCTATTTCCAGACCGACAAACGTCGCCCCGACGTGCGCATCCTGGCCGCCCGCGGCCTGGCCGGCACCAGCCGCCACACCAGCTGGCGGCCCGAAGACGACCGGCACCTTTCCGGGCACGACCACAACACCCTGTGGATGTGGCAGCGCCGCCTGGTCCTGCGCAACCTCATCCGCCCCTCCACCGGCAGCCTCGACCTGTCCCTGCCGAGGTGGACATGACCACCCCCGCCCAGCCCCCGCTCGGCCCGTGGCTTCTTCAGCGAGCCCGCGACCACGGCCTCACCAGCTACGAACTGTCCGACCTGCTCGGCCTGCCTCATCACCGCCTCCAGCGGCTCAAGCTCGTCTCCGACCTCGACGGCCTTCCCCTGGGCGCCGTACGCCGCCTCTCCCATGCCCTCAATCTGACCTGGCCCGACTGGCTCGAAGCAGACGACGACCTCCGGCCGCGCCCGGCTCCCGACACCCCGGACACCACCGCCGACCGCGCGTCCCGGGCCTTCGATGACGCCGACCGCCTCCACGCCCTCCTGGCCTTGGTCCTCGGCCAGTCCCTCACCCACCAGCAGATCGCCGACGTCCTGGACTGGCCCCTGCACCGCGTGCAGACCACCCTGACGCACCTCGCCCCCACTTCCCGGGGCATGCAGCTGAACCTCGGCGACACCACCGCCGAACTCACTATCGCGCCCCGCGCCCTACCAGTAGGCGCTCGCGACCGACTCCAGCAGCTTCTTCTCCGGCAACACGGCCCAGGCCCGGCCCTGGCCTACATCGCCTTCCGCATCGGCGCCCACAAAACCAGCGACGCGCTGGAGTTCGCCCGACGCCGCCCCGACGCCATCGGCACCGCCAAGGCAGCCGGACTCCTCACCTACAGCATCGGCGACGACGGCCACCCCATCGACCTCAAACTCAGCCCGGACGTCGCCTTCAGCCTGGACATCGACACCGACCTTCACGACGCCCTGCTCCTCGACCCGCCATAGGATCGTGTGACCTGCATCACTGACGATTTCATGTCGCTTCTACTGACGTTCTCGTGTCGCCTGACAGGCAGCGCTGGCGCGACCGTGAGTGGTCCTGGCAGCTTCAGCGGTGCGTGTTCGACCCGGACCGCTACAGCGTCGAACCGGTCGACCGCACGCGTGCCAAGGCGTTCGTGACGCGCCATCACTACACCGGCTCATGGCCGGCCGTGATCCACCAGATGGGCATGTTCGATAACGCCGGCCCCGACCAACCACGGCTTGTGGGCGTGGCCGCGCTGTCCTACCCGACCAGCAACGCCAGTCTCACCAACGCCTTTCCCGGGCTGGAGGTGGGGTCGCAGAGTCTCGTGCTCGGGCGGTTCGTGCTCCTGGACGACGTCCCGCTCAACGGCGAGAGCTGGGCCCTGGCCGAGACGTTCCGGCTGGCCGCCGAGCTCGGGCTGAGAGGCGTTCTGGCCTACGCCGACCCGGTGGCCCGCGTGGCCACCGACGGCACGGTCATCATGCCCGGTCATGACGGCGTCGGCTACCGCTCCTGCAACGCCCTCTACCTCGGCCGCACCGCCGCCCGGCCGATGTGGCTGCTGCCCGACGCCACCACGATCCCCGAGCGAAGCCTGCAGAAGCTCCGCGCCGGCGAACCGTCCGCCGAGCACACCGCCCGCAAGCTTCGCGACGCCGGCGCCCGGCCGCGCCGGCCTGGCCAGTCCCGGCGGGACTGGGTGACCCAGGCCCTCCACCAGGTCGGTGCCGTGCAGATCCGGCACGGCGGCAACCACCGGTTTGCCTGGACGATCGGGCCCCGCCCCCAGCGATCCCGCGTCACCATCGGCGTGCCGATCATCCCCTTCCCGGTCTCCCGTACGGCGGCACGCACCACCGGCTCCACCCGGGCCGCTTGACCGCATCCGCGCACGCGCGCGATCGCAGCCGCCTCACCAGGACGGCCGGCCACCCCTCGCGTGCGTCACGGCACCACCCTGCCCGCTGACAGGGCCAGCACCGAAAGGGCCGGGGCGCGGCACCAGGCAGGGGGCGCCTGCCCCCCTTTTCCGGCTTCACAGCCTGCGGCACGGCGGCGCACCCCGCAACCGGCCTCTCGCCCTCCCCGGACATGCGCGTCGCCCTGCGACGCCATAGCCGGGCGGGCGAGCGCCGCCCGGCCCAGAGATCTTTTGCTGGCGCAAAACATCTTGGCCCGGGCAACACCGGCCGGTTGCCGGGCGCTTCGCCGCGCCGCTGACGGCTCGGCGCCGGAAGGGGGAAGCCCGCCGCCCCGAGGCCCGGGACCGCACTCACCCCCCTTCCGGCAGCCCCGTCAATCAGCACAGGAGCTGCCATGATCCCCCTCACGCAGGCGCACCCCAACGTCCCCGCCCCGGCCACCACCGCCTCGACCGCTATCCGCGACAGCGACCAGCCCGCCATCGCCATCGTCGGCGCCTCCATCACCGGCCCCGCCCTGGCCCTGTTACTCCACCAGGCCGGCCTCACCAACATCACCGTCCTGGACGCCTCCCCACACCTGCACGCCCAGGCCGGCGGCGTCATCGGCCTCGATCACACCTCGCTGGCCGCCCTGGACACCATCGGCGTCCCCCAGCACGAGTTCGTCCCGTTCACCCGCACCAGATCACCCCGCAGGCCCGCGCGCACGTCACCAGCCACGCCCGGCAGCTCCTGCCCGTCCCCGCCACCGAGATCATCGAGACCACGCCGGCCTGGACCGCCGCGCCCATCGTCGACATCGCCGCACCCGAGCGCATGGTTTACCCGATCGGCCGCCACGCCCACGCCGTGCTGCTGGGCGACGCGGTGGCCCCGCCCCGCCCCAACACCGCCCTCGGCGCCAACCTCGGTATCGACCAGGTCGTCTCCTTGGCCAACGCGCTGACCCAGCACCTACGCTACGGCGCCGCCCTGCCGGTGGCGCTGGAGAACTGGCAGCGCCGCAGCCTGCCCGCCGTGCGCGCCGCCCTGGACCTCGGCCCGAAGCTGGGCGCCGCCCTCGGCCTCGGCAGACATCCGGTGCCGGCATGACCGGCAGCTACCGGCCAGCCCGGACCATCGAGCCGGGCTGGCACGTCCACCTCGCCGACGTCACCCCCACCAGCGGCACCTTCACCGGCGGCCGGTGGATCGCCGTCCTGGCCCGCCTGGACACCATCACCGACACCGGACGCCGGCGCGTGTGGTTCCTCGGCGATGACGGACTGGCCGCCGTCGCCGGCGCCGACGAACTGGTCTTCTCCCGCGACCCGCACGAGGCGGCCGCCGCGCACGCTGCCGGCCGCCCCCGGTAGATCCTGCACGCCTCCCTACTCCCGGCACTTCCTGCCCCGGGGCGACCCCTCGCGCTGGCCCACCGCCCCAATCGATGCCGACCACCAGCGCCGACGACCAGCAAGGAGAACCGCCATGGACATGCCCGTCCTGCCCGGCCCGCACCCTGCACAGCCCAGTGACCGGATACGGCAGCTGACCCCGCCGGCTCGCCGGCGAGCTCGCCGCGCGGTTGAGCCACCCCGGCCACCCGCGCAGGAGATCGTCAGCCAGGCCCTCATCCGGCTCCGCCGCACTATCGAGCACTACCGCTACGGCGTGGCCGCCGACGACGCCACGGCGATCCGCATCGCGATGGACCTGCACATCGTGCGCGTCCGTGACGAAGCCTGGCTGGCCGTGCAAGCCGAGCCCGCTCTCCTGGCCACGATGCTGGCCGACGTGGCCAAACGCACCGAGCACGCGTTCCTGGCCCCGGTCGGCTCCCTTCGCGCCATCGCCGCCTGGTATCAAGATGACCGCGACCTTACCTCGCGCGCCATCGCCGAGGTTCTGGCGGTCAGCCCCCGCTACTCGATGGCCCACCTGCTCGTGGCGCTGATGCGCTACGAGGTGCCCCCCGAGAAGGTGCGGGAGCGTCTGGGCACGCCGACCGAGCTGGACCTCCTCATGGGGCCGCCCCGGCCGGCATGGCTGTGGCCGCTGCACCGGTCCCTGCGCGGCTACCTCGACTGACAGTGCCGCCCCGAGTCTCGACCGGCCTGCCGTACGTCCGCCGATCTGCCGCACGTGTGTTCGATACAGTGGCCTGGTCATGGCTGCTGATCCACCCCCGGTCGAGGTCTCACCGGACGGACCCCCCACCGGAGAGCGCCGGTCCGCCGGCTACCTGCTCAAGAGGCGAGCCCATGCCGATGGACGGCAGGAAGCGCTGGTGTCGTGGATCGAGGAAATTCCCGGCCCGCGCGGAGGGCTGGTGCCCCGCCAGGGATGGCTTCCTCTCGATCGCGTGCACCCGATCACGGGAGTCGACTACAGCTCAGTGGAGCATGTGCGGCTCACCGAGGATCCCGCTGCCGTACCGGCGGCCGACCAGGCGGGGAGCCGTCCCGCGCACTGGCCGCCCGCGATCCCGTTGCCCAGCGATGATCCCGGGTGGGTCACGCAGGCCACCGCGTGGCTGCTGGACTGCCTGCCACCGGACTTCCGAGCCCACCAGGTGGTTCACCACCCGCACGTGCTGGCCTGGATGGCCGCCCGCCACACCGAACACGCCCTGGCTGCCCTCCGGACCGGATACCGCCGTGCGAGCGTGGAACTCAAGCCGTTCCTGGAGCCGCATGTGATCGAGCAGCTGCTCCAGGTCTACCGCACCGGAGGACGCCGGCTGACCGAGGCGGCCGCGGCCATCGCCGTGGTCGGAGCAGCCCTGCGCAGGCAGCACCCACGGCCGTGACGTGATCGCGTAGCGAGAGCGGCGAGCCCGGTCAGTTCCCGCTCTCGGGCAGGTCGGCCATCGCGGCCACCTTGGCCACCACTGACCGCACCGTCTCCAGCGCGGCGGCCAGGCGATCGCGCTCGTCCGGAGCCAAGCCGGTCTCACCGAACTGATGGGCCAGCAGGTCCAGGTGGGTGGCAAAGCGGTGGCAGGCGACGGACGCGATGTCGGCCGCGGTCCAGGCAGGCGAAGCGGAGGTCACGACCGTGACGGTACGCGGTCACGGGGCGGCGTACCCGCGCTTTCCCCACCGCCGTGGCGGTGCTCGTTGACGTGCGGGTGCGGCACCGTGGCCGACTGACCGCCGGGCAGACACCCCTCCTCGGGGCGAATGCCGGACGGCGGGGCACCGCTGCGCGGGGGTGACCTCCCGCCGTGCCGGGACGGCGCCGCAGGTGCGCCGACCGCCAGGCCCAGAGCCTGAGGCACACGGCGCGGTTCGCCTGCCATAGATCCCTGGCCGGTCATCCGCCCCGCATTCCGGCTCAGTCAGCCTCGCAGGCACGCTCCTGCAGGCAACCCGGCTTTCGCTGCGCTCACCCCGCCCCGGCCAAGATCTTTTGGCGCGGCGCGGGGGACTCGCCGACCCGTGCCGGGGCGCCAAAACATCTTCCCGGCCCGGGGCCGCTGCGTTGCCTTCCGTCGCTCCGGCCTGCGGGTCCTCCCTCACCGAAACACGGAACGGACGCCCCGGCAGGGGCCCACGGAAGGAGCCACGCACCATGAACCTCCGCCTCGACGTCACGCTCTACCGCACCGACCTGACCGCCTGCAGCCGCTGCGCCACCACGGTCACCCTCCAGCACAGCTGGCCGACCCTCGGCGGCGGCCGCATATGCCTGGGATGCGTGAGCGAGCAGGTGGAGGCCCACCGGCTGGCCGCGGCTGCCGACCAGCAGCCCCCGCGCTAGGTCCGGCCCCGGCGGGGGCCACGCGTCCCCGCCGCGCTTGGCTTCCGTCCCGTTTCGGCCCTATCCCCTTTCACGCCACCTACGTCCTGGGAGGACAGCATGGCAGCAGGCGACACCGTCATCACCGTCGTCGGCAATCTCGTCGACGACCCCGAACTGCGCTTCACCCCGACCGGCCAGGCCGTGGCCCGGTTCCGCATCGCCTCCACCCCGCGGTTCATGGACCGCCAGTCCAATGAGTGGAAGGACGGCGACAGCCTCTACCTGACCGGCAACGCCTGGCGGCAGCTGGCTGAGAACGTCGCCGAGACCGTACAGCGCGGCATGCGCGTCATCGTCCAGGGACGGCTGCGGCAGCGCACCTATGAGACCCAGGACGGCGACAAGCGCACCGTCTACGAGATCGAGGTCGACGAGATCGGCCCGTCCCTGCGCTACGCCACCGCCAAGGTGCTCAAGGTGCGCGGCAACCGCACCGCCAACACCCCGCCCCAGCAGGACCCGTGGGCCGACTACGCGACGTCCCGCACCGACCAGGACACCGGCCAGAACGCTGGGCAGACCCCCGGCGGCGACCCGGCACCGGCCATGGCCGGGTCCGACACGCCGGACTTCTGACCGCGCCCGCGGCGGCCACGCTCGGGGGCGGTGGCCGCCGCGCCATTCACCACTTCTTCGCTACAACCCGCGGGCTTCACCGACCGCACGGACGATCGGCCCTGGTCCGCTGATCACCACCATCTCTGAGGGAGACCTTCATGACCTCGACCACCCCCGTCCAGCGCTGGCGTCACATCGAACTCATCCTCGATCGCTCCATCTCCATGCACGCGATCAAGGACCAGACCGAGGACGGGATACGTGCCTTCCTGTCCGACCAGCGCCAAGTGGACGGCCGCACCACGGTGTCGCTGACCCAGTTCGACGACGAGCCCGAGCTCGTGTTTGCCAACTGCGACCTCGCGAACGTGCCCGAGATCCGGCTGGAGCCGCGGGGGAACACGGCCATGCTGGACGCCATCGGGCAGACCATCACCCGGACCCGCCGCTTCGTCCGCGGCAGGCCCAAGCCGCGACGCCCTGACGAGATCATCATCGTGATCCTGACCGACGGCCACGAGAACGCCTCCCACGCGTTCGACTCTCCGACGGTCCGCGCGATGATCGGTGAGCTTCGCGGCAAGAAACGCAGTTGGCAGTTCGTGTTCATGGGCGCCACCACCGGCGTTGAGGCGTTCGCGTGGCGGCTCGGCATTGCCCCCAGCTCGGTCGTCCGCTTCGATCACGACCTCAGCGAGGCCGCGTTGACCGCGGCAAGCCACATGA
Source organism: Nonomuraea sp. (assembly GCA_036276095.1). Lineage (GTDB taxonomy): Bacteria > Actinomycetota > Actinomycetes > Streptosporangiales > Streptosporangiaceae > Nonomuraea. The sequence continues at coordinate 7,994 of DASUCK010000427.1, read as the reverse complement.
TCCGTCGTGGCAGCGAGTCGGGTCTTTACCGCTTCACCGACGAGGAGCGCAGGGCCACCCGGCACTGACTGGCGCCGGTCGTCCAGGTCTGCGGCGGTCCCGCGCCGCGGCCTGGCGCCTGTACACCGAGTCCGGCGACCGGGCCGGAGCGTCCGGGTGTCGAGCGGCGGCCATGCGCGCGTGGCACGCTTTCGCCCGCGCCGGGACGGCGGTTGTGCGGCCCGCTCCGGTGTCCCGGGCCGGGTCATCTTCGCAGGCCGTCGCTCCGGGCAACCCGCCCTTACACAGATCTTTTGCTGGCGCAAAACATCTTGACGGGCACGATTGCCCTCCGCTCCTGCGCCTGCGACCTCGCCCCGTGCCGGGACACCCTCGGCGGGCGCCGCACCGACAGCGCCCCCACAGGCAGACAGGAGCCCCCGATGCTCACACCCGCACCACGCACCCTCCTCCAGCCCGACCTCGATCTCGGCACGCTGGCGTTAGCCGCGGGGATCGCCCTCACCCTTCTCGCGGCCGTCTGGTTCACTGCCGTCGTGATCAGCATCCGGCGCGACGACCGGCGCGGTGTCCCGGACACCTCTCCCGCCGCACCGCGCCGGGTTCCGGCGGCGCGTGCTGGGCACCTACAGCCGCCGCCGCGCCTCGATGACCGGCATCCGGTCCACCTCCCCACCGCAGCCCAGGACGGCCGCGCCGCATCCGGCACCGGCGTCCTGGGCTGCCCCCCAAGGGCCACGACCGGAGCGGGACGCCCGCCGATCAGGACGTGGCGTACGCAGACGTGGTCGGCGCGGCGGGCTCGGTCGGCGTGGCAGGCGTGGGTGTGGCGGGCGCGGGGCGGCGCAGCAGCGCGCAGCCGGGCACCCTCTTCTCCAGCCGGGAACGGATGGCGCCACGGCGGCGCCCGAGCTCGCGCATCAGGTCCTCAACGGTGGCCTCGGGTTCGGCGGCGAGCTCGGCCAGGCGCGCGTCGTCCTCGGCGGTCCACGGCCGCGCCGCGTTGGCGTGCTTGGCCCGCTGCTCCTCCACGGAGGTGGCCGGGCGCGGCGCCGGCATACCGGTCAACGCCGCCGCGCCGGAGGCCAGCAGCCGGCCGATCACCGCCAGATCATCAGTGGCGGGGACCGTGCCCCGCCAGATGGTCACGACCTCGCCGTCGGCGTCGCTGCCGATCACCTCCACCCGGTGGCCGCCGCCGACGGCCCAGACGGTCAGCTCGTAGCGGCGGCCGTCCCGGTCGGCCTGCAGATGCACCTGGGATATGGACACGGGGTCTCCCTTCCGAGGGGTCGGTGCGGGTTCAGGGGTCGAAGGCGCGCTAGACGACCGTGGCCAGCTCGGCTGCGCCGGCGCGGAAGTACCGGGCGGTGGTGTCCAGCCGGGAGAGCCCGAGCAACGCCTGGATCTGGGCCGGGTCGGCGCCCTGCTCGCGCAGCCGGGTGGCGTAGGTGTGGCGCAGGTCGTGCGGCCGCAGCCCGGCGATTCCGGCCTGCGCACCGGCGGCCAGCGCGACCTGGGTAAGGCCGGAGATGGTCAGCGGGCCACGCTGGCCGATCCACAACGGGCCCGGGTGGTGGCCACGCCGCAGCAGCCAGGCCGACAGCCGTTCCCGCGCCGAGCCGGGCAGCGGCACCCGGCGCACCTCATCGCCCTTGCCGTGCAGCCGCACCTCGCCGGTGCGGGCGGTCACGGCGACGTCGTCGACGTTCAGGCGGGCGCACTCCTCCACCCGGGCGCCGCTGTACAGCAGGGTGAAGACGATGGCCGCATCGCGCGGGCCGCGCCGGTCGGCGGCGCGCTCGAGCGTGCGCTGCTGCTGCATTGTCAGCGTGTCCGGCTCGCCCGGCTTGGGCACCCGCGCGCGTTTGACGTCCAGCCGCAGCCGCGCGCCGCGCTCGTACATTAGCTCGATCGCCGGCAGCGCCTGGTTGATCGTGGCCGGCGACGCCTTGGCCACGCCGGCCAGGTGCCGCCGGTAGGCGGTCAGCGCGGCCTCGCCGCCGACCACGTCGTCGAAGGCGTCGGGATGCTGCGCGGCGTGCTCGCCCAGCCAGGCCACGTACGCGGCGCACTGCCGGCGGTAGGCGCGCACGGTGTTCGGGCTGAGCTTGCACCTGTCGAGGTAACGGTCGATGGCGGCCAGCGCCTGCGCGGCCGCGGCCAGCACCTGGCCGCCGACGGCCGGAGACGCTGCGGCGGCCGCCGGACCTCCGTTCGGGCCGCCGGGTGCGCCGGCGCGCAGCGGCACCACGTTGCCCGCCATCCCGCCGCTCTCCTCCTTATCCGCTGAGTTTCCGCCCGGGTTCCGCCGCCCGCGGATCCGCGTTATCCGCTGAGATCATACCCGGCTCAGCGGATAAAGCATCTTATCCGCTGAGCCGGTAGTGATCTTCATTCGACCGCGCCCACCCCAAGATCCGGCCCAGCCGGCCGCGGGCGCCTCACCGGAAGGAACCTCCATCGTGACCACCACCGTTCCCGAAGAGCTCCCCGAGCCGCCCACGATCGACGACGCCTTCATCGGCCCGCCCCGCGTCGGCCGGTGCGTCACCTGCGACCAGGTGCTCGCCACCCCACATCGTCACCGTGATGACTGGGCCGTCCACTCCTGCCCGCACCCCTCCGACGTCCCCGTCCCGCTCGTGGATGTCCACGTCGAGATGCACGTCACTGAAGAGGTCCAGCACCAGTTCGCGGTCAAGGTACGGGTGCCGATCTGGGCCGCCGGCCACCCTGACATCCTCCACAGCTACCTCGATGCCCGCGAGGACGACTGGATCGAGGACATGCACGACGATCAGGCGCGCCAGCGCCTGATCGAGCGGACCCTCGACACGTTGTACCTCCTCGACGCCGGCGGGCGACGCGTTAGCGGCAGCAGCGAGCGACCCTGAGTGCCCTGGCCGCGCCGGCACGCCGAGGCAGGCGACGGTCGGCCACCCGCCCCCGGGCAGTCAAGGCGTCCGGTCTGATCCTGCCCGTCGCATCGAGCCGCCGAGACCGGCCGATGCCGCGAGCCGCCCGGGTCAGCGGGGTTCCCCCGTTCCGGCTTCGCAGCCTGCGTCACGGCGGCGCGCCCCGCAACCGCCCTCTCGCCCCGCCAACCCGGTGCGTGGTGACCCGCGGTGGGTGGGGCGGGACGAGTTCGGCCCGCCCCACAGATCTTTTGCTGGCGCAAAACATCTTGGCCCGGGCCGCACCGGCCGGTTGCCGGGCGCTTCGCCGCGCCGCTGACGGCTCGCTGCCGGACGAGGGAAGGCCCGCCGCCACAGCCGGGGCCCGCACCACCAGGCCCTCCTCCGGCAGCCCGTCCATCAGCACAGGAAAGGACCGTTCACCATGCTGCCTGAGGTGCAGGCGTACTACGACGCCCTGAACGACCCCAACCACCGCATGGAAGTCAACCGCATCCGTCTCGCGCGTCGGGAGTGGGACCCCACCATGTCTCCCGACCAGGTCGCCGCCTACTTCGAGGCGGAGGACCAGCGGGAGGCCACCCTGCGTGAGCTGGAGCGGGCGCACCAGCGGAAGCAGGCCGAGGCGTACCAGAAACTGCTCGCGTCGGAGGACTCGCTGGTGCGGTTCCTGGCCAGCGATCCGGAAGTGCGGGCCTACCCCCAGCACGCGGAAACCGTGTTGAGGGCCCTGCCGATGAGCCGTGAGGAGATGGAGGAATTCGGTGACCGCCAGGAGTGGTGCCACGAGTACCGGCGCCTGCTCCAGCGTGCGGACGAGGCCGGCGTCCTGCCCGCGCCGACCCCGGACCTCGCCGACATCGAGCCGCTGGTGCGCGAGATCGCGGACCAGCCTCGCCTGAGCGAGCGCCGCCTGCGCACCATCGTCAAGAAGCACCTCCCGGGCATCCTCGCCAGCGCCGAGGCCAAGGCCGCGCAGCGAGCCCAGGAGGACCTGCCGGCCACCGCGTAAGCCGACACCCACGGCCGGGGCGGCGGGCGCAGGACGTCCGCCACCCCAGCCCCTGCCGTCGTTCACATCCGGGCACAGAGCGACCCGCCCCGGCGCGCCCTCCGATCTTCTCCGCAACCGGGCGCCACCCTCAATCCGGCGCCGACCGGCCCTCCTACGCGGACACGGCCGGCGGCCGACCGCCCTCCCGGGTTCCACCTCGGTCAAGCCTCGCAACCTCGCTCGTGCGCGCAACCACGGCTCTCGCTGCGCTCGCCAGCCCTCACCAAGATCTTGGGGCGCTACGCCGCCGCGCCCCAAGCCCTCACGACAGCGGCGCCAAAACATCTTGGCCGGGCGGGACCGCCTTCCGGTTGCGCTCCCTTCACTCCGGCTGCCGGCCCGCCCTCATCGGAACACCGGACAGGGCGCCCTCGACCGGGCCGCCCCGCACAGGAAGGACACCAGCGATGCCCGATCACACCTCGCACCTCCCTCGCTGGATCGCCGCCCTGCTCGTGACCCTCGCGCTCGGCGCCGCCTGCTCAGCCCCCGAGGCGGGACAGGTCATCGCCAAGCAGCACCGCGCTCCCTACACGTGGGTGCAGCCCGTCTGCACCGCCTACAACTCCCAGGGCATGTGCAGCACCTATACGGCGATCACGCACACCGCGCCAGAGCGGTGGGTGCTGACGCTCCGCTCCGGCGACCACGAGGGCGACCGCGAAGTCACCCAGGACGCCTTCGACCGCTGCCAACCGGGCCAGACGTACCCAGCGTGCGCCCACTGATCCTCCACCGGGCCCCGGCCGGCGTCGGCCGGTCGGCACCGGACACCGTCCGGAGCCCGAAGCCCCGGACCCAAGCCCGCCGCGCGACCGACGCCACCCTTCCCGCGTGCCGCCCCCCGACCCTGGGCGTCCGCATTGCCGAAAGGAGCAGAAAGTGCAGCCCGACAACCTCCACCCCATTCCCCCCACCCCACAGCATCGGTGGCCGTTCCAGATCGCGGCCTTTCTCGGCCGCGCCTGGCGCGCCGGCCGCCCTGGCGCTCGCCACCACCGCCGCGCGACCGACGCCGCCCACGCCGACGTCATCGTGCGGCAGCTCCTGCAGGAACTGCCGACCTACCCCGCCGACGGGCACTTCGACGCAGCCGACCGGCTCGTCATCGACGTCAGCGCCGAGCACCGCCGCTGTCATACGCCTCGGGCCCGGCCCCACCACATGGCTGCACGACCTGATCGAGGCGGAACTGGCCACCCACCGCAACGCCCGCCCCGGCGGCAGCAGCCGGTGCGAGCACTGCGGCGGTACCGGCACCGCGATCCCCGTCTGATCAGCCGCGTCCAGTCCCGCCCGCCTTCCCCCAGGCGGGACCGGACCACTGCCGGCACACCCTTCCTCCCCTTTGGAGCGTCATACCCATCGACCCCGCCACCCCGACCCCTGCCGCCGAATACGGCTACTTCGCCACGATCCGAGCAAGCGTGCACATCCCCGCCACCAGTGACCGGGAGGCCAGGCAGCGGCTCGCCGCCGCCGTCACCGGCGGCGATGCGCTCGACCTGGACCCCGACCAGGACCCGGACGCCGAGTTCTCCGCCTCCTGCACCCTCGACCCCGGTGACCTGGAGCTGTTCGCGATCAACGGCAAGCCGATCGGTGACGACATCCCGGTCACCTGGGACCCCGACCGCGCGCCAGCCGGCGCGATGCTGCCGCCCGGCGTGACCGTCGACCGGTACACGGTCACCTGCCCACCGAGAGACCACCCGCTCAAAGCCACCCCCCGCGTCCACATCGAGCCCTACCGCGACTTCTTCCGGCACGACGTGAGTGACGCCTTGCTGATCCGCAAGGGCTTTCCCAACGATCGGCTCGTCTGGAACTACGCCCTCGGTGACTGGGCCTATCCCGAAGGCCCCGACCCCGCGCACCTCGCACGCCCCCTCCAGGAAGTCGTCAGGAAGGCACGCGCCCTCGTCGGCCTCGACCCGCGCACCGGCTTCCCGCCTACAGCGCCCACCGCAGGCCAGGGGGACACGCCGTGACCCCGCCGTCCACCAGCCCGTGCCAGCTGACCTCGCCGTGACCGCGCCAGTCGCCCGCAGGCCGCGACGCACCGCGACAGCCGGCCTCGCTCCCGACAGCGGCATCGACCTGGCCACGTGGGACGTGCTGGTCATCGCCTGTTCGGCGGGCAAGGACAGCATGGCCATGCTCGCCTACCTGGCCGACCTGATCACCCGCCAGGACTACCGCGGCCGCGTCGTCGTCCTCTACAACGACCTCGGCACCACCGCCTCCGGGCAGAGCATCGAATGGCCCGGCGCCCGGCAGCTGGCCCACGAGCACGCGACCGTGTTCGGCTTCGAGTTCGTCGTCCGCCGCCGCTCCCGCGGCGGGCTGTGGCAGCAACTCCTGCAGGAACGGCGGCTCTGGCCGAGCTCCCAGGCTCGATGGTGTACGAGTGATCAGAAGTCAGGGACGTCGCTGACCTGGATCACTGAGGCCGTCGAGGAGTTCTGGCAGGCCCTCGGCGTCCCGGCCGACCGGCCCGTGCAGGTGCTGTACTGCCTGGGCCTGCGCGGCGAGGAATCCGCCTCACGCGCCGCCCAGCCCATCCTGGCGGTCAACACCCGCCGCTCCAGCCGCCACCGCACCATCACCCGCTGGCTACCGATCCGGGACTGGACCATCGGCCAGGTGTGGGAGCAGATCAAGAGATCCACGTTGCGCCCGCATCGCGCCTACTCCTGGGGCATGTCCCGGCTCTCCTGTTCTATGTGCGTCCTGGGGTCCATGGACGACCTGCTGCTGGCCGCGGCACTGCGCCCGCAGATGGCCGCCGACTACCACGAGGCGGAAATCCAGCTCGGCCACCGCTTTCACGCACAAGCTGTCCATGGGCGAGATCCTCGCCGGCCTGCGAGCCGCCCGCCTGGAAGCCGCGGGCGATCCCGCTGCCGGCGACGCCAAGGTCCAGCTGTGGCAGATGGCCCGCAACCACATCGCCGCCGCCCGCAACCAGGCCGTGCTCGACAAGGGCGTCCAACCCTGGACCCCGCAGCAGACCAATGATCGGGTGACCGCCCACACCAGCTACATCCTCGCCTCGGCACGCCGTGCCCTGGCCCTGGTCGCGCACGTTCCGCGCGACGAACTCCGCCGACTCCGCGACGCCGGCAATCTCACCCTGACCTGAGGGGACGCCAATGAAGCTGCTGGTTGAGACCAGACTGACCCAAGGACAGCGGACGAACGACTTCAACCACTGCCTTCCCGGTGAACTTGTCCGGCTCGCCTCTGTGTGCGACCGCGACAACGGTGACCCCGACGGCGGCTGCGGCTGCGCCCGCTCCTTCGCCGGGTTCGCCTCCGCCCTGGGTACGACGACCGCCATCGTCGCCGACGTGGACATGACCCGCGACGTCTACATCCAGAACCTGACTCGCTCCTACGGCCTGACACCGGAAACGGCCGAGGGCGACGCCCGCGCCGCTCTGGACGAGGACATCGTCGCTGACGCCGGACCAGTTGATCGCCCTGGCCGGATCGCTGCCTGTCGGCGCGGTCATCGAGATCCGCGGCGACGTGGTCGGCGTTCGCTGCATCGTCACCGGCCGTCCCGGCTGAAAGAGGCGGATATTCCGCGCACAGGGCAGGGCGCTCGCTGTGCTCGCGGATCGTCCTGCGTCTACGCAGTCCGGGCTGGTCAGCGCCGTAGCGGTCTCTCCGTTCGATCAGGGAAAGATCTTCTCGGGAACCCCTCGGGCCGGGCGCCGCACTGCGTGCCTTCGGCCCGCTGGACTCGCCGCTGTTCCGGCGATGGCTCACCCGCCGCCGTTCCCGCCGGCGCCGGTTGAGGCGGAGGCCCACATATTCCGCGCACAGGGCGCTCGCTGCGCTCGCGTCCTCTCGGATCGTCCTGCGTCCGCCCCTGTGCGCGGGGCTCGTGCCGGCAGAAGCTCCGCTGCGCTCCGCTTCTGCCGGCACTCGCCACCCTGGGTGAGGCAAGCACAGGTGGTCAGGGGTGACTGGCTGGTGTCTGGTACGGGGTGGCTGGGGGCTGCGCCGCCCCC
>DASUCK010000426.1:0-3718 GCA_036276095.1 Nonomuraea sp. | reverse complement strand
CAGCAGATTGGACAGCGCCTGGGTCTCGGTGCCAGGGGTCTCCGGGGCCACCTCGTGCTCCTTCTATGGCCAGGTTGGATAGGTCGTGTCCCACTTCACCAGGTCACGGCCTCCGTACACAAGAGGTCTAGACAGGTCTGTACCGAGGGGGCGGGGATGGATCGATTCTTATCAAGTCGCCTGACAAATGCTGCAGAAATGTTGTCATCTTGAAATCCATTGAATATGCGGCTCAATATGCAAGCTCCGCACGCCACACCCTCAATGGCCCACCGCCTGCCCCGTCAATGGCCCTCGCCTGCCACCGCAAACGCCCCGCCGGATCTCCGGGCAATGGCCGCGTCACTCCCTCGAACGCCGCGCCGCCTCCCTTCGAAACATTGCGCCGCCTTCCCCTCGAACGCCGCGCCGCCTGGCCTCGCCTTCGAACGCCACGCCACTTCCCCCTCGAACGCCGCGCCGCCTCCCCTCGAACGCCGGGTGCGGCGAGGTGTACTCGCAGGTAAGGTCGGGTTCCGTGAGTGACCCATTGGCCGTGATCGCCGCCTTCCCCGGAGTGCCCGAGGCGGTGGACGAAGCCCGCCAGGCCGTCGACCGGCTCTACCGGCACCGCGTGCTGCGCCGGGCGAGCCCGGCCGTGTCCACGGAGTCGTCACTGCGCGGCGCCCGCGCGTCGGCCGCCATCGAGGGCGTCGACGTGCCGCTGGACGCCCTGCGCCGCGACGAGGTGCACGACCCGCTGGTCCAGGGGGCGCTGCGCGCGTCCGCGGAGATGGGGCGGCTGGGGTCGACCTGGCGCCGGGCGCCCCGTCAGGTGCTGGCCCGCCTTCACACGGTCGCGGCGGCCGGCCTGGCGCCGCAGGCGGCGCTCGGGCGGCCCCGTACTGACGACGCGGCCCCCGATCCCCTCGACGTGGGGGCCGCGCCGACCGCCAAGGAGGCCGCCGCCCGCATGGACGCGCTGATGGACCTGCTCGAACGCCCCACGAAGGCGCCCGCGATCGTGCTCGCCGCCGTGGTGCACGCCGAACTGGCCGTACTGCGACCGTTCGGGACGGTCGACGGGGTGGTGGCGCGGGCAGCCGAGCGGCTGACGCTGGTGGAGTTCGGGCTTGATCCGAAGTCGCTGGTGGCCGTGGAGGTGGGGCATCGTGAGCTGGCGTACGCGGAGGGGCTGCGGGCGTACCTCAGCGGGACCCCGGAGGGCGTAGCCGAGTGGGTACAGCAATGTGCCTCTGCGGTAAGCCTTGGCGTCCGGGAGACGACGGCTGTGTGCGAGGCCATGCAACGAGGTTGACCGGGGCCCCCAGTGGACGGCGTGACCGCCGAGAAACCGCAGGTCGCGGGGCCAGTGGACATAGCTGACGGCGTCTCGCTCAAGAGACGCCGCCGGCCTGTGCATCACACCGGGTTACCAAGCGTGCACCTCTATCCGTCGGAGCGGGTCAAGCCCGTCACGACGCGCCTCCCGCGGCTGGTCGCGCGTGGGTGCCCGGCTGATGCACCCGGACACGTGGTCCGTGACACCTTTCTACGACGGATCCACCCAGATGGGAACCCCTCGCACCAAGACCTTTACCTCAGCGTGGGGCCGGGCGACCCGGGGGTCGCATGGGACGGTGAGGGATGGTTCCGGCGCGCGAACGCGCTCCGTCGCCGGGGCTCGTTGATCACTCTCCGTGTTCCCCTTTATGTGATCGTTATCGGTCGGCGAAAAAACTTGGCGGAAATGCGAGATTGCTGCTCGACGAAACTCGATCCGATCGGGCAGCATACGGTGGTATCGCCCGAAACTGGAGCGGCCCTGCACGGGATAGGTTTGCGAGTCCCTTGCCAGGCTCCGGTGAAGTGATGAAAGCTTTCTTCTGAAAACGGGACCGGCTCTACCCCCCCGGAGCCGGACCGATCAGGCGACCCCCGCTCTCCCCCCCGGCGGGGGTCGCCCCTTTTCCCGGGCCCGCAGCCCGGCACCTCCGGACCCCGCAACACTGCACCTCCGGACTCCGCACGGCCGGACCTTCGGACCCCGCAACACTGCACCCCGGACCCCGCACGGCCGGACCTTCGGACCCCGCAACGCGGAACTCCACCTCCGTCCCCGGTTCCGCGCTTGCTCCACCGCCGAACCGGAGGGACCTTCACCGCACACTCCGAACCACATCCACACCTCGAAGCACCATGAACCCCGGGCCCGAATTGGACTGGACCAGTTATCCACACGGTGCGCCACGATCCGGTCCCTTATCCCCAGAACCGTGTTCGCCCCCTCGCAACGCCCGCCATCCGGGCCACCCTGAACCTCCCACCGAAACGGGAGGCCATGATGCACCGTCCCCTGGTCATCACCGAAGACCACGCGCTGCTGGACGACCTGGTCCGCATAGCCGCCGCAGCCGGCGCGCAACTGGACGTGGCCCACGTCCCCGCCCACGCCCGCCCTTATTGGAACCTCGCCCCGCTGATCGCGATAGGCGCCGACAAGGCGGAGGCCGTGGCCGCCACCGCACCCCCGGCCCGAGATCAGGTCCTCTTGGTCACCCGAGACCCCGACGACCTGGACACATGGCGCAAATGCGTATCAGTAGGCGCCCAAGCGGTGGTGACCCTCCCGGCCGACGAACGCCACCTGGTAGACCGCTTCGCCGACGCCGTGGAGCCGGAGCCCCGCTCGGGCGCGATCGTGTGCGTGACGGGCGGCCGTGGCGGGGTGGGCGCGAGCGTGCTGTCGGCCTGCCTGGCCCTCCACGCCTCCGGCAGCGGCCACCTCCACACCCTGCTCATCGACGCCGACCCCCTGGGCGGCGGCATCGACGCCCTCCTGGGCCACGAGGAGGCACCGGGCGCCCGCTGGGGAGACCTCATGGCCAGGGAAGGCCGCATCGGCTGCGGCGCTTTGCAGGCGGCGTTGCCGTCGTTCGGTGACCTGGCGGTGCTCTCGTTCCACCGGGGCGAGGTGCCGGCCATCCCCGCCCAGGCCATGCGCTCGGTCCTCGAAGCCGGCCGGAGAGGCTTCGACCTCGTGGTGGTCGACCTCCCGCGCCACTTCGACCCGGCCGCCGTCGAGGCACTGACCAGGGCGAAGGTCACCTTGCTGGTGGCGGCGGCCGACGTACGCGGCATCCTGTCCGCGGTCCAGGTCCTTGGCGAGGCCCGCAAACACACCTCCGACCTCCGCGCGATCCTCCGCCCTGGCGTCGTGGACGACGACGTGGCCACCGCCGCCCTCGGCATCCCGTCCGCCGGCATGCTCCCCGACCAGCCGAAGCTCACCGCCACTCTCAACCGCGGCGAGCTTCCCAAGCTGGGCCCGCGCACCATGCTCGGCGGCTTGTGCTCCTCTCTGCTCCGCGCCGTCCTGCCCCCGTGAAGACCCCCGCCCCCGAGCACCGCCACCCCGAAAGCCGACGACCACCATGACGACGCCGTTCACCCACCCCGACCCGCCTGCCGCCGCACCGCCGGCCGAACTGGTGGAGGCCGTCCGCGTACGCCTGGCCCGCACCGGCGCCGAACCCAGCGCCGCCCAGGTCGCCGTCGCCCTCCGTGCCGAGAAGGCCGTGTACGGCGACGCCGAGATCCTCGCCGTCGCCCGCGCCTTGTGCGCGGACCTGATCGGCGCCGGGCCGTTGGAGCCGCTCCTGGCCCGCCCCGACGTCACCGACGTCCTGGTCAACGGCCCCCGCGAGGTATGGATCGACGACGGTGCCGGCCTGCGCCC
>DASUCK010000425.1:0-19014 GCA_036276095.1 Nonomuraea sp. | reverse complement strand
ACGCCGGTGACCGCCACCACGACCAGCCCGCCGCAGAACACCACCCGAGCGCCGATCCGGTCCGCCAACGTCCCCATGACCGGCGGCACCACGATCGCGGTCAGATAGAACCCGGCCGCCAACCAGGTCACAGCCGCGACCCCGACCCGGAACTCACGCTCGATATCGGCCAGGGCCACAGCGATCATGGACGAATTGAGCGGATTGAACAACGACCCCAGCGCCACGACCGCCGGTAACCACCCCAAGCGCGCCACACAAGGTGCATAACCCCAAGTTCCCGCCGGAAACAACCCACCCCGGCAACGACCAGCCCCCGCCCGCCAGGGAGCCCCGACCGAGATCCCAGCGGCCGCCCCAGAACCACCCACCCACCTGGAGCTCCCCCCGGCCGGAGACGCCCCCGACGGCCGGAGGCGGCTGCCCGGTCGGGGCCGGTCGGCGTTGGCGAGCGGGCAGTGGGTGGGCAGTGGGTGGGTGGTGGGGGTGGTCCGGAAGACGGTCGCGGACCGGCCCGGAGGACGGTCGCGAGGAGCTGGCAAGACGGTCGCGAGGATCTGGCGGACTCTCCTCCGGGCCGGCCCGGAGGAGAGTCGTGGGGAGGTCTTCCCCGTTGTGGATCTGGGGGGCTGGTGGGGTTACTCGGCGAGGCCGTCCCAGGGGCGGCGTTCGGGTGCGGCGGCTCGGCCTTCGGGGCAGTGGCGGCGGAAGTCGCACCACGAGCAGATCGGGCCGGGGCTGGGGGCGAACAGGTCGTCGATCTCGGGAGGAACCTTCGCCGGGCCGGCGGACGGGCGCTCCCCCGGACCCGCCGCCCACTCGCCGACCGCCCCCGCGGCGCCGCCCCGGCCGCTGGACGCGCTCGACGCGGCGGACGAGGCGGGCGAAGCGGATGGGGCGGACGCGGCGGATGGCGGCGGGGCGGATGGCGGCGGGGCGGATATGGAGGCGCGGTAGCGTTCGTCGGCCTCGGCGGCCTCCTCCGCCACCTCCTCCGCCCGGCGCAGGTGGCGGGTCAGGGAGTCGTCGGTGTGGCGCCATTCGACGATCTCGCCCGTGGGGAGGTGGTGGAGCTCGACCGTACGGCACGGGGTGCGCATCATCGTGGACGCGGCCACCGCGTACACGGCCAGGGCCAGGGACGAGCGGGCGTCGTCCTGGGTCAGGGGGCGGCGGCCGGTCTTGTAGTCGACCACGACCAGTTCGTCGCCGCGGCGGTCGAGGCGGTCGATGCGGCCGGAGAGGGCCATGACCTTGGTACGGGTCGCGACGGTGCGCTCGACGCCGACCGGGTCGTCAGCCGGATCCAATGTTGCAACATATCCGGACACCAGGTCGCGCGCCCGCTCCAACCAGCGCCCCGACTGCTCCGCGTCCCTGAAACCCTCGGTGATCCACCCGTTGGTGAGGAGGATGGCGGCCGTCAGCGGAGTGCGCCGCTCGTACGGCTCCCGCCACCACCCCGCCAGCGCGTTGTGCACGCTCGCCCCGACGCTGTTGTGCGCCCAAGCGGGCCCCTTGGACGGCTGCGGCCGGTCCAGATACGTGAACCGGTAGCGGCGCCGGCAGTCGAGCCAGGCGTTCAGCCGCGACGGCGTACAGGAATAGAGCCGCCGCGGCATCCCTTCCAGCGGGAGCTGGCCCTGCACCGCGCTCATGGCCTCACCCCGCTGGTCGGGTCCGGCAGTTGCGAGCCTCCCGCCGCTCTTCCAGTCGACGGCACCCCTCGCCTACTCGTCGCCCGGGCCGAGCTTGATCCCCGAGACCCGCGTGCCGTCGGGCAGCGGGCTGTCGTCGTCATCGCCGCCGCCACCGTCGCTGTCGCCGTCGGTGTCGACGCGGGTCAGCGAGCCGGAGACCCAGCCGTCGAAGTGGGGCTCGAGATCGCCGATCGACACCTCGTCGCCGTGGGCGGCGAGGATGCGGGTGTCGAGGGGCAGCGTGAACAGCCGCCCGCCGATCGACGTCAGCTGGTCGGCCAGGGCGGGGTATTCGCCGCCCAGCTTGCCGGGGCCGTCGGCCTGCAGGGCCTTGCCGGTGAACACGGCCGAGAGCGCCTCGCAGTAGAGCGACACGCCGCCCGGCGTGACGCCCGGCGTCTCCATGACGTCGAGCTGGACGTCGGCCACCTCGAAGATGCCGTCGTCTTCCATGTCGATGTCGGGCCAGGTCTCGGACCAGGTCTCCCGCCACAGGGGTTTGTCCTTGGGATGGAGGGCGACGACGGCCTCGTCTCTGCTGGCCACCTCGATGGCCGCACCGACGTGGTCGGGCAGGCCCGCCGTGCAGATGACGGCCAGCACCTCCCGGTCGCCCACCTGCTCCATGATCTTGCCGGCGTCGCGGGCCGGATCGATGACGATCACCTCGTCGTCGTCGCCCACGATCCAGGTGTTGTTCTCGACCTTGTGCTCGGTGCCGTCGATGTCGACGACGCCTTCGGTCACCACTCGCTCGATACGCGCTGTCACGCTTCCGAACTCTAGTCCGTCTGCCTGACAGAGCGAATCGCGTTCGCCGCGCCAATCCTCAAGCCTGGCCGCGCTAATCCTCAAGCCTGGGCGAGAACGCCCCAAAAGGAACATCGAGGTCGTGATCGCGAGCGTCGATCAGCGACAGCTCGGCCAGCGCGATCATGCACCCGGCGTGGGCCGGCCAGCAGATGGTCCACAGCCAGTTGCCCAGGGCCTCGCCCGCGTAGACGGCGCGGTCGTTCTCCCCGGCCACGCACCACAGCGGGGTGGGATGCCCCAGCACCTCGATCTTGGCGTTGGGCGGGCCGGCGTCGAACCCCTCGCCGGGGTCGGGGCCGCCGAGCCCCGCGAAGGCCGCGCCGAGCCCGATGCCGGGCTCCTCGGCGATGACGAGCAGGTCGGCCGGCCCCTCCATCAGCGACGGCCCGGTCAACGCGACCACACTGGCCCGCGCGCCGGTACGCTGATCACCCACCTCCGCGAACCCGGTCACCAGCCAACCGGCCGGCAACGGCCACGGCAGCCAGACGGGCACCACCGAGTTCTTGCGCATCGCTTCGAGCGCCGTGCTGGTCGGCGGCCACGGCGGCTGATACGGCAGGACATCACCGTGCGTGTCACATCGAAACGCACTCGACCAGACGCTCGGCCCGTGAAGCGGGCCAAAACACCGTGGGCAGGTTGGAGCCGCTCTCACAACTACCCACGGTGCTTTCTCTGGTACGGCCCCGTCAAGGCCGTATCTCGTTATCCCGTCGTAATCTTGGTCATGTGCACGTAAATTGTGTCGGCGCGATCATCCTCGACGGCTCCGGCCGGATTCTCCTCGTCAAGCGGGGCCACCCGCCCGGCGAGGGCCTGTGGTCGATCCCCGGCGGACGGCTGGAATCCGGCGAGAGCGACGCCGCCGGCGTGCGCCGCGAGGTCATGGAGGAGACCGGCCTGCGGGTCGAGGTGGGCCGCCTGGCCGGGACGGTCGACCGCCCCGGCCCCGGCGGCGTCACGTACGTGATCCGCGACTACCTCGCCACCGTGACCGGCGGCGTGCCCGCGGCCGGGGACGACGCCGCCGAGGTGCGCTGGTACGCGCCCGCCGAGCTGGCCCGGCTGCCGCTCTCCGAGGGCCTGCTGGAGACCCTGACCGGCTGGGGCGTGTTCACCGACCCGCGCTGAGGGCCGCGGACGCGCGCACCGAGCCTCACCGGCTCCCACCGAGGTCACCGGCTCGCGCTGAGGCTGGAGGTCCACAGGATCAGGTGGTCGGCGTCGTACGTCGTGGACCGTCCGAGGGCCACCACCTCCGACCCCGACACGGCCACCGCCGTCAGCCACTGCATGCCCGGCCCGGCCAGCCGGTCCTTGGTGAGCGCCACGCGGTTCCAGGCCAGGCCGTCCTGGGAGGTCCAGGCCGCGCTGTCGCCCTCGCCGGGCACGCCGTGCCAGCCGACCGCCACCAGGCCGTCGCCGGCCGCGGCCAGGTCGTACACCGCGGCCGACCGGTCGGCGGGCAGCCAGGCGGTCTCCCATGTCGCGCCGTCGTCGGCCGAGACGGCGGCGAAGGCGCGGCGGGAGCCGTCCACGAGCGCGGCGCCGATGGCCACCAGCTTGTCCTGGTACGCGGTGACGTGGCGAAGCCCGGCCGAGGTGGCGTCCGGCGGCGCGACACGGGGGCGGGGAGTCCAGTTGAGCCCGTCCTCGGAGTGCCAGACCACGCTGCGCTCCTGGTCGGACGGGCCCGAGCCGCCCACCGCCACGAACCCGTCCGCGGTGGCCACCACGTCGTGGATCCGCACGCCCGAGCCGCCCTGCGGCAGCTTCTTCGACCGGGTGTACTTGCGCAGGTCGGAGCTGAACCAGACGGCCGCGCTCGCCCGACCGGCCTGGTCGCGGTCCTCGCCGGCCAGCACGTAGCCCTTCTCGCCCGCGGTGACCACGTGGATCCCCAGGTACGGGTGGTCGGCGGGGCGGGCCAGGCCGCCCTCGGGGCTCACCTTCTTCCAGGTCTCGCCGTCGCCGGAGGTGACGAGCAGCGGGCCGGTGAGGGCCACGTCCGTCTCCGAGGAGCCGACCGCCAGCCAGCCGCGGCCGCCGTGGGTCACGTCCTCCAGCCGCTGCCGGCCCGAGCCGCCGAGGCTCATGGACTTCCAGCTCTGCCAGTTCCTGATCGTCCACAGGCCGGCGTCGCCCGAGGCGGCGCCGACGGCGACGTACCGGCCGCCGAAGCTGGTGATCCCGGTGGTCTCGCGGGCCACCCGGGTGAGGCCCTCGATCTTGCCGAGCGGCACCCGCGCGGCCTCGCCGCGCGGCGGCGCGGTCATGAGCACGAGCTGGTTGTCGACGTCGGAGGCGGCCTGGTCGCCGCCGGCGATCAGGGTGCCGGCCGCGGAGATCGCGAACCCGCGCAGAGTCGCGTTCCGCAGGTCGCCGAGGTCGGCGCGCCTGCTCCAGCTGCGGCCGTCGCCGGTGGTCAGCACGGAGTAGCGGCCGAGCCCGGCCTGGCTGATCGCGGCCACGCCCGACGGGTAGGTGATCAGCGACTCCACACCCACGCTCTCGCCGCCCAGGCCGCCGATGGAGCCGCACTGCGCCCACTCCGCCCCGGTGGGCGAGCAGTACACGCGTACGTCCCCCGTGATCGTCCGCTGCCGCGTCGGCACCAGCACGAACCGCTTGGGCAGGACCGCCAGCGTCCCCGTCCGCGGCACCGCCTCGGGGAGCTGGAAGCTGGTGGCCTGCCAGGTGCGACCGCCGTCGGACGACCGGACCACCCGCGAACCCTCGCCATCCGCGGGGAGCCCGATCGCCACGACGGTGTCGCCCCTGGCGACCACGGCCTTGATCTCGCCCACTTCCAGGCCGGAGATCTCGGCCCGCTCCCAGACGCGGCCGTCGCCGGAGCTCCAGGCGGCCGGGCCGGTCGCGCCGTCGTCGCCGGCGGCGCGCCCGACCGCGACGAACCCCGACGCGGTGCGCGCGATGTCGTGGATCAGGTCGCCGGGGCGGAACGCGGTCAGCGCCGACTCGGGGACGGCCTGCCAGCGGTAGCCGTCGGTGCTGGTCCACAGGCCGCGTTCGCCCTCGCCGTCGCCACCGGTGGCCAGCCAGCGGCCGTCGCCGCCGACCACCCGCCGCACCGTCGGCGTGGAGGCGCCGCTGACCTGGCCGAGGCGCCAGTTCTCGCCGCCGTCGGGCGAGTACAGGAACAGCGGGCGCGGGGTCGGGCTGGTCGTGTCGCTGCCGACCGCTACCACGGCGCGGCCGACCGAGGCCATGTCGTTGAGCTTCTGGTTGGTGCCGTCGCCGGCGGCGGGGACGGTGAACAGCTCGTCCCCCGAGCGGCCCGTGCCGGCCGCCAGGCGCAGGCCCGGCGACTCCTCGCCGGCCCACTGCCACGCGAGCACGCCCGCGGCCACGAGGACGGCCACGGCCACGGTCAGCACGAGCGGGGTGGCGCGTCTGCCCCGGCGTACGGGGCTGGACCTGCGGAGGGCGGCGGGGGCCGGGCCGCGGTGGTGCCGTCCGTTCGCGCCCTGGGGGCGGCGGGGCGGTCCGGTGGCGACGAGCAGGTCGGGGCGCGTCGGCCGGCCACCCGGAGGTCTCCCGACCCGCCGCACCTCCTCGCCCTCGTCGGCCCGCCCGTCGGTGCGCTCGTCGGCCCGCCCGTCGGTGCGCTCGTCGGTCCGCCCGTCGGCCCGCTCATCGGCCCGCTCATCCGGCGGCTCGGGTTCCTCCTGTCGCTCGGGGACCTCGATCCGCTGGCTCCACGGCTCGGCCCGCTCCCGTACGGGGTCCTGGGCCGCGGCGGCCGCCCCGGCTTCCTGGGTGGCGGGCTCCTCGACGGCGGAATCGCTGGCTGGGCCTTCGGCCGGGTCCTTGGCCGAGTCTTCGGCCGGGTCCTTGACCGGGACCCCGAGCCGGTAGGGGGCCGTGCGAGGATCCCGGCGAGGCGGCGACACCGGCTCCTCGCCGACGCCCTCCCGCGGCTCGGAGGCGGAGCGGCGCGGCTCGGGGGCCGGTTCCCGCGGCTCCTCGCCGGGGTCGCGGGCCTCGGGACCGGGGTCGCGGGCCTCCCGGACGGGGTCTCGGGGGGCGCGGGCGGGGTCTCCGGGGTCACGGGGGTCGGGTGGGGGTGGGCCGCCGGCGACGAGCTTGTCCGGACGGTTGACGATGCGGCGGGGACGGCGGCGGGGCTCGACCTCGGGCTCCGCCGTCGGTGAGCTGTACGGCCTGCGTCCCTTGGGCGGTTCCGGCTCTTCGTATTGCTCGTACTGCTCGTACTGCTCGTGCTGGGCGTGCTGATCCTCGCCCGGGACGGGGGCCGAGAAGGGCGGCATCCCCCACGGGGAGGTCAGCGGCAGTCCCCTCGCCCGGTCGTCGGTGGGACCTGGCGGGGAGTGGCTGATCCTGGGCTCTGGAGAAGATTGCGGTTCCGACGTGCCCTCGGAACGCGCGTCGTCGTCACCCGGCGGTCGCCGTGGCGGTTCGCTGGGGCCGGAGGCCACGCGCCGTACCTCCTAGTCGAACTAGTCGTACGGGAACGGCCGCTGCTGGGGGACCGTTCCATGAAGGTTGTCCGTCCTTATGCGGCTATGTCGTACATCTTGTCCTCACCCGACGAAGTATCACACGCGACAACCCTTACTCCGCCGGGGCCGAAACGATCACCTCCGGGTGTCCCTCGCCGTCCCACAGGATCCAGGGCAGCATGAATGAGCCGGAATAGCGAGACCTCTCTAGCGAGATTCCCGGAACCCCTGGTCTGATTTATCCCGAAATAGTGCTTATAGACCGCTTTTTCGCCAGATAGAGAACACTGAACGCGTACAGCCCGAACTGCACCACGACGCCCAGCAGCGCCTGCCACGGCACCTCCACCCGGCTCTGGATCAAGGTGTCCTCCAGGCTCCCCGCCGCCGCGCTCAGCGCGAACGCGAGCGTGTTGTTCATCACGTGGAGCGCCACCGCCGCCTCCAGGCCGCCGGTCCGCACCGCCAGCCATCCCATGACGGCCCCGAACGCGAACACGTCGGCCAGCCCCATCCACGAGTAGCCGTGCAGCGAGGCGAACAACGCGGCCCCGACGACGATGCCCCACACCGGGTTGCTCACGTGCGCCCCGACGGCCTGAAGGAACCAGCCGCGGAAGACGTACTCCTCCGCCGCCGCCTGGAACGGCACCAGCAGCACGATCACGATGAGCGCGGGCAGGAAGCGTTCCCAGCCGACCCAGCCGAACATGCCGGAGTAATGATCGCCGGACGCCGCCAGCGCCGCGACCTGCACGATCTGCCCGGCCACCAGCGCCAGCAGGGCCAGGCCGGCGCAGATCGCCAGCCACGGCCAGCGCAGCCGCCCGGCCACGGACGACAGCGTGCCCGGCCGCCGTCGCTGCACGACCGCCGCAAGCCCGAACACGAACGGCAGCACGGCCGCGATCGCCAGCAGCATGACGACCAGCCCGTACACGGGGTCGCCGAAGAGCCCCTGGTTCATGTCGAGCGGCGCCGGGATGCCGAGGAACGCCGCCACCACGACGCCGGCGGTCAGCACCACGGTCGCGACGACGAAGAACAGCGCGGCGAGCGCGAGCGTGCCGAGGACGGCCCGCCACGGCCGGGTGGCCTCGTTCCTGGCCAGCTGGTCGAAGCGGACCCCGCGTGGCATGGGCAGGAACCAGGACCGCTGCGGTTGCGGATAAGGCGTCCCGTACGGAGGAGGCGGTCCAATGTTTTCCTGCATCTCCCCATTCTGTCCGCCTGGTGCGCATTAGTTCACAGACGGGTGGCGCTTTTCGCCGGATGCTCGGACGCGTAAGGCATTTCGACCCTGGGAGCAGTCCATGTCAAGGCTGGGACCTGTCATCACGCTCGCGGCCGGAGCGGCGCTCGCCGCGGGACTGGGTGTCGCCAGCATCAGCGCGACACCGGCGGCCGACCCGACGACCGCCGCCGCGGGCGACGACAACGTGAAGATCACCGAGGGCGCGGGAGCGGCGGAGGAGACCACCGCTCAACCATCGGCGTCCCCGCCGGCGTCTCCATCAGCGTCCCCGCCCGTGTCCCCGCCCGTGTCCCCGTCCGCGGCGGCGGGGCTGATCGGGAAGGCCGACTACGCCGGGCGCGTCACGGGCAACGGCGCGCTCATCGCGGTCTCGATCAGGAACGGCAAGGCCGTCGCCTACTTCTGCGACGGCAGGACGGAGTCCTGGTTCGCCGGCCGCCAGTCCGCCGACGGGGTCGGCCTGACCGGTCTCGTCTCCGGCAAGGCCGCCGTCGAGCTGGGCGGCGGCCGGGCCAGGGGCTGGGTCACCGTCGGCGGCAAGAAGTGGACGTTCACCGCGCCCGCCGCGGTCAAGCCGTCCGGCCTGTACCGGGCCACGGCGCTCGTCCGCGGCGCCCGGTTCAAGGCCGGGTGGATCCGGGTCAAGAACCCGAACGGCGGCTACACCACGGTCGGCGCCGCCACCGAGGGCGGGAACCCGGTCCCGGTGCCCGAGCTCGACCCCGACCAGCCGACCGCCCCGCTGACGGTCGGCGGCACCACCGTCCGGCCCGAAGGCGTCGACGGCTTCATCGAGGAGATGCCATGAACACCGCCATCCGCCACCGTCCCGCCCGACGCGCGGCCGTGCTGCTGGTGCCGCTGCTGGCCGGCGGCCTGGTGATGCTCGCGCTCGGCGTGTACGGCCGCGCGCACACCCCCACCGGCTTCGCCGTCGGCGTGGCCGGCTTCTCCGCCGCGCTGCCGATGAAGGTGTGGCTCACGACGGGCGCGTTCGTGCTGGCGATCGTGCAGGTCAGCTCGGCCCTGTCGATGTGGGGCCGGCTCGGGGTCGCCGTCCCGCCGGCCGTGCACCGCTGGTCGGGGCGGCTGGCGTTCCTGCTGACGATCCCGGTGGCCTTCCACTGCCTGTACGCCCTCGGCCTCCAGTACGACGTCCCGCGCGTGCTCGCGCACTCGCTGCTCGGCTGCTTCTTCTACGGGGTGTTCACCACGAAGCTGCTGGCCCTGCCGAAGCGGGACGCGCCGGGCTGGACGCTGCCGGTGCTCGGCGGGCTGGCGTTCACGGCGCTGGTCGGGCTGTGGCTGACCTCGTCGTTCTGGTTCTTCACCGCCGTCGGCGTCAAGGTGTGAAGCTCTTGGTCCGCGTCAGGCCGGCCGCCCGCCCCTTGGCGGCCACGACGAGCGCCATCTTCCGTGACGCCTCGTCGATCATCTCGTCGCCCAGCATGACCGCGCCGCGCCGCTCCACGGTGGTGTAGTGGTCGTACGCCTCCAGAATCAGCTCGGCGTGGTCGTAGTCCTCCTGCGTCGGCGAGAACACCTCGTTGGCCGCCTCCACCTGCGAGGGGTGGAGCACCCACTTGCCGTCGTACCCGAGCGCCGCCGACCTCCTCGCCACTCTCCTGAATCCCTCGACGTCCCTGATCTGCAGGTACGGCCCGTCGATCACCTGCAGGTCGTGCGTCCTGGCGGCCATGAGCAGCCGCATGAGGATGTAGTGGTAGGCGTCGCCCTCGGTGTAGCCGGGCGGCTGCTCGCCGACGACGAGCGTGCGCATGTTGACGGAGGCCATGAAGTCGGCCGGCCCGAACACCAGCGTCTCCAGGCGCCTGGACGATCCGGCGATGGCGTCGGCGTTGACCAGGCCGCGGGCGTTCTCGATCTGCGCCTCGACGCCGATGCGGCCGACTTCGTACCCCATGGTCTTCTCGATCTGGGTGAGCAGCGTGTCGAGCCAGACGACCTCGGTGGGGTCTTGGACCTTGGGCAGCATCACGCAGTCGAGGAACTCCCCCGCCTGCTCGACGACCTCGATCACGTCCCGGTACGTCCACCGCGTCGTGAGGTCGTTGACCCGCACCACCCGCGTCTTGCCGCTCCAATCGCCCTCCCGCAACGCGGCCACGACGTTCCGCCGCGCCTCCTCCTTGGCGGCAGGGGCGACGGAGTCCTCCAGGTCGAGGAAGACCTCGTCGACGGGCAGGGTCTGGGCCTTCTCCAGGAAGCGGGGGTTGCTGCCGGGCACCGCGAGTACCGAACGACGTGAGCGCATGCGCACACGCTACTAACGACGCGGGAAGCCGTCCGCGCGGAGGCCCGCGGCGAGAGGGGGCATGGCCCACGGCGGGCGCATACCCCCTTCGATGGCGATCATCGCGCCACGCTGTCTCACCTCTTCGGCGACAGCCCCAGGTGGAGCCCCTTCAGGCTGGAGCCGCGCTTGCTCAGCCCGGAGGCGATCTTGGTCAGCTCGGCCGCGGCGGGCGAGTCGGGGTCGGTCAGGACGAGCGGCTTGCCCTCGTCGCCGCCCTCGCGCAGCCGCAGGTCGATGGGGACCTGGCCGAGCAGCGGCACCCGGGCGCCGAGCGTGCGGGTCAGCGCGTCGGCGACGGTCTGGCCGCCGCCCTCGCCGAAGACGGCGATGCGCTCGTCGCAGTGGGGGCAGGGCAGCCACGCCATGTTCTCGATGACGCCGGCGATCTGCTGGTGGGTCTGGGCCGCGATCGACCCGGCCCGCTCGGCCACCTCGGCCGCGGCCATCTGCGGCGTCGTCACGACCAGGATCTCGGCCGTCGGCAGCCGCTGGGCCACCGAGATGGCGATGTCGCCGGTGCCGGGCGGCAGGTCGAGCAGGAGGACGTCGAGGTCGCCCCAGTAGACGTCGGCCAGGAACTGGTGGAGCGCGCGGTCGAGCATCGGCCCGCGCCACACCACCGGCGTGTTGCCCGGGGGCTTGAACATGCCGACCGAGATGACCTTGATGTCGTGGGCCACCGGCGGCATGATCATGTCTTCGACCTTGGTGGGCCGCTCGGCGGCGCCCAGCATGCGGGGCACGCTGTGACCGTAGATGTCGGCGTCGACGATGCCGACCTTGAGCCCGTTGGCGGCCATGGCGGCGGCCAGGTTGACCGTCACCGACGACTTGCCGACCCCTCCCTTGCCGCTGGCCACCGCGAACACGCGGGTCAGCGAGCCGGGCTGGTTGAACGGGATCTCCTTCTCCGGGCCGCGGTCGCCGCGCAGCTTGGTCTGCAGCTCCTTGCGCTGCTCGGTGCTCATGACGTCGAGCTCGATCTGGACGCCCGTCACGCCCCCGATCCCGGCGACGGCGTTCGTGACGTCGCGGCGGATGGTGTCCTTCAGCGGGCATCCGGCCACGGTGAGGTAGACGCCTACCCGCACCGCCCCGTCGGGAGCGATCTCGATGCTCTTGACCATGCCGAGATCCGTGATCGGACGACGGATCTCGGGGTCGATCACGGTGGCGAGGGCCGCCGTCACCTGTTCCTGGGTTGGTGCCATCGAAGTCTCGGCACGAGGGAGTGCCGTCCCTCCTTCGTCGGTATATGTGCGACAGGCGCTGGACGCCAGTGAGGATGCCCCTCCATCGTATGAACCGGAGGCCTCGCTGAGTTAATCCGTACTGTTAGATGTCTATGCAACAACCCCCTAAGGTTACTCCGTGACTCTTCTGCGCGACGAGGGCCTGACCGTCGAGGAGCTGGCGGTGTGGCGGATGCTGCAGCGCGCCCAGGTGCGCATCACCCGCCACCTGGAGGCCGAGTTGCTCGTCGCCCACGAGCTGCCGCTGGCCTCCTACGACGTGCTCATGCAACTGGCGGAGGCGCCCGAGCGGCGGCTGCGCATGAACGACCTGGCCGATCGCGTCCTGCTCTCCCGCAGCGGCCTGACCAGGCTCATCGACCGCCTGCAACGCGACGGCCTGGTGTCGCGCGAGGCGTGCGCCGACGACGCCCGCGGCCTGTACGCGGTGCTGACCGACGCCGGCGCCGCCCGCCTGGCCGCCGCCACTCCCACCTACCTGCGCGGCATCAGGACCCAGTTCCTCGACCTGCTCGACGGCGCCGACCTCGGCCGCGTCCGCGCCATGCTGGCCAAGCTGGCCGCCTAACGCCGCTCCTCCAGCTCCTCCAGCAGCCGCCCCAGCTCGGCGCGCAGGTAGTCGCGGGTGGCGACCTCGTTGACGGCCATGCGCAGCCCGGCGATCTCCCGGGTGAGATACTCGATCTCGGCCTGGTTGCGGTCGGCCGCCTCGCGGTCGTGCTCGTACTGGATGCGGTCGCGGTCGTCCTGCCGGTTCTGGGCCAGCAGGATCAGCGGCGCGGCGTAACTGGCCTGCAGCGACAGCATGAGCGTGAGGAAGATGAACGGGTACGGGTCGAACGTGAGCCGTGCCGGCGCGGCCACGTTCCAGATCACCCACACGGTGACAAACCCGGTCATGTAGACCAAAAATCGCGCCGTGCCCAGGAACCGGGCGATCCGTTCCGACAGGCGGCCGAACGCCTCGGGATCGTAGTGCGGCCGCAGCGTGCGGCGCAGCTCTCGCGGCTGGTCCAGTCGTTCAGCGGTCACGCTCGGCCCCCTCGCGCCAGTCCTCGGGAAGGAGATGGTCCAGTACGTCGTCCACGGTCACCGCGCCGACGAGCCGCCCCAGCTCGTCCACGACGGGCGCCGCGACGAGGTTGTAGTTGGCCAGGTAGGCGGTGATCTCGATCAACGTCAGATCCGGCCGGATCGGGTCGATCGACTGGTCCAGCACCGCCCCCAGCAGCGTGGACGGCGGCTCCCGCAGCAGCCGCTGGAAGTGCGAGACCCCCAGGTACGTGCCCGTCGGCGTCTCCGTGGGCGGCCGGGTGACGTAGACCTGGGCCGCGACGGCGGGCGTGAGGTCCTGGTGCCTGATGTGCGCGAGCGCCTCGGCCACGGTGGAGGTCGGCGGAAGGATCACCGGCTCGCTCGTCATCACCCCGCCCGCGGAGCGCTCCGGGTACGTCAGCAGCCGCCGCACCGGCGCCGCCTCCCCTGGCTCCATCAGCGCCAGCAGCTCGGCCGCCTGCTCGTCGGGCAGGTCGTGCAGCAGGTCGGCGGCGTCGTCGGGGCCCATCTCCTCCAGCACGTCGGCGGCCCGCTCGGGGTCGAGCGTGCCGAGGATGCCGATCTGGTCGTCCGGCGGCAGCTCCTCCAGCACGTCGGCGAGGCGGTCGTCGTCGAGCGCGCGGGCGATCTCGACCCGCCGCTTGCTGGGCAGCTCGTGCAGGGCGCTCGCCATGTCGGCGGCCCGCATCGACGCGAACGCCGCGATCAGCCCGGCCGCGCCCTGGTCCTTCTGCAGCGTGTCGAACCCCGACACGTCCTCCCACTCGACCACCCTCGGGTCGCGCCGCCTGCCCCTGTGGAGGGCGACCTTGGTGATCTGCCAGGCGGACGGCTTGACCTCCTCCATCGCCACGTCGTAGACGGTCATGGGCTGGTCGTCGAGGCGTACGGTCAGGTCGAGCATCTCGCCGATGACCAGCGTCTCGGTGGCGCGCTGCTCGAACCTGCGCATGTTGATGCGGCCGGTGAAGACGACGGCACCCGCCTCGATGCGGCGTACGCGGGTGATGGGGAGGAAGACCCGGCGGCGCGGCTGCACCTCCACCACCAGGCCGTGGACGTCGGGCCGGCGGCCGACGCGCAGGCCGACCACGACGTCCCTGATGCGCCCGATCTGATCCCCTGCCGGGTCGAACACCGGGGTTCCCGGCAGCCGGGCCACGAAGATCTTCACGTGGCCAGGCTAACAGCGGTATCCCGTTGCACCGGGGATGCCCGACATGTCAGTATCAAACCTGCTCAACGGTAATGACGTAGCTGGTGGTGTGCGATGAGGTATGCGGGACTGGCTCTCGCGCTCGTGTCCTCGTGTTGTTTCGCGTTCTCGGGGCCGATGGCCAGATACCTCATAGGCGCGGGGCTCGCGCCGATCGAGGCCGTGTGGACGCGCATGGCGGGCGCGGGGCTGATCCTGCTCGTCGTACTCGCGGTGGCCCGCCCCCGCGCGCTCCGCATCCCGACCGCCAAGCTGCCGTTCTTCGCCCTGTACGCGATCATGGCGGTGGCCGGGGTGCAGGCGCTCTACTTCGTGGCGATCACGCGGCTGCCGGTCGGGATCGCGCTGCTGCTGGAATTCATGGCACCGGTGATGGTGGTGGCCTGGGTGCGGGTGGTCCGCAAGATCCGCCTGGCGCGGGCCGCGTACATCGGCGCGGTCGTCGCCGTCGTCGGCCTGGCCATCGTGGTCGAGGCGTGGCAGGGCCTCCGGCTGGACGCGCTCGGGCTGCTGCTGGCGCTGGTGGCCGGGGCCTGCTGCGCCGGATACTTCCTGATGAACGACAGCTTCGGCGACGACGTGGACCCGCTCGGCCTGATCGCCTGGGGCCTGACCGGCGCGGCCGTCGTGCTCGCCCCGTTCGCCCGGCCGTGGAACATCCCGTGGGAGGCGTTCACCCTCTCCGCCACGCCGGGCGGCGGCGCCACGCTGCCGGTGCTCGGCGCGTACCTGTGGATGGTGCTGGTCGCGACCGTGGCCGCGTACATCCTGGGGGTGAACGCCGTACGCCGCCTGTCGGCCGCCGTGGGCGCGACCGTCGCGTCGCTGGAGGTGATCGCCGGCTCCGTGGTCGCATGGGCGCTGGTCGGCGAGACGCTCGGCGCCTTCCAGATCGTCGGCGGGCTCCTCGTGCTGTCGGGCGCCCTCCTGGCCCAGACCGCCACGTCGTCGGCCCGCCCCGCGGTCGCGACGCTCGACGAGCCGCTGGCCGCCCGCGTCTAGGCCGGGGTGAGCCGCAGCACCGTGGACTCGCGGGCCCAGCGCTCGGCCAGCCCCTCGCCGGCGCGGGCGTTGAGCCGCTCCTTGGCCAGCACCGCCACCGCGTCGGCGGCCGCGCCCTGGTCGACGACCGACACCGCGGCGTCGAACTCCACGAGCCTGGCGCCGTTGTCCTTGCTACGCAGCGTCACGTGGACGCGGTCGCGGCCGGCCAGCCCCGGCAGCTCCTGCTCCTCGCCGCCGGTCACGAGGTAGATGGCCCCGTCGTGCCAGACGTGCCAGGCCAACCGCGGACGGTCGAGAGTGAGCCAGAGGACGCCGGACTTCTTGGCGCCCTCCTCGATGGCTGCGCTGTTGTCGCTGTTGTCGCTCACACGGGAACTGTAGCCCGGTCAGGTGGCCTCGGAGTCGTACGGCGGGATCTCGCCGTAGCCCAGCTCGTCGACGATCGGATCGGTGAACGACGCCGTCGTGGCGGGCTCCAGCTCCTTCTCCTTGGCGCCGTTCCAGTCGTCGTCGAGGTCGTCGAGGAGGTGCTTACGGACGAAGGTCCTCGGGTTGAGATCGGCCGGGTCGAAGTTCTGGAACTCCGGCCCGAGCCCCGCGCGGAGGTCGTCACGCGCGTTGTTGGCCATCCGGCGCAGGTTACGCAACGTCTTGCCGGCCTGTGCCGCGGCCTGAGGCAGCTTTTCGGGACCGAAGACGAGCAGCGCGATGATGACCAGCGCCGCGATCTCCCACCACCCGAGTCCGAACACCGTGAGCTCCTACCGCAGTCCAACCCCTCCGAGGGACAACCCCGGCCTATCCACAGACTAAGGGCTCTCGGGCATAGCTCGGTCGCCCGGATCCCATGTCCTGCGGAGGAGCCTCGACAGGGCCGGTGACCGGCCCCGCGTCGGAGGTCAGGACGGCGTGGGGGTGGGCTCGTCGTCGGCGACCACGGTGACGGTGGTCGAGAGCTCCTGACCGGCCCGCTGGTACTTGACCGCGATCTTGGAGCCCGGCGCCTTGCTGCGGATCAGGGCGATCAGCTCGTTGCCGTCCTGGAGGGCCAGGCCGTCGATCTCCAGGATGACGTCGCCCGGCTTGAGCCCCGCCTTGGCGGCGGGCCCGCTGGCGTCCACCGGTTGCTGGCCGCCGGCCGGCTCGGTCGCGATCCGCACGCCCTGCCCGCGGTATTCGCGGTCGAGCGTAATCCCGATCTTCGGCCGCTTGGCCCGCCCCGTGCTGATCAGTTCTTCCGCCACCCGGCGGGTCTGGTTGACCGGGATCGCGAAACCCAGGCCGATGCTGCCGCTCTGGCTCGTCGCCGACCGGCCCAGGGTGGCGATCGCCGAGTTCACGCCGACGACCTCGCCCCGGCTGTTCACCAGCGGCCCGCCCGAGTTGCCGGGGTTGATGGCGGCGTCGGTCTGGATGGCGCTGATGTACGCCGCCTCCTCCCCGGTGAGGCCCGTGTCGTCACCGGCGATGACCGGCCGGTTGAGCGAGCTGACGATGCCCGTCGTCACCGTGCCCGTAAGGCCCAGCGGCGAGCCGATGGCGATCACCGGGTCGCCGACCACGACCTGGTCGGAGTTGCCCAGGGTGATCTCCGGCGTGCCGAACGTCTCGTCCGGCTTGACCACGGCCAGGTCGGTGCCGGGGTCGCGGCCGATGATGCGCGCATTGGTGGTCTTCCGGTTGTTGAACATGATCCGGATGTCGCCGCCCTGCGCGGCCATGGACACCACGTGGTTGTTGGTGACGATGTAACCGTTCTTGATCAGGAAGCCGGAACCCGAGGCGCCCTCGGTGCTGGAGCCGTTGACCTCCAGAGAGACCACGCTGGGCAGCACCCGCGCCGCCACGCCCGCCACGGAGTCGGGCGCCCGGTTGGTGGCGCCCGTGGGCACCGGGCCGAGGCTGTAGGAGGGGTCGTTGCCGCCGCTGGGCCTGGTGAGCAGGTAGGTGCCGACGCTGCCCAGCATCGAGGCCACCACCGCGATGGCCACGGCGATCGCGATCAGCCCGCCGGTGCCAGGACCGCGCCGCGCTCCCTGGCCCGCGCCCTGGCCGCCCGGAGGCGGCGGCGCCCAGCCCGCTCCCATCCCGAGCGCCTGCTGCGGGGGCGGCGGAGGCGGAGTCCCCCCGCCGTACGGAGGCGCGCCGCCGAACGGCGGCCGCTCGAACGCCCGCGTCCCACCCGGCCCGCCGAACGAGGGATCAGCGTTCGGCCCGCCGAATGACGGGCCACTGTTCGATCCGCCGAACGACGGCCCGCTGTCCGGGGTGCCGAAGGGCGGCCCGTACGCCTCGCCGGCGTAGGACGGGCCGCTCTGCGGGGACTCCTCGTACGGGCGCTGCGGCTCGTACGGGCGCTCGTAGGGCGACTGGCGCGACGACTCGTACGGCCGGTCGTACGGCCGGTCGTAGGGTGATTCGTACGGCGGGGCGCCCTCCGAGCGCCCCGACGGGTCTCCCCACGTGGTGCCGAACGAGGCGGGCGGTTCGGGCCGGCCGCCCGGCTGCTCGCCCGACTGGTCGGCGGGCAGGAAGTCCGGGCGCCCCTGCGGCTCGGGGTAGTCCGACGGCGTGCGTCCTTCGGTGGGGCGCGTCTCGTCGGTCATGTAAGTCTCACCACTCCTTGGCTCGGCCACCGCAATCCTGGCTCTTGCGGCATACGAGGGTCATAAGGCATTTGTCCGTCTAGATGCCGTAACAAATCCCGAACCCAGATCGTATGCCCCTAGCGCCGCCGACTACGCCAATCCCAGCCATTCCCGGCATATCCGGATGTCAAGGTGTGGCGACCGAGGGAATGTCCGTCGGCGACTGCTGCACCTT
This sequence comes from Nonomuraea sp., assembly GCA_036276095.1. Lineage (GTDB taxonomy): Bacteria > Actinomycetota > Actinomycetes > Streptosporangiales > Streptosporangiaceae > Nonomuraea. Next base: position 1,089 of record DASUCK010000425.1, on the reverse strand, counting down.
CCAGAGCTCGACCGGCGGCGTCCGCACGTTCTGTCCCGCCCCCGAGGCGGCGAAGAAGGTTCCCAGCGCCACGGCCGCGGACACGACGCCCACGGCGACGTACGTCGACCGGCGCCTACCCCCACGGCCAGGGCCCGAGGCCCCGCCGCCGGCGTCCCTGCGCGGGCGGTTGTCCAGGGGAGCGATCGTGTGCGGCCCGGGGATGGGCACTCCCCCGAACGTACGCGTGGGAAAAGGGCGCTCCCTCGGCGGCAGCGGCCCTCCCGGCTCCGCCATGCGAAGCAGGGACATCGTCAGGTCGGCGGGCATCGCCGGGGTGTCGAGCAAACGCAGGCGCGACTTCAGCGCCCGCATCGACTCGACCTCGCGCCGGCAGTCAGCGCAGAAGGTCAGATGAGCCAGCGCGCGCTCGCGTTCGTGGTGGTTGAGCTCCCCGTCGACGAGCGCGGAAACGCGTTCTCCAAGATGAGCCATGTCAGAATTCCTCCCCACGGGTCACGGTCGGGGGGAGTTGGGTATTACGGGGGGCTCGGTGATCGAGCGCCTCCCGCAACTGCGCCCGGCCACGGTGAATACGGCTTCGGACCGTACCCAGCTTGACGCCGAGCGTGGCCGCGATCTCCTCGTAGGACAAGCCCTCGATGTCGCACAGCACGATCGCGGCCCGGAACTCGGGAGCGAGCGCGTCGAGGGCGGCCTGGATGTCGGGCTCCAGGTGGGCGTCGTCGAACGCCTGCGCCGGCGACGGCTCGCGACCGCGCAGCCGCTCGGCGGCGTCGTCGGCCAGCCCTTCGAACCTGATGCGCTGCTTGCGCCGCGCCATGTCGAGGAACAGGTTCGTCGTGATCCGGTGCAGCCAGCCCTCGAACGTGCCCGGGGTGTAGCTCGACAGCGACCTGAAGACCCGGACGAAGACCTCCTGGGTGAGGTCTTCGGCATCGTGGACGTTGCCGGTCAACCGGTACGCGAGCCGATACACGCGTGCGGAGTGCGTCCGCACGACTTCCTCCCATGTGGGAGGCGTCCAGTCGGACGACACGGGAGTATCGGTCTGGTGGTCGCTTTCGTCCACCAGAACTCCTCTCTCTG
>DASUCK010000424.1:0-3401 GCA_036276095.1 Nonomuraea sp. | reverse complement strand
GGCACGGCCGCGGCCGTGCACGAGAAGGTGCTCGCCAAGCTCGCCCGCGAGCCGGTCGAGGACCTGCGCGTCGACTTCGAGGACGGCTACGGGGCGCGCCCTGACGACGTCGAGGACGCCCACGTGGCACGGGCCGCCGCGGCGGTCGCCGAGCTGCACGTCGCCGGGGCGCTGCCGCGCCGGTGGGGGCCGCGGGTGAAGTCGTTCGCCGACGGCGACCCGGGGCGATCGGTGCGGACGCTCCACGGGTTCGTCATCGGCGTGGCCGAGCGGGCCGGTGGGCTGCCGGACGGGTTCGTCGTGACGTTCCCCAAGGTGCTGATGGAGGACTACCTCCGGCAGTTCGCGGACGTGCTGGAAGGGCTGGAGTCCGAACTGGGCGGGAGTGGCCGGCTGCGGTTCGAGATCCAGGTGGAGGCGCCGCAGACGCTGCCGTTCCTGCGGGCCGAGCTGGCCGGGGCGCTGGGCGGGCGGCTGGCGGCGGCGCACTTCGGCGTGTTCGACTACACGGCCGCGCTGGGGCTGCCGCCGCACGAGCAGCGGCTCGACCATCCGGCCTGCGACCATGCCCGGCACGTGATGCAGACGGCGTTCGCGGGCACGGGAGTGGAGCTGTCGGACGGCTCGCTGGCCGCCGCGCCCGCGTCGGGGCGGGCGGCCGACGTGCACGGGTTGTGGCGGCGGCATGCCGAGCTGGTGCGCCACTCGTTGCGGCACGGCTTCCACCAGGGGTGGGACATGCACCCGTCGCACCTGGTGAGCCGCTTCGCCGCTGTCTACGCCTTCCACCTGGCCACGTACGACGCCTACCGCGCTCGGGTGACCGCCTGGGAGGAGCGGCGGGCCGCCGGAGGCGGCGTCATGGACGAGCCCGCCACGATCCGCGCCCTGTCCGCCGCGCTCCGCAGAGCCGACGCCGCCCTCCCCTAACCTCCCTAGTCGCGTTCCACGAGGGCGCGCCACTGGCGGACGAGGCGCCACTCGACGGGGTCGGACCAGCCCGCCCGCACGGCCGACCCGACGTGGAAGGCGCGGATGCCGTAGTCCAGCAGGGCCGGCACGTGCGCGGGACGCAGGCCGCCGCCGGCCAGGATGATCGAGCCGTCGCCGGCCTCGGCCCTGGTCCGCAGCACCGGCAGGCCGTCCCCGACGCCGGTGGACGCACCCGAGGTGAGCACGGTCGCCAGGTTCGGCAGCAGCCGTACGGCACGCCAGGCCGCCTGCACGTCGGCCGCGTGGTCCACGGCCCGGTGGAACGTCCACGGCAGCGGCGACACGGCGTGGATCAGCGCCTCGGTCGCCGCCAGGTCCACCGCCCCCGCCTTGTCGAGGAATCCGAACACGAAGCCGGCCGCGCCGGCCTGGGCCAGGGCCTTGGCGTCCCGGCCGAGCCGTTCCAGGGCGTCGGGGCCGGCGGTGAAGACGGTGTCGCAGCGGAGCATCACCATCTGGGGGAGGGGGCATTCGGCGGCGATCGCGGCAACCGTCTCCGGCGCGGGGGTCAGCCCGTCGGCCGCCATGTCGGCGACGACCTCCAGCCGGTCGGCTCCGCCCTGTTCGGCGGCCACGGCGTCGCGCACGTTGAGCGCGATCACCTCGAGCAGGGATCCGGTCATGCTGCAGAGGCTATAGGGCGATAATGATGCTTTGCGCAGAAATGCCCCTGCTACCTGCGAGGAGACCCGGCCCGCCCGCGCCCGCACGCCAGCGAGGGACGGGCAGGGGACGGGCCCGGCTCTCCGGCGAAGGAGGCCGGGCCCGGGGCCCGTCGGGCCGGTCAGGCGTTGATCAGTTCCGCGATCAGTTCCGCGGCCGTCAGGTCGCGGAAGGCCGTTGTGGGCATGTCCTCGGACGGCCGCTGGAAGAGGGCGCCGGAGGAGCGGTGGGGCAGGTCGACGGTACGGACGTGGTGGAAGCCGCGGGTGCGGTAGTAGCGCTGCAGGCGCGGGTTGGCCTTGGCGCAGTCGAGCCGGACCCACGGCAGCCCGGAGGCGAACGCCGCGGCGCCGGCCCAGTCGAGCAGGGCGTCGCCGAGGCCGCTCCCGGACCACGGCCGGGCCACGGCCAGCTTGTGCACGTAGAGGGCGGCTCCCGGGTTGTCGGCGGGGGTCCAGAATTCGGGGTCGGCGTGGTCGTCGACGGCTATGGTGGCTACGGGCGGCGCCGATCCGTCCGGATCGAGGTAGCGAAGCTCGTCGTCGAGCAGGTACAGCACGCGTTCCTCGATGAGGGGCTCGATCCGCTCGGGGCCGAAGCCGTGGCGGGGCCACTGGCGTACGCCCCGCGCGTGGAGCCACTCGGCGGTGTCGGCGAGCAGCGTGAGGACGCCGGGAAGGTCGGAGGGTTCGGCTCGGCGCAGCGCCAGCGGGTGAAGCAGGGTGTTCGTGTGCATAGGACAACTCCCGTTGCGATGGGTTTCCACGCGACCACATAGCGTGATGACGCAATGTCGCGTGAAGGCGAAATGGGGCCTTAACCCGATATATATGGATAAATGGCGATTTAGGGGAGTATGCACGACTCCCCCAGGCCAGCGAGGCGGCTTATTTCTCGCTGCGCCCGGCCGGCGGGATCACCCCTTCACCCGAGCCCTTAGCGGCGATCGAGCTCGTATCTGATCAGATGTTTGTCGGCAGGCAGCACCGACACCGCGACACGCACGGGCATGTCGGCGCTGTCGTATCCAACGCGGACGTACACCATCACCGGCGTGCCGAGCTCCAGCTGGAGGCGCTCGGCCTCCTCCTGGTTCGGCATGCGGGCCCAGATGTCGTCCACAACGCGCACTTGCGCGTGGCCCAGCTCCTCCAGCACCCGGTTCGCCCCTCGCGCGATGTCTCCGGGCCTGGCGATCTCGGAATCGGCGACCAGGTCACGGGGGAAGTAGGAATCGTTGGTGTTGTACGGCTGGCCGTCCACGAAACGCAAACGGCGTCTCACCACCGCCAATTCCCCGTCGGCCAATTCCAGTCTGCTGGCGATCTCCTCGACCGGAGACACGGTCAGCACCTCGATGTACTGGCTTGGCGCGCGGCCTTCCTGCGCCACGGCGTAGGCGAAGGCCTCCCGCAACTCCCCGCTGGACTGCGGCTCCAGCTCCCGCTGGGGATAGATGAGCAGCGGCCGCCGGTCTCTGACCACGGTGCCACGCCGCGGCGTGCGCGTGACGAGCCCTTCGTTGACGAGCTCTCCCAGGGCCAGACGAACGGTGTTCCTGCTCACCCCATGGTCTTCCATGAGCTGTGCCTCGGTCGGCAGCTGCGCCCCGGGGCCGAGGACACCCGAGTAGATGGCGCGTCGCAACTCCGCAGCCACCTGCTGATACAGCACCGACCTTGCCACTTTCACCCCTTTTGTTCCAACAATTTAGACGATCTGGTTCTAGCAGGCCACAACCCCTT
>DASUCK010000423.1:0-12644 GCA_036276095.1 Nonomuraea sp. | reverse complement strand
AGCCAGGATCAAACTCTCCAAACAATGCCTGTTCGGACAGACTGTCCAAGCAAAACCGCCAAAAATAATGACGGGTTAAAACATGTGATGCACATGCACTGGCTTTTAGCACACTGTTGAGTTCTCAAGAAACGGACGCGTTCATCCTCGTCGAGGTCCCTTACAGGATCTCACTCGGAGGCGCCACTTCCGCCAGTTCAATCCTAGCATTTCGACCGCTTCCGCGTCAAATCCGAAGATTTGACCACTGTGGGTCGATACTGCCTAGGATGGTTAGCCCCGATCCGGGGCAACCCTCGTAACTTACCGTGTCACTGAGTACTTGTCGAATCAACCGGTTTTTCGGCGGTTCGACGAGTGCCCGGAAACGACTCGGACGTCGAGCGCGCCGAAGCGACTCCACCGAGTGGCTCGTCATTTCAAGGGGCTTGCGCGGGGGCCCGTCCGCCTGACCGGCGTCCGGCTCGCTCCCGCAGCGAAATGAAAGATTAGGTCGCGATCCACGCCGCGTCAAATCGCCGGCAACCCGCCAGCTGTCGGCGGCGCCGACGCGGCCCGCCCGTCAGCCCCCTCCCACGGGACGAGGTCGAGCTGTATCACCCGTCTGTCCTCGAGGAATCGTTCCTACGCCATGGTCGTCAACGTTTCACGCTCGGTGTGTATTCCGCCCACGGGTTCATGAAACATGACACACGCCGGCGACCTGTCGCGGAACGTGCGCGGTGGCGGTCGGCGACGGGTGGGCATGCGGCGGCATCACGCGAGAAGCTCGATTCGGTGCGTCAGGAGACGAGGGCGTGATGAGCCTGGAGAGGTGTGTGAACCTGCTGGAACGGCGTTGTGCGCGCATCTGGAGTACGCGCGCGGCCGGTCGGCGACGCAGAGAGGTGCGTCGTGATCGTTATGAAGCCGACACGTACGCGGAGTCGGTGAGCGATGAGAGGTGGTGAGGGGTGGCGCCGCACGGAACCCCATTGTGCGGCTGGGCGGTGCTTGCGGCGGTGGCCGGCGCGCCTGCCCCGGCCGGTTCGGCTGCCCGTGGAGCGAGCGCTGCGATGTCTCGGCGGCGTCCGCAGGTGTGGATGGGTGGACCACACGGGTGGGGCCGCAGGGTGACGGCGTTCCTCGGGCCGGGAGGGTTGACGGCGTTCCTCGGCTTAGGAGGGTGACGGCGCTCCTCGGGCCAGGGTGACGGCGTTCCTCGGGGTGGGAGGTGGCTGGCGGCTGGGTGCGAACTGCGCCTGGTCCGCGGCTCGGCCGAGCCGCCGGGTCTGACGGTGGCGGAAGGCGGGCAAGTGGCGCGAACGGGCCTCCCCCGTTTGTGGGGGAGCCCCGTTCAGGCGTCTGGAAAGGTCAGCCGACCTCGACGCCGCCGATGGACTTCTTGCCGCGGCGCAGCACCATGAAGCGGCCGCGTAGCAGGTCGTCGGTGGTCGGCACGTACGACTCGTCGGTGATCTTGACGTTGTTGAGGTACGCGCCGCCCTCCTTGACCGCCCGGCGGGCGGCGGACTTGGAGTCCACCAGGCCGCTGTCGGCCATCAGGTCCACGAACGGCACCCCCAGCGCGGAGATCCTCGCCTTGGGGACCTCGGCCAGGGCGCCCTCCAGGGTGGACGCGGACAGCTCCGTCAGCGAGCCCTGCCCGAACAGGGCCTTGGAGGCGGCCACGACGGCGGCCAGTTCGTCGGCGCCGTGCACCAGGGTCGTGAGGTCCTCCGCCAGCGTGCGCTGGGCCTCCCGCGCGAACGGGCGGTCGGCCACGGCCTTCTCCAGCTCGTCGATCTCCTCGCGGGAGCGGAACGTGAAGACCTTCAGGAAACGGATCACGTCGCGGTCGTCGGCGTTGAGCCAGTACTGGTAGAACGCGTACGGCGAGGTGAGCGCGGGGTCGAGCCACACGGCGCCGCCCGCGGTCTTGCCGAACTTGGTGCCGTCGGCCTTGGTGATCAGCTTGCCGGTCAGGGCATGGACGTGGGCGCCCTCGACGCGCCTGATCAGGTCGACGCCGGCGGTGATGTTGCCCCACTGGTCGCTGCCGCCGAGCTGAAGCGCGCAGCCGTGCCGCCGGTAGAGCTCCAGGTAGTCGTTGGCCTGCAGGATCTGGTAGCTGAACTCGGTGTAGCTGAGGCCCTCGCCGGCCAGCCGCGCCGAGACGGACTCGCGGGCGAGCATGCGGTTGACCGGGAAGTGCTTGCCCACGTCGCGCAGGAAGTCGATGGCGCTCAGCTGGGCGGTCCAGTCGAGGTTGCTGACCAGCGTGGCGGCGTTCGGCCCCGGTTCGAACGACAGGAACTTCTCCACCTGCACGCGGATGCGCCGCACCCACTCGGCCACGACCTCGGTGGTGTTGAGCACGCGCTCGGTGCTGCGGCCGCTGGGGTCGCCGATCAGGCCGGTCGCGCCGCCGACCAGGCCGATGGGCTTGTGTCCGGCGCGCTGGAAGCGGGTCAAGATCAGCAGCGTGGCGAGGTTGCCGACGTGGAGCGAAGGGGCGGTCGGGTCGAAGCCGGCGTAGACGGTGATCGGACCTTTCGACAGCGCCTCACGCAGGGCGTCGATGTCTGTGGTCTGCGCGATGACGTCGCGCCATTCGAGCTCATCGAGAATGTCGGTCACGGTGCCGGCTTTCCAGTAGTGAGGACATTTGGCTGGTTACAGGGTGCCGGATCGTTCGGGTCACCCGCCACTTGGATACGCTCTGTGCCCATGTGGAGGGTCCGTCGCGAGCTGGCCGTTTTCAAGATCTTAGGGGGTCTGGCGTGCGCCGGGCTCGCCGTCTGGTGGTGGTTCGAGGGCGACGTCCGCGGCGTGATCCTGGCTGTGCCGGCGGCCGTGCTGGTCGGCGCGATGGGCGTGCGCGACGTGATCGCGCCGGTGCGGCTGGCGGCCGACGAGAGCGGCATCACCGTGGTCCACGGGTTCGCGGCCAGGCGGCACGTGCCGTGGGACGCGATCTGGGACATCAAGGTCGACGTACGCCGCCGGTGGGGCCTGCGCAGCGAGATGCTGGAGATCGACACCGGCGACCACCTGCACATCTTCAGTCCTCACGAGCTGGGTGCCCCTCCCACGGAGGTGGCCGCGGCGCTGCGGCGGCGCGGCGCGTGAGCCCGGTACGGGGACACGGTCGGGTCGCCGTCGATCCAGAACCGCCACGGCACCTCCTTGGCCGTCGAGATGCCGGTACGCGGCCCTGACCTGATCAGGGCCGCGTCGGGCGGCAGGCCCGCCAACATGGTGGCCGACTGCCGGGGCCGGCCCAGCGGCGAGCCCTCCAGGATGGTGTCGAGCCCGTTGTGCTCGCGCATCAGGCCGAGCGCCACCGCCAGCCGGGCCGGGCCGCGGGCCAGATCGCGGTCGGGGACGCGCCTGCCGTTCGAGCGCCGGGCACGGGCCTCGGCCTGGCCCTCCACCACCTCGCCGGCCCGCAGCAGCACGGCCGAGCCGTGGCCGTCGGGCAGGCAGACGAGATTGGCGCAGAAGTGCATGCCGTAGGTGAAGTACACGTACAGGTGGCCCGGCGGGCCGAACATGACGGCGTTGCGCGGGGTCCTGCCGCGGTAGGTGTGGGCGGCGGGGTCCTCGCCGGGGCCGCCGTACGCCTCGACCTCGGTCAGGCGCACGGCGACGGAGCCGTGCACGAGGACGCGCCCGAGCAGGTCGGGCGCCACCTCGTGGGACGGCCGGTCGAAGAAGCTCCGCGGCAGCGCGGCGGAACCCAGCAGCCCGCCGCCCTGCTGCCCGCCGCCCTGCTGCCCGCCGCCCTGCTGCCCGCCGCCCAGCTGCCCGCCGCCCTGCTGCCCGCCGCTCAGCTGCCCGCCGCCCATGCCGCCTGGGCGTCGACCGCCTCGCGCAGCGCGACGAGCTGGTCGCGGACCCGGTCGGGCGCGGTGCCGCCGTATGCCTTGCGGGCGGCCAGGGCGCCGGGGACGCTGAGCACGTCGCGGACGTCGGGCGTCAGGTGCGGCGACACCTTGGCCAGCTCGTCGTCGGTGAGCTCGCCGAGGTCCTTGTCGTTGACCTGGCACCACACCACCAGGTGGCCGACGGCCTCGTGCGCCTCCCGGAACGGCACGCCGCGCCGCACCAGGAGCTCGGCCAGGTCGGTGGCCAGCGCGAACCCGTCGGGAGCCGAGGACTCCAGGCGGGCGGTGTTGACCCGCATGGTGGCGACCAGGCCGGCCATCGCGGGCAGGACCAGCAGCAGCGTGTCGACCGCGTCGAACACCGGCTCCTTGTCCTCCTGCAGGTCGCGGTTGTAGGTCAGCGGCAGGCCCTTGAGCGTGGTCAGCAGCGACATCAGGTTGCCGATCAACCGGCCCGACTTGCCGCGGGCCAGCTCGGCCACGTCGGGGTTCTTCTTCTGCGGCATGATCGACGAACCGGTGGAGTAGGAGTCGTCCATCTCGATCCAGCGGAACTCCTGCGAGGCCCACAGGACGATCTCCTCGCCCAGCCGCGACAGGTGCACGCCGATCATCGCCGCGTCGAACAGGAACTCGGCGGCGAAGTCGCGGTCGGCGACGGCGTCCATCGAATTGGGCGCGGCGGCGGAGAAGCCCAGCTCCTCCGCTACGGCCCGCGGGTCGAGCGGCAGCGACGAGCCGGCCAGCGCGCCGGCGCCGAGCGGGGAGACCGCGGCGCGTTTGTCCCAGTCGGTGAGGCGGTCGATGTCGCGGGCGAACGCGTGGACGTGGGCCAGCAGCTGGTGGCCGAACGACACCGGCTGGGCGTGCTGCAGGTGGGTCATGCCGGGCGCGGCCGTCTCGGCGTGCTGCTCGGCCTGGGCCATGAGCGCGGTCTCCAGCTCCACGAGGCGGGAGACGATCGTGCGGGCGTGGTCGCGCAGGTAGAGGCGCAGGTCCGTGGCGATCTGGTCGTTGCGCGACCGGCCGGCGCGGAGCTTGCCGCCGAGCGAGCCGAGCCGCTCCAGCAGCCCGCGCTCCAGCGCGGTGTGCACATCCTCGTCGGCGACCGTAGGCCGGAACTCGCCGGCCTTGCACGCCTGCTCCAGATCGTCGAGCGCGCCGACCATGCGCTCGAGCTCCTCGCCGTCCAGCAGCCCCGCCCTGTGCAGCACGCGCGCGTGCGCCCTGGACGCGGCCAGGTCGTACGGCACCAGCCGCCAGTCGAAGTGCACGCTCACCGACAGCCGGGTCAGCGCGTCGGACGGGCCGCCCTCGAAGCGTCCGCCCCACAGCCGCATCGGCTTGCCATCACTCACCGTCTTCTCCTTATCGCCGCTTTTGCTGGTCGCGCCCGCTTCGGTGTTCGCCGGCATCGTGGCCTCGCTGTCCTCCCCCGAGCTCCTGCGCCCCGGCGCGACCATAGTGCAATTCGGCCCCTCCGCGCGTCACAGGGCGCCGCGATCCGGTCAGGCGCGGCGGCTGGCCAGCTTCAGCAGCGCGTCCGCGACGACCTGGCCGCCCGCCGGGTCGCGGGTGATGACGAGGATCGTGTCGTCGCCCGCGACCGTGCCCAGGATGGACTCCCAGTCGGCGTGGTCGATGGCCGAGGACATGAACTGGGCTGCCCCCGGCGGGGTCCTCACGACGACCAGGTTGGCCGACGCCTCGGCGCTGACCAGCAGCTCCTCGGCGACGCGCTGCAGCCGGGCGGAGGGCGACTCGCCGGTGCCGACGCGCGCCACCGGGATGCGGCCGCCGCCCTCGCCGGGCAGCGCGTACACCAGGGAGCCGTCCTCGGCGCGCAGCTTGAGCGCGCCCAGCTCGTCGAGGTCGCGGGAGAGGGTGGCCTGGGTGACCTCGACGCCGCTGTCGGCGAGCAGCTTGGCCAGCTCGGGCTGCGAGCGCACGGCCTGCCGCCGCAGCAGGTCGGAGATCTTCGCCTGCCGCGCGGCCTTGGTCATCGGGATCGTCATTCGTGTCTCACCAGCCAGTAGAGGAGCGCCTTCTGGGCGTGCAACCGGTTCTCCGCCTGGTCCCACACGACGCTCCGAGGTCCTTCGAGCACCTCCTCGGTGATCTCGTAGCCCCGGTACGCCGGCAGACAGTGCAGCACGATAGCGTCCCGCGCGGCGTGCTCCAGCAACCCGGCGTTGACCTGGTACGCCTTGAGCGCGGCCACCCGCGCCTCCTTGCCGTCCTGGCCCATGGACACCCACGTGTCGGTGGCGACCACGTGGGTGCCCTGGACGGCGGCGACCGGGTCGGACACCGCCACCACCGAGCCGCCGGTCCTGGCGGCGATGGCGGCGGCCCGGTCCAGGACGACCGCGTCGGGCTGGTAGCCGGCCGGGGCGGCGACGCGGACGTGCAGGCCGGCCGTGGCGCCGCCGAGCAGGTAGGAGTGGGCCATGTTGTTGGCGCCGTCGCCGAGGTAGGTCAGCGTGACCCCGGCGGTCCGGCCGAGGTGCTCCCGTACGGTCTGCAGGTCGGCGAGGATCTGGCAGGGGTGGTAATCGTCGGTGAGCGCGTTGACGACGGGCACGCGCGAGTGGGCGGCCATCTCGTCGAGCAGTTCCTGGGCGGTGGTGCGCCAGACGATGGCCGCGACCTGCCGGTCGAGCACCCTGGCCAGGTCGGCGGGGGGCTCGCCGCGGCCCATCAGCGCCGAGACGTTGTCGACGACGAGCGGCAGGCCGCCCAGCTCGCCGATTCCGGTGTGGAAGGAGACGCGGGTGCGCGCCGACGGCTTGTCGAACAGCACCGCGACGCTCCGCGGCCCCTCGAACGGCCGGTAGCCGAACCGGTCCTTCTTCATCGCCGCGGCGAGTTCGAGCACCTCCGCCTGCTCGGCCGACGACAGGTCGTCGTCCTTGAGAAAGTGCCTGACCCGCGCCGGGTCCGCGCTGTGTCCGATCCGCGCCGGGTCCGCGCCGTGGCTCGTCATGTGGCCGCCTCCGTTCACTTGGCCGCCTCCGTCAGGATGGCCGGGTACGCGGCGACGAGCGCGTCCACCTCGTCGGCCGTCACGACCAGCGGCGGCGCGAGGCGGATCGCGTCCGGCTGGACGGCGTTGACCAGGAAACCGGCCGCCGCGGCGGCCTGCTGCACCCGCGCCGCGCGGTCCTCGGCCAGCACGGTGGCCAGCCACAGGCCGCGCCCGCGCACGCCCTTGAGCAGCGGGTGGTCGACGGCTTCCAGACCGCCGCGCAGGCGGGCCGCCATGGCCCGGACGTGGTCGAGGTCGAGAGTGGCCAGCACGGCGAGCGCGGCGGCGCAGGAGACCGGGTTGCCGCCGAAAGTCGAGCCGTGGTCGCCCTTCTCGAACAGCGTGCCCGCGTCGCCGAAGCCGACGCACGCGCCGATCGGCAGCCCGCCGCCGAGGCCCTTGGCCAGCGTCAGGATGTCGGGCGTGACCCGGTCGGCCTGGTGGGCGAACCAGTGGCCGGTGCGGCCGATCGCCGACTGGATCTCGTCGGCGACCAGCAGCGCGCCAGTGGAGTCGCAGATCTCGCGGGCGGCCTCGAAGTAGCCGTCCGGCGGCGGGACGACGCCGGCCTCGCCCTGCGTGGGCTCCAGGAAGACCGCGATGCAGTCGCCGGTCACGGCCTCCTTGAGCGCGTCCGCGTCGCCGTACGGGACGAAGCGCACGTCGATCGGGAACGGGCCGAACTTGTCGCGGATGGACTTCTTGCCCGTCAGGGACAGGGCGCCGATGGTGCGGCCGTGGAAGCCGTCCTCGGCGGCGACGAAGTACGTGCGGCGCTCGCGGCGGCCGTACGTGACCGCCAGCTTGTAGGCGGCCTCGTTGGCCTCGGTGCCGGAGTTGGCGAGGAACACCCGGGCGGGGGCGTCGAGCAGCGCGATGAGCTGCTCGGCGAGCCGCACCTCGGGCTCGTGCAGGAACAGGTTGCTGGTGTGGGCGATGGTGGCGACCTGCGCGGAGACGGCCTGGACGAGGGCGGGGTGGGCGTGACCCAGCGAGCTGGTGGCGATCCCGCCGATGAAGTCGAGGTACTCCTTGCCGTCCACGTCCCACACACGGGTGCCCGCGCCGCGGGCCAGGGCCACCGGCGGGACCCCGTAGGTGGGCATGAACGCCTTCTCGTACCTTTCGAACAGGTTCATCAGGGCATCACCATCGTTCCGATTCCTTCATTGGTGAAGATCTCCAGCAGCATCGAGTGCGGGACGCGGCCGTCGAGCACGTGGGCCTGCGGCACCCCGCCCCGCACGGCGGTCAGGCAGGCCTCCATCTTGGGGAGCATGCCGCTGGACAGCGTGGGCATCAGGGTCGCCAGGTCGTCGGCGGTGAGCTCGGGGATCACGTCGGTGTCGGCGGGCCAGTCGGCGTACAGGCCCTCGACGTCGGTGAGCACGATCAGCTTCTGCGCCTGGAGCGCCACGGCCAGCGCGGCGGCGGCGGTGTCGGCGTTGACGTTGTAGATCTCGCCGTCGTCGCCGCGGGCGACGCTGGAGACCACCGGGATGCGGCGGTCGTCGATCAGGGCGCGCACCGCGCCGGGGTCGACCTTGATGATCTCGCCGACCTGGCCGATGTCGACCGGCTCGCCGTCGACGACGGCGTGCTTGCGAACGGCGGTGAACAGGTGGGCGTCCTCGCCGGACATGCCGACCGCGAACGGGCCGTGCCGGTTGACCAGGCCGACGATGTCGCGGTTGACCTGGCCGACCAGCACCATCCGGACGACCTGCATGGCCTCGGGCGTGGTGACCCGCAGACCGGCGGTGAACGTCGACTCGATGCCGAGCTTGTCGAGCGCGCTGCTGATCTGCGGCCCGCCGCCGTGGACGACGACCGGGCGCAGGCCGGCGTGGTGCAGGAAGACGACGTCCTCGGCGAAGCCCTCCTTGAGCCGCTCGTCGGTCATGGCGTTGCCGCCGTACTTGATGACGACGGTCGCGCCGTGGAAGCGGGTCAGCCAGGGCAGCGCCTCGATGAGGGCCTCGGCCTTGGTGCCCGCGGTGGGGGGCCTCATGTGCTGTACGCCGAGTTCTCGTGGACGTAGTCGGCGGTCAGGTCGGTGGTGTGCACGGTCGCGGTGTGGGGGCCCGCCGACAGGTCGATGGTGATCGTGACGTCTCTGGGCCGCATGTCGACCTTGGACCGGTCGTCGCCGACGGCGCCGCCGCGGCAGATCCAGATGCCGTTGATGGCCACGTTGAGGCGGTCGGGTTCGAAGACGGCGTCGGTGGTGCCGACCGCGGCCAGGACGCGGCCCCAGTTGGGGTCCTCGCCGTGGATGGCGCACTTGAGCAGGTTGGAACGCGCCACCGACCGGCCGACGGTGACGGCGTCGGCCTCGGAGGCCGCGCCGACCACCTCGATCGCGATGGCCTTGGTGGCACCCTCGGCGTCGACCAGGAGCTGCCTGGCCAGGTCGGCGCAGACCTCGGTGACCTTCTGCCGGAACTCGGCCAGGTCGGGCCTGACGCCGGAGGCGGCGCTGGCCAGCAGGAGGACGGTGTCGTTGGTGGACATGCAGCCGTCGGTGTCGAGCCGGTCGAACGTCGTGGCGGTGGCTCCGCGGAGCACCTCGTCCAGCTCGTCGCCGGTGAGGTCGGCGTCGGTGGTGATCACGCAGAGCATGGTGGCCAGGGCCGGGGCGAGCATGCCGGCGCCCTTGGCCATGCCGCCGACCATGTAGCCCTCGCCGCGCCGGAACGAGATCTTGGAGACGGTGTCGGTGGTGCGGATGGCGTCGGCGGCGGCCAGCCCGCCGTCGCGGGACAGCTGGCCGGCCGCGGTCTCCACGCCGGCCAGCAGCGCGTCCATCGGCAGCCGCTCGCCGATGAGGCCGGTGGAGCAGACGGCGACCTCGCCGGCGGAGTCTTCGAGCAGCTCGGCGACCTTCTCGGCGGTGGCGTGGGTGTCCTGGAAGCCCTCGGGGCCCGTGCAGGCGTTGGCGCCGCCGGAGTTGAGCACCACGGCGCGCAGCCGGCCGCCCGCCAGGACCTGCTGCGACCACAGCACGGGGGCGGCCTTCACCCGGTTGGCGGTGAAGACGCCCGCGGCGGCCCGGCTCGGCCCGTCGTTGACGACGAGCGCCAGGTCGCGGGCCCCGCCGGACTTGATGCCCGCGGCCACGCCCGCCGCCCGGAAGCCCAGGGGCGCGGTGACGCTCATGACGCCGCCTTCGACGGGCCGGGGAGCGTGGCGAATGTCTGCTGTCTCACGGTGCGACTCCTGTCAGGGGAAGGCCGAGCTCTTCCGGCAGGCCGAGGGCGAGGTTGGCGCTCTGGATCGCGCCTCCGGCCGTGCCCTTGGTGAGGTTGTCGATGGCGATGACGGCGACCACGCGGCCGGCGCGTTCGTCGAGCGTCACCTGGAGGGCGGCGGTGTTGGCGCCGTACGTCATGGAGGTGGCCGGCCAGACGCCTTCGGGGAGGAGCGTGACGAACGGCTCGTCCTTCAGCGCGGCCTCGTACGCCGCCCGCAGCGAGTCCCGGGTCACGCCCGGCGTGGCGGGGGCGGTGCAGGTGGCGAGGATGCCGCGGCTCATGGGGGCCAGCGTGGGGGTGAAGGACACGCGGACGGGCGTGCCGGCGACGGCCGACAGGCCCTGCTCCATCTCGGGGGTGTGGCGGTGGCCGCCGCCCACGGCGTACGCGGCGGCCGAGCCCATCACCTCGCTGCCGAGCAGGTGGGGCTTGAGCGACTTGCCGGCGCCGCTGGTGCCGCTGGCGGCCACGACGACCACGTCCGGCGCGGCCAGCCCGGCGGCGAAGGCGGGGAACAGGGCCAGCAGCACCGACGTCGGGTAGCAGCCGGGGACCGCGACGCGGGTGGCCGTGCGCAGGATCTCGCGCTGGCCGGGCAGTTCGGGCAGCCCGTACGGCCAGGTGCCGGCGTGCTGTCCGCCGTAGAACTCCTGCCAGGCGGCCGGGTCGGCGAGCCGGTGGTCGGCGCCGCAGTCGACCACGACGGTCCCGGCGCCGAGCCGGGCGGCGACGGCGGCCGAGTGGCCGTGGGGCAGGGCCAGGAAGACGACGTCGTGGCCGGCGAGCGCGTCGGCCGTGGTGTCCTGGATGATGCGGTCGGCGAGCTGGGGCAGGTGGGGCTGGTGGGTGCCGAGGCGGCTGCCCGCGCTGGAGGCGGCGGTGAGGGCGCCGATCTCGAACTCGGGGTGGCCGAGCAGGAGGCGCAGCAACTCCCCGCCCGCGTAGCCGCTGGCTCCGGCGATCGCTGCTCTCATGGCGCACCCTCCTGCATAACCATGCATCCTAGCTCATAACCTTGCCGACAAGATGATGCACTCCAGAGGATGGTTACGCAAGCGGCATTCCCCGCAGGCTCCCGGTGAAGCTCAAGCCGGGCAGCGAATCGTGGATCTATGAGTGATTTCCTCCCGATGTGTGGTTTGTCACACCAGGCCGGGAGTGGCCGGCCTGGTGGCCGACGCGCGGCCGCCCCGCGAGGTCAGCGGAGGAAGGCGGCGGCGACGCCGGCGTCCACCGGGACGTGCAGGCCGGTGGTGTGGGTCAGGTCGCCGCCGGTCAGGGCGAAGACGGCGGCGGCCACGTGCTCGGGCAGCACCTCGCGCTTGAGCAGCGTGCGCTGGGCGTAGAACTCGCCGAGCCGCTCCTCCTCCACGCCGTAGACCTTGGCGCGGTTGGCGCCCCAGCCGGAGGCGAAGATGCCGGAGCCGCGGACCACGCCGTCGGGGTTGATGCCGTTGACGCGGATGCCGTGCCCGCCGAGCTCGGCCGCCAGCAGGCGGACCTGGTGCGCCTGGTCGGCCTTGGCCGCGCCGTAGGCGACGTTGTTCGGGCCGGCGAAGACGGCGTTCTTGGAGGAGATGTAGACGATGTCCCCGCCCAGGTCCTGGCCGATCATCACCCGGGCGGTCTCGCGGGAGACCAGGAACGAGCCGCGCGCCATGACGTCGTGCTGGAGGTCCCAGTCGGCGACGGTGGTCTCCAGCAGCGCGCGCGACAGCGACAGGCCGGCGTTGTTGACCACCAGGTCCACGCCGCCGAAGGCGAGCACCGCGGCGCGTACGGCCGCCGCGACCTGCTCCTCGGAGGTGACGTCCACGCCGACGGCCACGGCCGCGTCCGCCGCCCGGTACGCGTTCGCGCCGATCTCGTCGGCCACCTTCCCCGCGGCGGCGGGATCGCGGTCGGCGACCACCACGCAGGCGCCCTCGGCGGCCAGCCGGCGGGCGGTGGCCGCGCCGATGCCCGAGCCGCCGCCGGTGACCAGCGCCACCCGCGTGGCCAGCGGTTTCGGCTTCGGCATGCGGCGGAGCTTGGCCTCCTCCAGCTCCCAGTACTCGATGCGGAACTTCTCCGACTCCGGGATGGGCGCGTACGCGGAGACGGACTCGGCGCCGCGCATGACGTTGATGGCGTTGACGTAGAACTCGCCGGCCACCCGGGCGGTCTGCTTGTCCTTGCCGAAGGAGAACATGCCGACGCCGGGCACCAGCACGATGGCCGGGTCGGCGCCGCGCATCGGCGGCGAGCCGGGGGTGGCGTGCCGCTCGTAGTAGGCGGTGTAGTCGGCGCGGTAGGCGGCGTGCAGCTCGCGCAGCCGGGCGACGGCGTGCTCCAGGGGCGCGTCCGGCGGCAGGTCCAGCACCAGGGGCGCGACCTTCGTCCGCAGGAAGTGGTCGGGGCAGGACGTGCCGAGCGCGGCCAGTCTCGGGTGCTCGGCGCGGGAGACGAAGTCGAGCACCTCGGGCGTGTCGGTGTAGTGGCCCACGACCCGGG
>DASUCK010000422.1:0-13654 GCA_036276095.1 Nonomuraea sp. | reverse complement strand
CGATCCCGACCTCGTGGTCGACGTCGGCCGGCTCGACTTCACCGACGTGAGCGGCGTGCGGGCACTGGTGACCTTCGCCGAGAAGGACGGCGCCCCGATCCGCAACACCCCGAACCAGATGCGCCGCGTGATGCGGCTGATGCGGGTGCCGCCGTTCGACGGAGCGAAGGAATGAGCCGGACACCGTTCCCTCAGCCGGGCGGGCAGTCGGCCGGGCGGCGGTGCTCGCCGACGAGGAGGCCGTTGTGGCGGATCCGCGCCACTTCGTACGGCCGCACCGGGCGGGTCACGAACGACTCGGCGATGCTCTCGGCGTGGCTGCGGTCGACGCCCCAGCCGATCGTGTGCCAGTGGCCCTGGCCGCCCTCGCCGGTGGAGTCGAGCACGGCGATCTCGAAGAGCTGGGCCGCCGGCGCCGGGGTGCAGGAGACGTGTCCGGTGCCCGCGCCGGTCGTCCGGCCGTGGGTGTCCCGCTGTTCCATGGGATCTCCTTTCGCTGCCGGAAAGAGGTCATACCCGGCTTCCGGCTCGAAAACAACGCCGAAGGGCCCCTGCCCGCGGCTGAAATGGCCGGAAGGAGTAGTCTCCGATGCGAGACACCGGAAGAAGCGTTCGCTATAAGATCTTCTGTGGACAACGCCTCATGTCTCGAACGGGAGGGCAGGGGCAGCTGCCCGAGGCCAGGAGCGTGAGTTTTCGTGAGTGCCAACCAGGATCGTCCGTCGACGTGGACCTTCCTGACCCACCATGCCAGGGTTCTGCTGGAGATCGCTCGTGATCCCGAAGCGCGGCTGCGTGACATCGCCGGGAGCATCGGCATCACCGAGCGCGCCGTGCAGGGCATCGTGACCGACCTGCACGACTCCGGCTATCTGACGCGCGAGCGGGTGGGGCGGCGCAACCACTACAGTCTCAACCTCGATCAGACCTTCCGCTATCCGACCGAGGCCAATGTGCCGGTCCGCCTGCTGATCGACATGTTCACCCAGCACGACATCTGGCGCCAGGGCACCATGGGCCCCAACGCGTCCGCCGGCCCCCGTCCCTGACCTGACCGGCCCGAGTCGGAGGCCCGTGCCAGCATGGCGAGGTCGGGCCGGCGGAGCTGTACGAGTGTGATCTTTTCGTGACATAATAGAGTGATAAATCAGGATTCATGGGGAATCACTGATCTTGAAGTCCAGCAGAGGGCTTCGTTGACGCGCACTGTCGCGTGCCTCTGCCTGGGCTTCTTCCACGAGCGGGGGCGCGCGGGACCTACTCGTGGAGTATGAGATGGCCGTCCTTGAGATCGCACTCGACGACATGACCGCGGAGCAGCTCCTCGCCGAGATGAACCGCCCGGAGACCTCCGAGGAGCAGCGGTCCCGCATCCGTGAGCGGCTGGTCGACATGTACGCCGACCTGGTGAACGACGTCACCCGCCGCTACTACCACCGCGGCGAGCCCATGGAGGACCTGCGCCAGGCCGCGTACGTCGGCTTGATGAAGGCCATCAACGGCTTCGACCCGGAACTCGGCCACGAGTTCCGCGGATACGCGCTGATCACGCTGGTGGGCGAGGTCAAGCGGCACTTCCGGGACCGTACGTGGGCCATCCGGGTGCCGCGCGTCTACCAGGAGCGCCGCCTGGAGCTCAACAAGGTCACCGCCGAGCTCACCCAGACCCTCGGCCACGCGCCGACCGTCGCCGAGCTGGCCGCCGCCATGGGCATCTCCGAGGAGGACGTCCTGCTGGCGCTGGACGCCTCGGCTGCCTACAACACGTTGTCGTTGGACGCGCCGGTCGGCGGCGAGGAGGACGCGGCCCAGCTGGGCGACTTCCTCCCGGCCGAGGACGACTCGCTGGACACGATGCTCGGCGCGCAGGCGGTCAAGCCGCTCATCGACGCGCTGCCCGACCGGGAGCGGAGCATCCTGCTCATGCGGTTCTACGGCAACATGACCCAGTCGGAGATCGCCGCCGAGTTCGGCATCTCGCAGATGCACGTCTCCCGCATCCTGCGCGCCGTGCTCGCCAAGCTGCGCGCCGCCCTCCAGGATTGACCCGGCGGGGCGGCGCCTTCCGTCGTCAGAGGGCGTTCACGTTCTGCGCGGTCTGGTAGAGGGTCATGGCCTCGTCACCGAAGAACGGGCCGAACATGAAATTCGGGGCGAAGTTGTACTTGAAGCTGTTCACCGAGTTCAGCCAGCCCTGGCCGGTCGCCTCGTCGAAGCCCTGGAACCACGGGCCGCCGCTCGACCCGCCGGTCATGTCGCAGCGCAGGCCGAGGTCCCTGGTCATGACCGTGTCGTCGATCGCGCGGCCGCTGCAGTAGATCAGCCGCTGCCCGGTGAACGGAGCCGCCGCCGGGTAGCCGAAGGAGTACATCTGCCGCCGTCTGGGCTGGTTGAAGGCCAGGCCCTGCCCCCCGACGACGTCGGTCAGCGTACGGCCCTGGAGCGGGGCGACCACGACGGCGGCGACGTCGAAGTTGATGTCCTCGCGGGCGTTCCACTGCGGCGTGGTCAGCAGCCTGGTCGCCACCCAGGTGCCGAACGGGCGGCGGCCGTTGTCGAAACCGGGCACGAACACCCAGTTGCGGTGGGCGGCGCCGGCGAGCTTCACGCAGTGGCCGGCAGTGATCACGACGCTCTCGTTGGCGCTGGTCACGGCCGTGCCCGAGCACGTCGAGGTGCGGCCGTTGGCGGTCGTGAAGAACACCCGGCCGACCGTGCGCGTGACCGCGCCGCCGTCCGTCCAGCGCAGGCCGGGGCTGTTGGGCACGAAAGCCCGCCGCTCCGCGCCCCCCGCCGCCACGGGCCGCACCGACCACGCCGAACCTCTGGCGGACGCGCCACCGGCCCCCCGGGTGCCGGCGCCGCGGGTCGCCCACGGGTCGCCCTCGGTGGGGCCGGTCGACTGGCCGGTGCGGCGCGGCGTGGGGGCCGCCAGGGGCTGGGCCGACAGCATGCGTCGCGACGTCCAGTACTGCAGGACGTCCCTGCGCTCCGACCAGGAGTCCGCGCCTGGCCAGCCGACCGGCCGCCCGGGGTCGCGGCCGGTCGCGGCCCTGCCCGAGTCGCTGCCCGAGGCGGCGCCCGAGTCGGCGGCCGGGGTGGCGGCTCGGGCGGTGCCCGCCGGGACCAGGGCGCCCGCGAGGGCGAGTGCGGCGGCGGAGAGCAGGGCGACTCTGCGGTGCATACGTACCTCCAGAAACCGGATCGTTGCCGCTTGGAGGTACGTACGGGGACGTCCATCTTCCTCAACACATGCGCGGACGGATATGGATCCACCCCGCTCGCCGGGCCGGGCGGCGACCGGTGGACGTTCGGCGACCCGGCCGCGCCGAACCGGATCACCGGCCTGGCCTCGGAGTTCTGCCGGGTCGGCGCCCGCCGCCTGCCGCCGGAGCGGACCGGGCTCACCGCCGAGGGCCCGCGCGCCGCCGAAGCCCTCCGCGTAGTGCGCAATGACGCGCGCTGACACCGCCTCCGCCGTGCGGTAGTGAAGGAGTGACAGCGATCGTCAAAAGGAGAAGCGATGGCGCACATCGAGCTGGGCAACGACGAACCGGGCATCCTCGGCCTGCTCCGCTACCGTCCCGAGACCGGCAAGGCGCTGTTCGAGCTGGCCGACGTGTTGTTACGCGGCGACAACACCCTGTCGCGAGGCGAGCGCGAGCTGATCGCCTCCTATGTCTCCACCCGCAACGGATGCGGCTTCTGCGCGCTGTCGCACGGCGCGTTCGCCGCCGCCCAGCTCCCCGGCGGCGACGACGTCGTGGCCCAGGCGTGCGCGGCCCCTGACACGGCGCCCATCCCCGACAAGCTGCGGGCGCTGCTCGGCCTGGCGGAGGCCGTACGGCGCGGCGGCGACGCCGTCACCCCCGAGGACGTCGCCGCCGCCAGGGCCGCCGGCGCCACCGACATCGAGATCCACGACACGGTGCTGATCGCCGCCGCCTTCTGCATGTTCAACCGCTACGTCGACGGCATCGGCACCAGCGCCCCCGACGACCCCGCCGTCTACGCCCAGATCGCGCCCGCGATCGTCGCCCACGGCTACCAGCTGTAGGCGACCTGGGCAGCACCGGGCCCTCCTCGACCTTGCCCACCGGGAAACCGGGATGAGCAATTCTTCACAGGTTCTTGCCCAACTATGGGAAATTCCGGTTCGGTGTGGCGTTGTGGTGTGATTCACGTCAACTGTAAGCATCGGTGCTGGTCTCGTTGGGGCTTCCCATTCCGAAAGGAACCAGCGTCATGTTCACGCCCATTTCGCGTACCGAATCCACTGCCGACCCCACCCGCTCGAAGGCACGTCACGCGCGGCGGGCGGTAATGGGAGGTTCGCTTGCCGTCGTCCTGGCCGCCACCCTGACTCCCGCCTCGGCGCCGGCGACGTGGGCCGCGGACGGCATCGACGGCCGCCGCCACGACCTGCACGACAACGACCACGGGTGCGCGCCGCACATCTTCTTCAGGCGCGACCGGCTGTCCCCGCGGAACTTCTTCATCCCCCGCACCCGCTTCATCGACGGGCCGGGCGGTTCGATGACGGTCTCGGTCACCCGTGAGCATGAGGTGCTGGCGTTCCTGGAGACCGAGAACGAGCAACAGGTCGACTTCACCACCGGCAACGTGGTCAAACGCCTGCGCAAGCTGGGGATCCCGCATCTGGAGGAGCGGCACATGGTCTTCGCGGGCCACGAGTACACCCAGGAGATCAGCAAGGGCAAGTTCGGGAACATGTGGTATCGGGTGTTCGGCTACCGCATCGGGTGGTCGGCCTGGTCGGTCCTCACCACGTGCCGGCACGTCAAAGTGGCGTCCGGGATCGCCAATGTGCCCGCCAGGGTGGAGGGCTGGCGATACTGGGAGACCAAGCATCCGATGTTCAAGGGCCGTACGCTCTCGCTCAAGTGATTGCCCGAGCACCGCGCCGGCGGCGGCGCCGGCGACGTGAGCGGCTCGCGCTGTCGCTGTCCGGGGTCGGTGTGGGAAGCCCGAGGATCGGCACAGCCGGGGATGTTCGGCTCCGGATCATCATGGCAGTTTCCCCTCCTCTTCCCCTCCTCCTGCTCCGAAAATCGGACTTACCCCTCATAAGTTCACTTAAACCTCTATAGTTCACCTTGTTCCCGGACGCTGAAGCCGCCACGGCCGCCGGCACGCTCACGCCCCGCGGCGCAGCGCCCATTCGACTCCGGGGCAGCGGTCCATGACGACGTCGAGGCCGGCGTCGTCAGCGCGTCGGGCGGCGGCCTCGTCGATCACGCCGAGGGGGAGCCAGACCGCGCCCGCGCCGGCCGCGATCGCCTCGTCCACCGCCTGGCCCGCGTACTCCGAACGCCGGTAGACGGCGACCACGTCGACCTTGGCCGGGATGCCGGCCAACGACGCGTATCCGGGCTCGCCCAGCACGGTCTCGGCCGCCGGGTGGACGGGGATGACGCGCTTGCCGCGCGACTGCAGCAGCCGCGCCTGGTCGTACGCCGTGCGCCCGGGATCATTCTTGAGCCCGACGAACGCCCACGTACGCGTCTGGCCGAGCAGGCGCTCGATGACGGCGTCGGCCGCGAAACGGTTGCCCATGGTGGCGCCAACACGGCGCCCCGCGGAAAACTTCCGCAATGTCGCCCGCATAGTGACGCTTCGCCCGTCCCCGGCACGGTGCCGCCGCACGCTCGCGTCGTCATGGCAGACTTTCCTGGCCGGAGGCAGGCGACAGGCCCGGGGAGGAGAGGCGCGTGAGTGACGCGGCGGGCGGGCCGGCGGCGCCGCTGAGCGGGCTGCGGGTCGTCGAGATCTCCAGCTACGTGGCCACCCCGCTCAGCGGGATGACGCTGGCCCAGCTCGGCGCGGACGTGATCCGGGTGGAGCCGCTGGGCGGGGCGGTCGACCGTACGCGGTGGCCGCTGGCCGGCAGCGGGACGAGCCTGTACTGGTCCGGCCTCAACAAGGGCAAGCGCGGCATCGAGGTGGACCTGTCCGGCGAGCGGGGCCGCCGGCTGGTCGCCGACCTGATCGTGGCGGGCGGCGGCATCGTCATCGCCAACTCCGACCGCCACCCGGAGCTGACCTTCGAGGCGCTGCGGGCGCGCCGCCCCGACGTGATCCACGTGCTCCTCACGGGCCGCGCCGACGGCGGCCCCGCCGTCGACTACACCGTCCAGGCGGCGACCGGCTTCCCCCTGCTCACCGGCCCCGACAGCGTCGCCGGCCCGGTCAACACCGTGCTCCCCGCCTGGGACGTCGCCGCCGGCCTCTACCTGGCCACCGGCCTGCTGGCCGCCGAACGGCACCGGCTCCTGACCGGCGAGGGCAGCCGGGTGCGCCTGGCCCTGGAGGACGTCGCCCTGGCCACCGCCGGCAACCTCGGCTACCTCGCCGAGGCGCAGCTCGCGGGCCGGCCCCGCGAACGCGACGGCAACCACGTGTACGGCACCTTCGGCCGCGACTTCGCCACCGCCGACGGCGGGCGCCTGATGGTCGTGGCGCTCACGACCCGGCACTGGCGCGACCTCCTGGCCGCGACCGGCCTGACCGACGTGGTGTCGGCGCTGGCGGCGGCGCTCGGGGCCGACTTCGCGGACGAGTCGGAGCGCTACCGGCACAGGAAGGCGCTCGGCGAGCTGCTCGCGGGCTGGTTCGCGCGCCACACCAGGGCCGAGGCGGAGGCGGCGCTCGGGGCCGGGCGGGTGCTGTGGTCGCCGTACCGGAGCTTCGCCGAGCTGGTCCCCGAGCTGCCGGGCCATCCGCTGATGGCCCGGATCGACCAGCCCGGCGCCGGGCCGCACTGGGCGCCGGGGTCGCCGGTGACCGTGGACGGCGAGCGCCCGCCGCCGTCCCCCGCGCCGCTGGTCGGCCAGCACACCGAGGACGTGCTGCGGGCCGAGCTGGGGCTCTCCGACGCGGACCTGGCCGGGCTCCGCGCGGACGGCGTCATCCGCCCGCGCGGGTGAGCGGCCCGGTCAGACACCTCGGCGCGAGGCGCCTGTCACGGTCGGGAACCGTTCCAGGCGGGTGCCGGCGCCGCTCCCCTCGGTTGCGCGGAGAGGTGCTCGCCGACCCGCTTGACCATGAGCGTCATCTCGTACGTGACCATGCCGAGCTCGGCGTCGCCCGCGGCGAGCACGGCCAGCCGCGCGCCCTGGCCAGCCGCGGTGACGAACAGGAAACCGCCTTCCAACTCGATGATCGTCTGCCGTACGCCGCCCAGGCCGAAGTGGCGGCCCGCGCCCATGGCCAGGCTGTGGCTGCCGGCCGAGATGGCCGACAGGTGCTCGGCGTCCTCCCGGGTCAGGTCACGCGAGCCGCCCATGGCCAGGCCGTCGGCGGACAGCACGATGGCGTGCCGGATGCCGGGGACGCGCTGGGCGAGGTCGTCGAGGAGCCAGCTCAGTTCACTTCTGGGGTCGGTCATCGGGATGGTCGTCCTTTCGGTTCCACACGTCGCGTCCCTGCTCGGCCTGTCGGCGGCCGTGCTGCCGGCCGCGTTGCCGCCTCGACGTCGTCCTGCGCGGGGGAACTCATCCTGTCCCCTTCCCTGCGACGTATGCGCCCCCGGGCAA
This sequence comes from Nonomuraea sp., assembly GCA_036276095.1. GTDB lineage: Bacteria > Actinomycetota > Actinomycetes > Streptosporangiales > Streptosporangiaceae > Nonomuraea. The sequence goes on along the minus strand of DASUCK010000422.1, from coordinate 6,098 downwards.
GCCGTGAACCGGCGCAGCCCCCGAGGATCCCTGGCCACGGCTGGTGTGCCGGTGGCTCGTCCACTATGCCGACGGGGCTGATGCACTTCAAGGTACAGATGCGAACATTCGTGTCGAATGGTGGTTTGACTCATTGTCAGCACACGATTCGTGTAAGTGACGGTTGGTTCCTCTACACAGGGTGACGAACGGTCGCGGCGAACGCCGTACCGCAGGGGGAGTCGGCGTGGCCGGATGTTCACCTGGCGTGACCGGTGGGCGTCAGCTCCTGCCGCGCCGGATCAGGCGCCGGCCGAGGCGCTGGGCCGGGCTCTCGATCAGGTGGTAGGTCAGGAGGCTGAGCGGGATCAGGACGAGAAAGAACAGAGCCGGGTCCGGCAGCACGTGCAGCAGGATCGGATGCAGCAGATAGAGCGAGAAGCTGATCAGGCCCAGCCCCGACAGCCAGCGCGGGAACGCCCGGCCGCGCAGCGCGTACGCCGCCGCGAAGAGCGCCGACGCCGCCACGATCGCCGGCGCCCAGCCCGGGTCGTCCTTGGCCGGGAGCCCGCACGCCACCACGGCCACCACCGCGAACCCCGCCGTCCGCCAGGCGATCGTGCCCTGCTCGGCCCGGTACACCGCGGTGCCCGCGAACATCGTCGCCAGAATGATCATGCCCTGCCACGTGCCGCCCCGGCTGCCGAGCACCACCAGCGCGAGCCCGAGCACGCCGCCCGCGACCGCGGCCGCCGTGCGGGCCCGGCCCCCGCCCAGCACCGTCAGCGCGATCGCCGCGACCACCGCGAGCCCGAGCAGTGCGGCGACCAGGTCGGCCCCGCCGCCGATGGCCGCCCGCGGCAGCAGCAGCCCCAGCGGCACCGCGGCCACCGCCAGCCCGACCGCGATCCCCGCCGACGCCCGTGCCCGCCGCGCCGCGAACAGGGCCACGCTGACCAGGTAGAACGCCATCTCGTACGAGAGCGTCCACATGACGTTGATGACCGGCGGGACGTTCAGCAGCTCCTGCAGCATGGTCACGTTGCCGAGCGCGACCATGGCGACCGGCCGCTCGCCGATCCCCGGATGCAGCGGCACGACGCCCGCCCGCGCGAGGGCGAGGGCCAGCCCGCAGGCCGCCAGCAGCAACGGCAGCAGGCGGAACGCCCGGCCCGCCCAGAACGCGGGCAACTCGCCGCGCCGTTCCAGGGAGGCGGGGATGATGTACCCGCTGACCAGGAAGAACACGAACACGCCCAGCGTGCCGAGGTCGATCCGGCGGTCCACCTCCGCCCAGACCTGCGGGATGAAGGTCCAGCCGGCGTGGTGCATGGTCACGGCCAACGCGGCCGGCCCCCGCAGGGCGTCCAGCCAGGCCAGCCGCGCGGGGGCCAGAGACATTTGCCGGATTCTAGGCCATAAGTGGGTTTACGCGGCTTTGGGGCGATGGCGGAAGCGGCTGGCCGCCGTACCTGGATGATGAGACCATCCGAATGTCGCGAGTATCGTGGATGCCGTGGACCGAGCGGAGAGATCACGATGGCCAGGCTGACCCGGGCCCAGCAACAGGAACGCACGCGCGCCGCCGTGCTGGCCGCCGCCCGCCGCGAATTCGGTGAACGCGGCTACGCCGACGCCAAGATCGACCGGATCGCGGAGCGCGCCGACCTGACCCGCGGCGCCGTGTACTCCAACTTCCCCGGAAAACGCGCCCTGTACCTGGCCGTCCTGCTCGACACCCTCGACCGGGCGTCCGGTGAGGGGGATGCCACGCCTGCGCCCGCGCACGGGGAGGGAGCCGCCGTGGGGGCGTTCGCCCGCGTCTGGCTCGAACGCCTGCCGCTCACCGGCGACACCCCCGCCGGCGGCAAGCTGCAGTCACGCTCGCTGGCCGGCGTGTTCGACGACGAACCCGGCCGCACCGCGCTGGCACAGGTCACCCGCCTGGAGGCGGTGCTGCTGGGCCTCGCTCTGGAGGCACGCGGGCCCGGGGCAGGGCGGCGGGTGCGGCTGGCCGAGCTGGTGCTCACCTTGCTGCACGGCGCCGGGCATCTGGCTGAGACGGCGCCCGGCTTCGGCGACCCCTTCGACGTGGCCCGCGCCTGCCGGCACCTCGCCGAGCTCCACCTGGCCGACACGTGGGATCCGCCGCACCTGCCGTTCGCCGCCGCAGCCTCGGCCGCCCGGGACGCCTGGAAGCCGCCACCGGCGCTGACGGACCAGGTCACGGGGCGCCCCGTCGGGTTCGACGGCGACGGGGTGATCGTGGTGCTCGGGGTGAACCGGCTGTCGGCCGCCGAGGAGGCCGTCCGGGCCGCCCGGCCGGGCGATCGCGTCGTCGTCGCCGTGGTGACGTCCGATCCCGCCGAGCTCGGCCGCCTCGTACGGCTCAGGATCGCCGACACCGCCGCCTGCCTCCGGCGCGTCCTCGCCCCGCCGGAGTGGCCGGGCCTGGCCGTCGTCCTCGACGAGAACGCCGCGGTCGCCGCCGCCGTCGGCGTCCCGGACCCGGACGACGCCACCGAAGCCGCGGTGCGCGTCCAGGAAGGCGAGATCCGCGCCCGCGCCGCCGGACGCGGGGCGGCGCACGCCGTCACCAGCGCGGGCGCCCCGCCGCGAGCCGCCGGGAGCGGGCGATGACGCCCGCGCGCCGGGACCGGTCAGTGCCGGGGGATGCCCAGCGTGACCAGCAGGTCCTCGTGCAACTGGAACCACACCGTGTGGTACGACGAGAAGCTGTCCGTCACGTACTCCAGCGCGCCAGACCGCGCCCGGGCCAGGGCGTGCCCGAGCCGGTCCCGATACCTCCGGAAGCGGGGCAGCGCCGCGGCGAGGTCCGCGCAGACGGGCTGGGCGCGCCGGTCGAGGTCGGCGAGCAGGCCCAGGACGCGGGCGTCGTAGGCGGAGTCGTCGTGCTCGTTGAGCAGGGTGGCGTCGTCGAGCAGCGTGGCGTCGTCGAGCGGGCGCATCTGCCAGGCCGTGCAGAGGTCGAGCAGCTCGGGGTTGAGCACGAGGAAGGCGTCGAACGCGGCGGCCACCGCGCCACGCGCGCCGGAGCCGTCCAGCTCGGCGGTGATCCGTTCGGTGTCGGCGGCCCGTCCGGCGTCGGTGAGCCCCCACCCGCCGAACTCGCCGGGAACCCGCGTCACGAGCCCGGCCACGGCGAGATCGATCAGCTCCGACTCGACGTCGGGCTCGGGCATCCCCGCGGCCTCGGCCACGCGTTCGAGCCCGGCGAAGCCGATGCACCGCAGCGTATGGAGCACCAGCAGGTCGGGTGCGGTCGAATGGGGCGAGTCCGGCACGGCGACAGGCTACACCGATGACGTGGATCCACCCGCTCTCGGCCGGCACCGAGCAGCCCGCGGACATCCTCGGCGGCAAGGCCCACGGCCTGGTCACCCTGCTCCGGCTCGGGCTGCCCGTCCCGCCCGGTTTCGTCATCGGCACGGCCGCCTGCCGCGCCCACCTCCGCGACGGCCGCCTCCCCGACGGCCTCGCCACCGAGCTGCGGGCCGCCGTCGCACGGCTGGAAGCGGCCACGGGACGCCGCCTCGGCGGGCCCGGTCGCCCGCTGGTCGTGTCGGTACGGTCGGGCGGCGGCGCGTCCATGCCCGGCATGATGAACACGGTCCTCGACCTCGGCCTCACCCCCGAGGCCACCGCCGCCCTGGCCGCCGAGACCGGCGACCAGCGCTTCGCCCTCGACTGCCGCCTCCGCTTCCTGACCGGATTCGACGCCGCCACCGCCCCGGTCCCGATCCCCGCCCCCGCCCCTGCCGGGAACGAGGACCTCACGGGCGCCATCCGCGCGGCCGAGGAACGCATCCGGGAACGCACCGGCCGGCCGGTGCCCGACGACGCGATGCGGCAGCTGGAGGCGGCCGTCGCGGCGGTGTTCGCGTCCTGGGACACGCCGCGCGCCCGGACGTACCGGGAGCTGCACGGCATCCCGCACGAGCTCGGCACCGCCGTCACCGTGCAGGCCATGGTGTACGGCAACCGCGACCGCCGCAGCGGCTCCGGCGTCGCGTTCAGCCGGAATCCCAACACCGGCGCGAAGGCGCCCTTCGGGGAGGTCCTGTTCGGCCGCCAGGGCGACGACGTCGTGTCGGGCAGGTCGATCACCCGGCCGCTGGCCGACCTGGCCGCGCGCGAGCCGGCGGTGTGGGCCGCGCTCCTGGACGCCCTCGGCCGCGTCGAGGCGCACTACCGCGACGCCTGCCACGTGGAGTTCACGTTCGAGGCCGGTGAGTTGTGGATCCTGCAGGTCCGGGCCGGCGGCCTGGCCGGGCGGGCGGCGGTGCGCGTCGCGGTCGACCTGGCCGGCGAGGGCGTCATCGACCGCCGGGAGGCGCTGCTGCGGGTCTCGCCGGATCAGGTGCGGAGCGCCGGTACGCCCCGGCTGGACGCGGGCGGAGCGGGCGGAGCCGGTGGCATGGGCGGCCTTCTCGTCCGTGGTGTCGGCGCGTGTCCTGGTGTCGCGACCGGGCGGCTGGCGACCACCGCCGACCTGGCGGTCCGCATGGCCGCCGATGGCCCGGTCATCCTGGTACGTCCGGAGACCTCCCCGCTCGACCTGCCGGGCCTGGCCGCCGCCGCGGGAGTGGTCACCGCCCGCGGCGGACCGGCCAGCCACGCCGCCGTCGTCGCCCGCTCGATGGGCAAACCGGCCGTCGTGGGCGCCGCGGGCCTGACGGTGGACGAGGCCGCGGGCCGCGTGCGAGCCGGTGACCGCGTCGTCGGGGAAGGCACGATCATCTCCGTCGACGGAACCGGCGGCGAGGTCGTCCTCGGCCCGGCCCGCCTCGCCGCGGCGGCGGCAGACCCGCACCTGCGCCGCCTGCTGGCTTGGGCGGACGAGATCGCGGCCGCCGCCCCGCCCCAAGGCTCAGCGGCGACCGGCGACCCGGCCGCGAAGCCCGGGCTCGCGCGGGATGCGGCGGGACGGGTCGCGGCCGCGCGAGCCGCACTCATGAACGCGTCCTGAGGATCTTGCTGTGACGGCTGCGCTCGCTGGGGACATTGGGGCACTATGGTCATGGAAGTACCATCACGCCGACCATTGCGGGGGGAGCAGCAGGCGATGACCGCCCTCGACCTCCACTTCCAGGCGCTCGAGGACTGCGCGTCGGCCGCGCGCAAGGTGGCCAGGGAACTCGGCGACCTGGTCAGCGGCTACCCGGCCGCCAGCACCGACAGCACGATCTTCGGACGGCTGGCCGACTCCGCCGGCCTGGCCGGCGCGGTCAACCAGGTCGAGAGCGTGGTGGACGGCGAGCTCGGCGACGCCCGCGGCAAGCTCGACGGCGTCGAACGGGCCCTGGACCGGGTGGAGCAGAACGTCCGGACCGCCGACCGGGCCAGCGGGGCGGCCGCGTAATGGGGGTGGCCGAGCAGGTCGCCCAACTGCCGGGCGGCGGCCACGAGCTGGCCGGGCTCCTCCTGAACGTCAGCGGCAACCCCGACGCCATCCGCGGCATCGCCACCCGCTGGCGCGGCGCGGCCCGCACGGTCGACGACCACGCCGGCCGGATCAGGACGGCCGTGCGGAGCGTCGGCACCGCCTGGCAGGGCGGCTCCGCGGACGCGTTCACCACGTACATGGGCGGCTACGGTCGCGCGGGCGACGCCCTCCACCAGGCCCTGGCCGGCAGCGCCACCGCCCTCGACAGCGCGGCGCGCGAGCTGGAGACCGCCAAGTCCGAGATCAGCTCGATCTGCGGCACGCTGCTCGACGAGGTACGCGCGTTCCGCGACCGGAACCCCGACGCCGACCAGACCGCGTACGTGAACGCGATCTCCCCGAAGGTCCGCCAGGCCATCTCCGACGCCAGGCCGCACAGCCAGGCCGCGAGCGAGGCCGTGACCCAGGCCATGAAGGACATCAGGAACCACCTGGGCGACCGCGAGACCACCTTCGCCGCGATCAAGGCGCCCGGCGACCAGGCGTTCGTGCCCGCGCCCGGCCACACCGTCGACTGGCGCCCGGCCCCGTCGCCGGGCACGACCCTCCAGAGCGCCGCCAGCGGCGGCGGCGGTGGCGGGGGCTCGTACGCCGCCCCCGTCGTCTACGCCGGGGACGCGTCGCCGCAGCCGCTGGCGTTCTCGGCGGGCAC
>DASUCK010000421.1:0-17412 GCA_036276095.1 Nonomuraea sp. | reverse complement strand
CTACCCGCTCCGCAACACGCCACAGTCGCTGGACCGGCTCGTGGCCGACCTCGACGAACGCGGCCTGGCCGCCCTCGCGATCAAGCTCGGCCGCTACCTGGACGAGTTGCCCGACGAGATGGTGGAGCAGGCCGATCGGCTCGGCTTCCCCCTCATCCTGCTGCCCAACGACGTCGGCTTCGACGACATCCTCAACCGGCAGGCGGCCGTGCTCGCCCGCGCCGAGGAGGCGCACCGGGCGCTGGTGCAGGTGGTGCTGGCGGGGGGCGGGCTGGGCGAGGTCACCGCGGAGGTGGCGCAGCTGCTCGACGTGTCGGTCGCCGCCGTCGACGGCGCCGGCCAGGTCCTGGCCGTCGCCGGCCCGCCCGACCACGTCGCCGTCCTGCGCGAGTCGATCTCCCGCGAGGGCCCCGCGGCGGCGTCCGTCCTCCGCGAGGGCCGGGCGCCGGGGGTGGGGCGCGGGCGGGAGTTCGCGTCCGTGCCGGTGCTCGCGGGCGGACACCACCACGGCCGGATCGTCGCCTACAGCCCGCCGGGGGCGATCAGGGAGAGCGACGTCGGCATCCTCGAACGCGCCGCGACCGTGGCCGCGCTGGTCGTCACCCGGCAGGAGGCGGTCAACGCCGTCGAGAGCAAGTACCGCGCCGACTTCCTGCGCGACGTGCTCACCGGGCGCGCCGGCGCCGCCGAGCGGGTCACCGCCCGCGCCCGCGCGTTCGGATGGGACCTGGCCCGGCCGGTGGCGGTGCTGGTGGCCGAGCTCGACCCCGAGGGCGACGAGCGCAGCGCCCAGGACCGCCTGGTCGCGTGCTGGACGGCCGCGGTCCGGCGGCACGACCCGCGCGGCGCGGTGGCCGGGTTCTCCCACGAGGTGGTGGCCGTGATCGACGCCGCCGTCGACGCCGTACGGGTCGCCAAGGACGCCGCATCGGCCTTCGCCGACGTGCCCCCGGCCACGTTCTCGACCGGCACGTCCCGGCCGAGCCCGGGGGCCGGGACGCTGCCGGAGGCGTACTCGCAGGCGTTGAAGGCGGCCCGGGTGGGCCGCCAGCTGCACGGGCCCGGCGCGGTCGCGCACTTCGACCAGCTCGGCGTCTACCGCCTGCTGTCGCTGGTCAACGACACCGACGAGCTGCACGCGTTCGTACGCGAGACGCTCGGCCCGCTGGCCTCCGACGACGACGCCGAGAACGCCGACCTGCGCCGCACCCTGCAGGTGCTCCTGGAGACGAACCTCAACGTCGCCGAGACCGCCCGCCGGCTGCACTTCCACTACAACACCCTGCGCTACCGGATCGGGAAGCTGGAGCGCCTGCTCGGCGGTTTCACCGACGACCCGCACCTGCGGCTCAACCTGACCCTGGCCCTGCACGTGCTGCGCATGCGCGGCATCTAGGCTGGGTCCCGTGGACCTGGACTTCGAACTGCGCTCCGACTACATCCCCCTGTGCGACCTGCTGAAATACTGCGGGATCACCGAGACGGGCGGCCTGGCCAAGCACCTGGTCGCCGAGGGGCAGGTCCTCGTGGACGGCGAGGTGGAGCTGCGGAAGACGGCCAAAATCCGGTCGGGCCAGGTCGTCAGCGGCGACGGATTCACGATTCACGTCGCGTAGAACCGCCGTGTGCGCGAGGTTTCACTGGTGGTCGGCGCAGATTTGGCAGATCATGCCCGTGTAGGAGCGTACGGGCGGGCCTAATGTGCCCGCAACGGAACGGGTCGCCGGCCCAGCGCAAGGCCCAGTACAAAAGGGGCGCTCATGGTTGTGGGATGGACCAGACACGGTGACGGCAAGCACCTGGCCCCCGGTGAGGTGGTCAGGCCCGACGAGCGGCTGAGCTGGCCCAGAATGATCGGGTTCGGCGCCCAGCACGTGATCGCGATGTTCGGCGCGACGTTCGTGTTCCCCCTCGTCATGGGGCTGGACCCGAACGTCGCGGTGATGATGTCGGGCGTCGCGACGATCCTGTTCCTGCTCATCGTCAAGGGGAAGGTGCCGAGCTACCTGGGCACCAGCGCGTCCTTCGTGGGCGGCGTGTTCGCGATCAGGGCGGCGTTCGGGGGCGACACGGCGGGCGCGGACGCGATCGTGACCGGGGCGATCCTGGTGGCCGGGTTCGTGCTCGCGCTGGCCGGGCTGGCCATCCACGTCCTCGGCGTGCAGATCATCCACCGGGTGTTCCCGCCGGTGGTGACCGGCGCGGTGGTGATGCTGATCGGGTTCGGGCTGGCGTTCGTGGTGGCGGACGTCTACTGGCCGCAGGACCACTGGGTGGCGCTGATCACGATGGTGATCACGTTTCTGGTGATCGTGCTGTTCAAGGGGTTCGTCGGGCGCATCGGGGTGCTGATCGGGCTGGTCGCCGGGTTCGCGCTGTCGTGGATCCTCGACCGCGTGGCCGGGCCGGTCACGTCCGTGCTGCCGGACCAGAACCTCCGGGACGCCGGCGGCAACCCCTGCCCGGTCGAGGGCACGTACTGCGTGGAGACGGCGTTCCCGCACGACCGGGTGAACGTCGAGGCCGTGGGCCGGGCGGAGTGGTTCGGGGTGCCGGACTTCCACGGGCCCGACTTCCGGTTCTCGGCCGTCCTGCTGGTGCTGCCCGCGGTCATCGCGCTCATCGCGGAGAACATCGGGCACGTCAAGGCCGTGGGCGAGATGACGAGGACGGACGTCGACCCGTACGTCGGGCGGGCGGTGGTCGCCGACGGCGTCGCCACCGTGGTGACCAGCGCGGTCGGCGGCTCCCCGACCACCACGTACGCCGAGAACATCGGCGTCATGGCGGCCACCAAGGTCTACTCGACGGCCGCCTACTACATCGCCGCGGTGATCGCGATCCTGTTCGGGCTGTGCCCCAAGTTCGGCGCGCTGGTGGCGGCCACGCCGGGCGGCGTGCTCGGCGGCGTCACGGTCATCCTGTACGGGATGATCGGCCTGCTCGGCGCCAAGATCTGGATCGAGAACCGGGTGGACTTCGCCGACCCGGTCACCATGGTGCCGACCGGCGCGGGCATCATCCTGGCCATCGGACCCGTGAGCCACGTCGTCGCCGGCGACTTCACGCTGGAGGGCATCGCGCTCGGCACGGTCGTGGTGCTGGGCGGCTACCACCTGCTGCGCGCGATCGCCGGGCGCGGCCGGCAGCCGGTCGGGAGCGAGGCCGGGTGAAGCCGCCGCCGTTCGAGTACCACGCCCCGCGCGACCTCGGCGCCGCGCTCCAGACGCTCGCCGAGGTCGGGGGGAAGGTGCTGGCCGGAGGGCAGAGCCTCATCCCGATGCTCAACATGCGGCTGGCCGCGCCCGCGCATCTCGTGGACGTCAACCGGGTGGCCGAGCTGGGCGGCGTCGAGCGCACCGGGGCGGGCGTGCGCGTCGGGGCGCTGGCCCGGCACGCCGAGGTGGCGCGGTCGGGCGCGCACCCGCTGCTCACGAAGGCGCTCAAGCTGGTCGCCCACCCGGCGATCAGGAACCGGGGGACCGTGGTCGGGAGCCTCGTGCACGCCGACCCGGCGGCGGAGCTGCCCGCCGTGCTGGCCGTGCTCGGCGGGTCCGTACGCGTGGCGCGGTGGGGCCGGGGCGAGCGGGAGATCCCGGCCGCGGACTTCTTCCTGGGCCCCATGGAGTCGGCGGTCCAGTCCGGCGACCTGGCCGTATCGGCATACTTCCCAGCCTTGGGGCCGCGGGCCGGGAGCGCCTTCGAGGAGATCGCCCGCAGGCACGGCGACTACGCCCTGGCCGGCGTCTGCGCCGTCGTCGAACGGGGCGACCACGGGCACGTCGAGTCGGCCAGGGTCGCCTGCATCGGCGTCGGCCCCGTACCGGTGGTCGTGGACGTGACCGCGGCGACCGGCGGCCCCGCCCCTCCCGGCCGCGACCCCGACTGGGCGGGCGCGGCCCGGCTCGTCCGGGACCAGGTCGAACCCGACGGCGACATCCACGCCTCGGCCGCCTACCGCCGCCACCTGGTCGGCGTGCTGGCCGAGCGGGCACTGCGGAACGCGGCCAGAGAGGCGGACACCGTTGGAGCATGAGATCACGCTGGTCGTGAACGGCGCCGCCCGGCGCGTCCGCGTCCCGGCCCGGCGGCTGCTGTCCGACTGCCTGCGGCACGACCTCGGGCTCACCGGCACCCACGTGGGCTGCGAACACGGCGTCTGCGGCTGCTGCACGGTGCTGCTCGACGGGCAGCCGGTCCGCTCCTGCCTCACCTTCGCCGTCACCGTGGACGGTGCCGAGATCACCACCGTCGAGGGCCTGGCCCGGCAGGGGGAGCTGTCGCCGGTGCAGCGGGCGTTCGCCGAGTGCCACGGGCTGCAGTGCGGGTTCTGCACCCCCGGCTTCCTCTGCACGGTCACCGCCCTGCTGAGGGACAACCCCGCCCCCACCGAGGAGGAGGTGCTGGAGGGCGTCTCCGGCAACCTGTGCCGGTGCACCGGCTACCAGAACATCGTCAAGGCCGTCCACCGGGCCGCGGAACTGCTGGCGGAGGAAGCATGATCACGTGGCCGCGCGGACGGCGCGTACCGGAGGAAGCGTGACGACGAGGCCGCGCGGACGGCGCGTACCGGAGGAAGCATGACGACGAGGCTGTTCGGGGAGCCGGTGGCGCGGCGGGAGGACCCGAGGCTGCTCACCGGCCAGGGACGCTACCTCGACGACCTCGGCCGCGACGCGCTCGCCGCCGCGTTCGTCCGCTCCCCGCACGCCCACGCCCGCATCCGCGACATCGACGTCGGCCGCGCCCTCGACGTCGAGGGCCTGGTCGCGATCTACACCTGGGAGGACCTGCCGGAACGCGTGGGCCGCCCGCTCCCGCTCCTCATCCCGCACCCGGCGCTCACCCACGGCCGCACCGCCTACCCGCTGGCCAGGGACGTCGTCCGGCACGTCGGCGAGCCGGTGGTCATGGTCGTGGCCGCCGACCGGTACGCCGCCGAGGACGCCTGCGCGCTCATCGAGGTCGACTACGAGCCGCTGAAGCCGGTCGTCGGCCTGGCGGAGGCCGTGCACGGCGCCCACCTCGTGCACGAGGACGTGCCCGGCAACGTCGGCGCCCACCTCGTCCAGGAGGTCGCCGGCGCGGACGGGCGCGGCGCGCGGGAGGCCATCGAGGCCGCGCCCCACACCCTGGCCTTCCGGCTCGACATCGAGCGCAGCGCCAGCATGCCGCTGGAGGGTCGCGGCGTGTACGCCCGCTGGGACGGCCGCGACCTGCGCGTCTACTCCAGCACCCAGACCTCCACCAGCGTCCGCATGGCCGTGGCCGCCGCGCTCGGCCTGCCGCTGCCGCACGTCGAGGTGATCGCTCCCGACGTCGGCGGCGGGTTCGGCGTGAAGATCGTGCACCCGTGGCCGGAGGAGATCCTGGTGCCGTGGGCGGCCATGACGCTCGGGCGCGAGGTCAAGTGGGCCGAGGACCGCCGCGAGCACTTCATCTCCTCCGCCCACGAGCGCGGGCAGGTGCAGGACGTCCGCGTCGGGTTCGACGACGACGGCCGCGTCCTCGGGCTGGACGTGACGATCCTGCACGACCACGGGGCGTACACGCCGTACGGGATCATCGTGCCGATCGTGACGTCGACGCAGCTGCTCGGGCCGTACAAGCTCGGGTCGTACCGGGTCGAGTTCACCGCCGTCTACACCAACACCGTGCAGGTCACCCCCTACCGGGGCGCGGGGCGTCCGCAGGGCGTGTTCTGCATGGAGCGCACCATGGACAAGATCGCTCGCTACCTGGGGAAGGACCGCACCGAGGTGCGCGCGGTGAACTTCATCCAGCCGGACGAGTTCCCGTACGACCAGAGGATGACCTTCCAGGACGGCCGGCCGCTGATCTACGACAGCGGGAACTACCCCGAGATGCTGCGCCTGGTGAAGGAGCTGATCGGCTGGGACTCCTTCGAACGCGCGCCCGGCAGGGGCATCGGCATCGGCTGCTACGTGGAGGGCACCGGCGTCGGACCGTACGAGGGCGGGCACGTGCAGGTGACCTCCGACGGCCGCGTGCACGTGTCCACGGGCCTCACCTCCCAGGGCCAGGGCCACGAGACGGCCTTCGCCCAGATCGCCGCCACCGAGCTGGGCGTGCCCATCGACCGGGTCAGCGTGGTCACCGGCGACACCCGCAGGTTCGGGTACGCGGTCGGCACGTTCGCCTCCCGCGCCGCCGTCGTCAGCGGCAACGCCATCGCGCTGGCCTGCCGCAAGGTGCGCGAGAAGGCGCTGCGCATCGCCGCCGACGCCCTGGAGGCCGACCCGGCCGACCTGCGGATCACCGACGGCCTGGTGCACGTCGCCGGCGCCCCGTCGGCGTCCGTCCCGCTGTCCACGGTCGCCGTCCTGGCCAACCCCCTCCGGTACGCCTTCGACGAGGAGGCCGCCAAGGCCACCCAGTTCTCCGGCGCCGCCTCCCCCGACCGTCCGCCGGTCGCCGAAGGGGAGGAGCCCGGCCTGGAGGGCCGCGACTACTACTCGCCGATCCGGTCGACGTTCGCGTCGGGCATGCACGCGGCCGTCGTCGAGACCGACCCCGACACCGCCGAGATCAAGGTCGTCAGGTACGCGGTCGTCCACGACTGCGGCCGCCTCATCAACCCCATGATCGTGGAGGGCCAGATCCACGGCGGCGTCGCCCAGGGCATCGGCGGCGCCCTCTACGAGCGCATGGTCTACGACCCGCACGGCCAGCTCGTCAACGCCTCGTTCATGGACTTCCTGATGCCGTACGCGACGGAGGTCCCGCACGTGGAGACCGCCCACCTGGAGACCCCGTCCCCCCTCAACCCGCTCGGCATCAAGGGCGCGGGGGAGGCCGGCGTCATCCCGGTCTCGGCGGTCATCGCCTCGGCCGTCGAGGACGCCGAGGGCCTCGACGTCGACCGCATGCCCATCTCGCCGTCCGAGCTCTTCGACCTGCGCTCGTCCCGGGAGGCGTGAGCGGCGTGGGATGATCGCCGGCATGCGCGCCCCCGACTCCGGCCTGACGGCCTTCCCCGCCGTCCGCGGCGACGTCCGACTGGTCGACCTGGCCTGGAACGCGATCACTGAGGTGCCGTCGTGGGTGGCCGGGCTGACCGCGCTGGAGGAGCTGCGGCTCGACGGCAACCGGGTGCGGCACCTGCCCGACCTGTCCGGGCTGGCCGCCCTGCGGGCGCTGCACCTCGACGGCAACGCGCTCACGGCCGTCCCCGCCTGCCCGCCGCGCCTGGAGACCCTCTCCTTGTACGGCAACCGCCTCGCCGCGCTCCCCGACCGGCTCCCCGCGACGCTCCGGCACCTCTCGGCCGGCGCCAACGGCCTGACCGGCGTGCCGCCGGCGTTGTGGAGGCTGGCCGGGCTCCGATCGCTCAACCTCGCCGAGAACTCCCTCACCGAGGTCCCGGCGGCCGTGGGCGGGCTGACCCGGCTGCGCATGCTCGACCTCGGCCACAACCGCCTGGCCGCGCTCCCGCCGGAGCTGGGCGACCTTCACCTCACCGACTACCTCTACGCGAGCGACAACCTCCTCACCGAGGTCCCGGCCTCGATCGGGCGGCTCGACCGGCTGGCCTACCTCAACCTCACCGACAACCGCCTCACGCGCCTGCCCGACACCATCGGCGCCATGTCCGCCCTCGTGGAGCTGCGCCTCTACGGCAACCGCCTGGAGGAGCTGCCCGAGTCGATCGGCGGCCTGGGCCGGCTGCGCGAGCTGCACCTCAGCGGCAACCGGCTGACCGCCCTGCCCGCCGCGGTCGCCCGGCTCGGCGAGCTGCGGCTGCTCGACCTGCGCAACAACCGCGTCCGCGCGCTGCCCGCCGCGCTCCCGCCCGCCCTCACCCACCTCGACCTGCGGAACAACCGCCTGCGCGACCTGCCGGACACCCTGGCCGAGCTGCCCGCGCTGGAGAAGCTCGACCTGCGCTGGAACAAGCTCGACGGCGACCCGCCGGTTCTGCGCCGGCTCGCCGCCCGCGGCTGCGCCATCCTCCGCTGAACGGCAGGACTCCCGGACGGGCCGGCCGAACCGGCGGGGTATGCCGCTGAACCGGCGCGGCGACCGCTGCGTACCTCCGCACATGACGACATTTCCACGTCTGGCCGCTTTCGCGCTGCTGGCCGGACTGGTCGCCGGTTGTTCCCAGTCCATCGGGAAGGACAGCGACTACGTCGCAGCAGGCAAGAACCAGCCCGCCAACGCCGCCCCGCTCACCGTCGAGCAGCTCTCCGCCAAGGTCGGCTGCGAGCCGAAGATGCAGGTCGACGCCGATGAGGTGCGTACGGGGTACTGCAAGACCGGTGACGGCGAGTTCTTCGTCAACACGTTCAAGTCCGAGAAGCTCAAGGACGAGTGGATGGACCGGGCGCCTGAGTACAACCCGCACCTGGTCGGCCCCCGCTGGACCGTGCTCGGCCCCCTGGAGGTCCTGGAGCTCCTGCGCCCGCAGCTCAACGGAGACCTGCACCTGACCGACCACCGCGTCTCCCAGACGCCGGCGCCCAGCTGATCGCCCCGGGTCAGCGGTTCGGCGGCGGGGCGGTGGAGGCGCGCACGACGAGCTCGTGCCGCGTACGCCGCCGCCGCGGCCGGGACGCGGCCGGCTTGAGCACCAGTTCCAGAGCCTGCTTGCCCATGCCCACCATCGGCAGGCGGACCGTCGTGAGCGCCGGGTAGACGTCCTGGGCCGTCGGCACGTCGTCGAACCCCGCCACCGAGATCTCCTCCGGCACCCGCCGCCCGTTGCGGAGCAGCCAGGACAGCGCGCCCACGGCCATCGGGTCGTTCAGCGCGATCAACGCCGTCAGGCCGGGACGTGAGCGCATGAGCCGCGCGGTCGCCGCCGCGCCCCCCTCCCTGGTGAAGTCCCCGTGGACGACCGGCACCGCGCTCCAGTCGAGCCCGGCCGCTCCGTACGCGGTCCGCAGCCCGGCCAGCCGGTCCTCCACCGTGGTCAGGTTGGCCGGGCCGCCCACCACGCCGATGCGCCGGTGGCCCAGGCCGAGCAGGTGCCGCATGAGCGTGGCCCCGCCGCCGGCGTTGTCCGGCAGCACGGCGTCGACCGGCAGGTGGTGGCGGCCGATGACCGCGACGCGCCCCCCGGCCGCGGTGTACGACCGCACCTCGGCCGCGATGTCGGCCGCGATCTCGGCCGCGGTCGCCGCCTCGATGTAGCCCGACCCGGCCAGCACGATGCGGGTCACCCGGTGGGCGCGCAGGGCCCGGATCCTGGCCAGCTCGGCGCCGGGGTCGCGCTCGGTCTGGCTGATCAGCGCCAGGTAGCCCAGGCTCTCGGTCTCGCGCAGCACGCCGCGGGCGATCTCGCCGAAGTAGGGGTCGCCGACGTCGTGGACGATCAGGCCGACCATGGACGCCTGACCGCCGGCCAGCGCCCGCGCGTGGCTGTTGGGGACGTAGCCGACCTCGGTGGCGATGGCCTGCACGTGGGCGGCCACCCGCGGGCTCACGCCGGTGCTGCCGGTCATGGCCCGCGAGGCCGTGGCGAGGGAGACTCCGGCGGCCTTGGCGACGTCTACGAGCCGGGGCGGCCGATCGGACATGCGAACCCCCCTTGTCCGGAGCTGGCTCCCGTGTAATCGTAGCCGAAAGCGCTTGCGAAAGCGCTTACGTATGGCCTCTCCAGACGGGGGATCCCTCGATGGCAAGAGTTCTCAAGGGCCTGACGACCATCTCGATATGCGTGCTGGCGCTGACCGCCTGCGCGAAGACCGACGAGCCCGGGGCCGCCGCCCAGTCGCCGGGCCAGGCGCCGGGGCCGGTGCGGATCGGCATCTCGCTCCCGCTCACGGGCGACTTCTCCGAGCCCGGCAAGGGCATCCAGGAGGGCTACCAGGTGTGGGCCGACCGGGTCAACGCCAGGGGCGGCCTGCTCGGCAGGAAGGTCGAGCTGATCTTCCGGGACGACGCCTCCGACCCCAACCGGGTCAGCTCCGACTACGAGTCCCTCATCACCCAGGACAAGGTCAACCTGGTGTTCGGGCCGTTCTCCTCGCGGCTGGTGATTCCCGCGGCCAAGGTCGCCGAGTCGTACGGCATGCTGTTCGTCGAGCCGGCCGGGGCCGCCAAGGAGGTCTTCGAGCAGGGCTTCACGCGCCTGTTCTACGCCGCCCCGGCGATCGCCGACGACCACTACAACTACCTGGCCGACTACCTTCTCAAGCTCCCGGCCGGCCAGCGGCCCAGGACGGCCGCGTACGCGAGCCTCGACGACCCCTTCGCCCAGGGCACCGCGTACGGGCTGCGCGACAAGCTGGCCGCGGCCGGCGTCAGGACGGTCGTCGACGAGGTCTACCCGCCGGAGACCACCGACTTCGCGCCCATCGCCGCCAAGATCGCCGCCGCGAAGCCGGACATCGTGGTCGGCGGCACCCAGTTCGAGGACTCCGTGGGCCTGGTGCGGGCGCTGCAGGAGCTCAAGGTGCAGCCGAGGCTGGCCGCGTTCTCGACCGGGCCGACGCTGCCGGAGTTTCCCGGCGCGGTGCAGGGCGCGGCCGAGCACGTGCTGTCACCGGTCGGGTGGTCGGCCACCGCGACGTTCCCCGGCAACCAGGAGATGGTCAAGCGCCACCAGGAGATGTTCGGCGGCGCGGCCAACGAGGACATCGCCAACGGCTACACCGTCGGCCAGATCGTCGAGGCCGCCGTCGCCGCGGTCAAGTGCGTCGACCCCACCCCCGCATGCCAGGGCAAGCTGGCCGACCACGTCAGGCAGGGCACGTTCGACACGGTCGTGGGGCCGCTGTCGTTCGACGACCAGGGCAGGCCGGAGCAGGCGCACATGATCCAGCAGTACGTCAACGGCAAGATCGAGATCGTCCTCCCCGGGAACGCCAAGACCGCCGACCTCGTCTACCCGAAGCGGGAATGGTGAGCCTCCTCCTGCAGGGGCTGGCCCTGGGCGTATTGACCGGCGGGCTGTACGCGCTGCTCGCCGCGGGCCTGTCGCTGTACTTCGGCGTCATGCGGGTGGTCATGGTGGCGCACCCGGCGTTCCTGTTCCTGGCCGCCTACCTGACCTACACCGTGCACACCACGCTCGGCCTCGACCCGTTCCTGGCGCTGCCGCTGACCGTGCCGCTGTTCTTCGCCCTCGGCGTGGCGGTGCAGCGGCTGCTCGTCGCCCGGCTCGCGCCGGAGAACCTGGCGATGATGTCGGTGCTGCTCACGTTCGGGATCGCGCTGACGATCGAGGGGCTGCTCGGCACCTTCTACACGGGGTCGTACAAGTCGGTCAGCATGGAGTACGCCACGCGGTCGCTCACGATCGCCGGCGTGCACCTCCCGTACGACAAGATCATCGCCTTCGGGGTGGCCGCGGCCACGCTCGGGGCGCTGTTCGCCGTGCTCGTCAAGAGCCGGTTCGGCCAGGCGCTGCGGGCCACCATCCAGCATCGGGAGGCCGCCCGGCTGGTCGGCGTCCAGACCGAGCGCGTCGCCGGGTACGGCTTCGGCGTGGGCCTGGCCACCGCCGCCGTCGGCGGCACGGTGCTGGCGCTGATCACGCCGTTCTTCCCCGCCTCGCACTGGGTGTGGATCGGCAAGCTCATGGCCGTCATCGTCGTCGGGGGCCTCGGCAGCGTGCTCGGCGCGGCGCTGGCCGCCGTCCTGCTCGGCGTGGTCGAGGGGCTCGTGCTGGTCACCGTCGACGCCACCTGGGCCACGATCATGTTCTACGTCTTCCTCTTCCTGACCCTGCTCGCGCGCCCCCAGGGGTTCTTCGGAGGCCGGCTTGCGCATCGCTTCTAGAGGGTTGCCGCCGCTGGTCGCCGCGCTGGCGATCGCCTACCCGTGGCTGGTCCCGAACTACTACCTCGTGTACGCCGGCGCCCTCACCGTCATGTACGCCGCCATGGCCACCTCCTGGAACCTCCTCGGCGGCTTCACCGGCTACGTCTCCCTCGGCCACTCGGCGTTCTTCGGCCTCGGCGCGTACGGCACCGGCCTGCTCGTCGTCCGCGCCGGCCTGCCGTGGACCGCGGCGCTGCTCGTGTCGTCGCTGGCGGTGACGGCGTTCGCCGTGGCGGTCGGCGTCGCGGCGGTGCGGGTGCGCGGCGCGTCGTTCGTGATCGTGTCGATCGCGCTGGTGTCCATGACGAACCTCGTCGTGCAGGGCTGGCGCTCGCTCACCGGCGGCTCCACCGGCCTCCAGGTGCCCTCGCCGTTCCCCGGTCTCCACCGCGGCCAGACCCACCTCGTGTTCTTCCACCTGTTCCTGGCGCTGCTCGCCGTCGCGCTCGTGTCCTGGTGGTACGTCTCCCGCTCCCGCTTCGGCGCCGGCCTGCGGGCGATCAGGGAGGACGAGGACAAGGCCGAGTCGCTCGGCGTGCCCACCGGGGCGTACAAGGTGGCGGCGTTCGCCCTGTCCGCCCTGTTCGTGGCGCTGGCCGGCGGGCTCTACGCGCTCTGGTTCGGCAGCCTCGACCCGATCTTCGTCTTCTCCATCCTCATCGGCTCGTTCATGGTGCTCATGAGCCTGCTCGGCGGCGTGCGCCACCTGTACGGGCCGCTGCTCGGCGCGCTCATCGTGGCCCCGGCGGGGGAGTACTTCCTCATCGCGCTCGGCGAGACGCAGATCCACCTGACCGCGACCGGGCTGGTGCTCGTCCTGGTCGTGCTGTTCATGCCGGACGGCATCCTGGCGGCGTTCCGGCGGCGCCGCGCCGGGCCGTCCATCCCGGACGAGACCGCCGAGCAGCGCCTCCAGGGGGCGGCCCGATGAGCTCGCTGCGTACGGAGGGGCTGAGCAAGGCGTTCGGCGGCGTGCTGGCCGTGGACGGCGTCACCGTCGAGCTGCGCGACGGCGAGATCAACGGCCTGATCGGGCCGAACGGGTCCGGCAAGACCACGTTCTTCAACCTGATCACCGGCCTGGTCAGGCCGGACGCCGGCCGCGTGTACCACCGCGACCGCGACATCACCGGCCACTCGCCCCACCGCGTCGCGCACGCCGGCATCGGCCGCACGTTCCAGCTGTGCCGGGTCTTCCCGCGCATGACGGTGCTGGAGAACATGCTGGTCGCCGTCCGCCGCACCCGCCTGCGCGAGCTGCTGGCCGGGCTGCGCGACCGGGGCGAGGTCGAGCGCGCCCGCCACTGGCTGCGCCGCATGGGCATCGAGCACCTGGAGGACGCCGAGGCCCGCGACCTGTCCTACGGCCAGCAGAAGCTCCTGGAACTGGCCGCGGTGCTCATGGCCGAGCCGGAGCTGGTGCTGCTCGACGAGCCCGCCGGCGGCGTCAACCCGGCGCTGATCGACCGGATCGTCACGCTCGTCCGCGACCTCAACGCCGAGGGCCGCACGTTCCTCGTCGTCGAGCACAACATGGACATGGTGATGGGCATGTGCGACCACGTCGTCGTCTTCGACCGCGGGGCGCCCATCGCCGCCGGGCCGCCGTCCGTGATCAGGGACGACCCGCGGGTGCTGGAGGCGTATCTCGGTGTCTGAGTCCGCGCTGTCCCGAGAGTCCGTGCCGTCCCGGGAGACCGTGCTGTCCCTGGAGGACGTCGTCGCCGGCTACGGCAGGGCGGCGCCGGTGCTGCGTGGCCTGACCGTCACCGTGCGCGCCGGCGAGGTCGTCTGCCTCGTCGGCCCGAACGGCGCCGGCAAGTCGACCGCGCTCAAGGTCGCCAGCGGCCTGCTCGCCCCCCGGTCGGGTCGCGTGGCGCTGGCCGGGCGGGAGGTGACCGGGCTGTCGCCGCAGCGCCTGCTCGGCCTCGGCCTCGCCCACGTGCTCCAGGGCCACAGCGTCTTCCGCGAGATGACCGTGGCCGAGAACGTCCGGCTCGGCGGCTTCACCGTGCGCGACCAGGCCCGGCTGAACGAGCGCGTCGAGGCCGTCAAGGAGCTGTTCCCTGTCGTGGCCGAGCGGTGGGGGAGCCTGGCCGGCCTGCTGTCCGGCGGCCAGCAGAAGCAGGTCGAGTTCGCCCGCGCCCTCATGCTGGAGCCCAAGGTGGTGCTGCTGGACGAGCCGTCCATGGGCCTCGACCCGCGCAACACCCAGGTCGTCTTCGACCGGATCGACCTCATGCGCAGGGCCGGCGTCGCCGTGCTGCTCGTGGAGCAGAACGCCCGCCGGGCCCTGGAGATGGCCGACGTCGGCTGCGTGCTCGACCTCGGCAGGGTGCACATCTCCGGCCCGGCCCGCGATCTCGCCGCCGACCCGCGCCTCGGCCGGCTCTACCTCGGCGGCGCGCCCGCGCCCTAGTGGACGGCGGGCCGTACCCGCTTCCTGAACACCCAGTACGTCCACCCCTGGTAGACCAGCACGAACGGCAGCGCGACCAGCCCGATCCAGCTCAGCATCGTCAGCGTGTACGGCCCCGAGGCCGCCTCCGCCAGCGTCAGGCCGGGCAGCGGCCGCAGCCGCAGCTCCATGAAGACCGCCAGCGTGGTCAGCACGATCGCCGCCGCCGTGGCCGCGAACGCCCACCCCTCCCGGCGCCGCCAGCTCAGCGCCGTGGCCGCGGCCAGCGCCGCCATGGCCGCCAGCGCCGGGGCCGTGCCCAGGGCCGACAGCGCGAACACCCCCACCGGGATCGCCACGGCGCCCAGGGTCAGGGCGGCCAGGCGGGCGCGGCGGCGTACCCGGCCGGTGGTCTTCAGCGCCAGGAACACCGCGCCGTGCAGCGCCGACACCGCCAGCGTGTACGCCCCGCCGAGCGCGGCCGCGGGCGCGCTGCCGAACAGCAGGTCGGCGAAGACCGCGCCCCACAGGAACGCCGCCAGCCCGCTGCCCGCCATGATGCCCACGTCGCACCAGCGCGGGTCGCGCACCTTGCTCCGCCACTCCAGGCCCACGCCGCGCACGACGAGGCCGACCAGGATGAGCACGACCTGCAGGTAGAACGTGCTGAACACGCCCGCGTACCAGGCGGGGAAGGCGGCGAACATGGCGCCCACCGCGGTGATCACCCACACCTCGTTGCCGTCCCACAGCGGGCCGATGGTCTGCAGGCTCTGCCGCTGCTCGTCGGCGTTGCCGCTGACCACCGGCGCCAGCAGGCCGACGCCGAAGTCGAAGCCCTCCAGCACGAAGTAGCCCGTCCAGAGGAAGGCGATGATGACGAACCACAGATCGATCATTGTCGTGCGCCTCTCAGTACATCAGCTGCGGCTCGCGCGGCCCGGCCGCGGGGACGGGCGCGGGCTCCTCGACGCCCCGGCGGACGTGCCGGGCCAGCAGCACGGCCTCGGCCACCGTGAACACGCCGTACACCACCGTGAAGAGCGACAGCGACAGAGCCACCTCGGCGAGCGTCACCCCGGGCGACACGCTGGCGGCGGTCAGCAGCTCGCCGGCGACCGTCCACGGCTGGCGGCCGATCTCGCTCAGCAGCCAGCCCGAGATCGCCGCCGCCACCGGCAACGGCAGCGCCAGCAGGAACGCCCGCGACAACCACCGCGGGAACTCCCGCCTGCGGCGGGTCAGCCAGAGCCCCAGCACCGACAGCCCCACCGTGGCCATCCCGAAGCCGATCATGAGCCGGAACGACCAGAACACGACCGGCTGGTCGGGCCGGTAGTCGCCGGGGCCGAACTCCTGCTCGAAGCGCCGCTGCAGGTCGTCCATGCCCTGGACGGTGGCGTCGGGGTCGTTGGTGGCCAGGAGGCTCAGCACCATGGGGATCTCGATGCCAGGCGCGATGCTGAACCCGGCGCCCGCGGTGTCGCGCTCCAGGCCCTCTGCGGCGGCCAGCTTCATGGGCTGCTGCTCGTACAGGAGCTTGCCCGACAGGTCGCCGGTGCCCGCGACGACGGCCCCCGCGATCGCCGTCATCACCAGCGCGCCGCGTGCCGCGCTCCGCCACATGGGCGCGTTCTTCCTGATCATCCAGTAGCCGCACACGGCCAGCACGAACCCGCCCGCCACCACGAACGCCCCCGCGATCACGTGCGGCACCTGGGCCAGCGCGGTCGAGTTCGTCAGCACCGCCCACAGGTCCGTCATCCTGGCCTTGCCGTCCACGACCTCGTACCCGACCGGGTGCTTCATCCAGGCGTTCGCGGCCAGGATGAAGTACGCCGACAGGTTCGACCCGATGGCCGCCGCCCAGATGCACGCCAGGTGCACCTTCTTGGGCAGCCTGTCCCAGCCGAAGATCCACAGCCCCAGGAACGTGGACTCCATGAAGAAGGCCAGCAGCGCCTCCATCGCCAGCGGCGCCCCGAAGACGTCCCCGACGAACGTGGAGTATTCACTCCAGTTCATGCCGAACTGGAACTCCTGCACGATGCCGGTCACCACGCCCATGGCGAAGTTGATCAGGAACAGCTTCCCGAAGAACTTCGTGAGCTTCACGTAGTGCTCTTTCCCCGTGCGGTGCCAGGCCGTCTGCAGGCCGGCCACGAAGATCCCCAGACCTATGGTCAGGGGAACGTACAGAAAGTGGTACACGGTGGTCACCCCGAACTGCCACCGTGCCAGGTCAAGTGCGTCCATCGTCCCGTCGACTCCTGAGCTCTACAGGCTGTAGTTCGTCTACTTGAAGTAGTACTACATGCTGTAGAGCAATGGGATGCGACCTTGGTCACATCGCCGACGCGGGGCGCCTCTGTCAGGTGTTGCCCTTATCCGGGTGGGCGCGGGTGCCTAGAGTGGCGGCATGAAAGTGGCGGGCAGCGCGGTGATCGGCGTACGGAGGGACCGGTTGTGGGCGGCGTTCCACGACCCGGAGGTGCTCGTACGCACCATTCCCGGATGCGAGCGGCTGGAGGAGACCGGGGCGGACACGTACCGGATGACCGTCAACGCCGGTGTCGCCTCACTGAAAGGCGTCTACCACGGCGAGGTCGCCCTGTCCGACCCGCTCGCCCCTGAGAGCCTCATCCTCAAGGCGCGCGGGCAGGGCGCGCCGGGAACGGTGGAGGCGACCGTACAGGTCCGCCTGACCGAGCTGGACGGCGCGACCCGCGTCGACTACGACGCCGAGGCGGTGATCGGCGGCATGATCGCCGGCGTGGGCCAGCGCCTGCTCTCCTCCGCCGCCAGACGCACCGCCACCGAGTTCTTCACCACCCTCGAATCCCACCTCCACGCCACCGCCGAACCGTCCGCCGCGTATCCTGCCGCGCCCGGCGCGGACGGGGCCGCCGGCGTATCCACACCGCCCGGCCTGGCTCCCGTTCCCGTGGCAGCCGCAGTTCAGGGTCCGGCGGCGGCCGGGCGCTCCAGCGCGGACGCGGCTCGCGGCGGCGCCGTCTACGAACGGCCGCCCAAGCCGCACGCCGAGACGCGCCCGTGGATCACGCTGGCGTCGTTCGGCATGGGAGCGGGCATCGCCCTCGCGGGCGTCGCAGTGGGCTGGCTCCTCGGCCGCGACTCCCGCCACCGCTCCCGCTCCTGACCACCCCCACACCGCGTCTTCGCCGGGCGAGGCGGGCGGCGTGGGGCGCCGGGGTGCTGACCGG
>DASUCK010000420.1:0-17480 GCA_036276095.1 Nonomuraea sp. | reverse complement strand
TGGACGGTGATCTGGACGGTGGCGTGCGTGGCCGCCCACTACGGCATCGGCCTGGGCCTGGCCGTGATGCTCAACCGCCGGCTGCGCTTCCGCTCCGTCTACCGGGTGCTGCTGATCCTGCCGTGGGCGGTGCCGGCGTTCGTGGCCGCCTTCATCTGGCGCTACCTCTACAACAGCGACTACGGCGTCATCAACGGCTTCCTCAAGCTGGCCGGGCTGGGGGGCGTGGGCTGGCTCGACGACCCCACCACGGCCAAGATCGCGGTGGTCGTGGTCAACGTGTGGATCGGCGTGCCGTTCATGATGGTGGCCCTGCTCGGCGGCCTGCAGTCGATCCCCGCCGAGCTGTACGAGGCCGCCGAGGTCGACGGCGCGAGCCCCTGGCAGCGGTTCCTGGCCATCACCCTGCCCGGGCTGCGCCAGGTGTCGTCCACGGTGATCCTGCTGGGCACGATCTGGACCTTCAACATGTTCCCCATCATCTTCCTCGTCACCAGAGGCGGACCGGGCACCGAGACCGAGATCCTGGTCACCTACGCCTTCCGCGAGGCGTTCACCGGCATCCGCAACTACTCCGGCTCGGCCGCCTGGGGCGTGATCATCCTGGTCATGCTGGTCGTGATGGCCGTCGGCTACCGCAGGACGCTGCGCTCGCAAGGAGACCCGTGGTGACCCGGCGCAGGGGCGAACGCGGCCCCCTCGCCTCGATCGGCCTGCACGCCGGGCTGCTGCTCGCGGTCGCGATCAGCCTGTTCCCGGTGGTGTGGCTGGTGCTGACCTCGCTCAAGCCGCGCGACGGCTGGCTGTCGGCCGAGCTGCGGCTGTTCGACGACTCCTCGCTCGACAACTACGCGCGGGTGCTGACGGCCACGCAGTTCCCGCAGTGGCTGCTCAACAGCGTGCTGACCGCCGGGCTGACCATGGTGGCCGGGGTGTTCCTGGCCGCCACCACCGGGTACGCGGTCAGCCGCTTCCGCTTCCCCGGCCACCGCTCGGTCATGTGGCTGCTGCTGATCACCCAGATGTTCCCGGTGGCCATCCTCATCGTCCCGCTGTACAACCTGATGGCCGGGCTCGGGCTGCTCAACCAGATCCCCGGGCTGGTGGTCGCGTACATGACGATCGCGGTGCCGTTCTGCGCCTGGATGATGAAGAGCTACTTCGACACCGTCCCGGTCGAGATCGACCAGGCGGGGATGGTCGACGGGCTGACGCCGTTCGGGGTGTTCTGGCGGGTGGTGCTGCCGCTGGCCAGGCCCGGCGTCGCGGTGACGGCGTTCTACTGCTTCATGACCGCCTGGGGCGAGGTCGGCTACGCCACCGTGTTCATGACCCAGGAGGACAAGCGCACGCTGGGGGTGGGGCTGCAGCAGTTCATCGGCCAGCACTGGTCGGACTGGGGGCTGATGACGGCCTCCGCGGTGCTCATCGCCATCCCGGCCGGCGTGGTCTTCCTGCTGGTGCAGCGGCACCTCGTCACCGGACTCACCGCGGGCGCCACCAAATCGTAATCGGACAACTACTGTACGTGTCCTCGAACCGTCCACGATCCTGGGGCCATGGACGGATTCCTCGACGAGACCTGCGGCGGCGTGACGGAACTCCGGGTGCACGGCGTCTCCGGCACCCCGCCGCAGCACACGCTCAACCACCCCCACCCGCGCCGGGTCGCCGGCGACGGCGTCACCGGGTTCTACCGGCGCTGGTGGCCGGAGGGGCGGCCGGTCGGCGGCGACGCCGACGTGCCCGGCGCGCGGCGGCGGGAGGCCTACGCGTGGGGCGGTCTCACCTCCGGCGGGCGGGCGATCGCGCTCTGGCTGCCGCTGCTGCCGTTCTCGCTGGCCAACCTGTCCTACTTCATGCTCCCCAGGCCGGCGCGCGGCGTGCGGCTGCGGCACGCCACCGAGGCGGCGCTGCGGCTGTTCGCGCTGCTGCTCACCGGCACCCTCGTCGGCGCGGTCACGCGCGCGTCCGTCGACCTCGTGGGGTGGCAGTGCACGGCGGCGGGGCGGGCGTGCGACCGCGCCGGAGCGCCGTTGTGGCTCCACTGGCTCGGCGCGGCGTGGGGCGCGGAGCCGTCGAAGCGGCTGGCGGTCACCGCGATGGCGCCGTTCCTGGTCGTCGTGCTGCTGTGGTGGCTCGGGCGGCGTACGTGGAAGCGGGACGAGCAGGTCGTCGTGCCGCCCGACGGCGGATCGCGCGCCGGGGTGCCGCTGGCCCGGCCGCGGCTCTGGCACGGCGGCGCGCCGGTGTGGCGGCTGCGGGTCGTGCACGTGGCGTTCGCGCTGGCCACCATCGGGGCGGCCGTGTCGGCGCCGTTCGCGGGCACGCCGCGCGGGTTCTGGCTCACCGTCGCCAACGGGGCGGTGCAGGTCGTCGCGGCGGTGCTGGTCGTGCTGCCGGCGACGGCGCGGCGGCTCGACCCCCACTCAGGCGCGCGCAGCCCGGCCTGGCTCGGCGGCGCGTGCCGGGCCCTGCGCGCGGCCGCGCCGCTGGTCTTCACCGCCACGATCGCGCTGGCCATGACCGGCCTGGGTCCCGGCGCGCCGGGCGCCCAGCTGCCGGGTGTCGGCGTCGGAACGATCCAGTACGTGATCACGCTCGGGCTCGGCCTGTTCGTCCTGATCGCCACCGCGACACTGGCGATCATGGACCGGCCGCGGGGGAGCGGCGCCGGGAGGCGGGCGCTCGGCGGGATGGCGGGGTGGTTCGCGCTCGTGGCCGCGGCCGGGGCCGCCAACGTGCTGACGCTCGGCGTGCTCTTCTGGACCGCGATGTTCCTCGGCAGGCCGGGAACCCCGTCCGACCCGGGCCCGCTCGACCGGGCGATCGTGCTCGACGACGCCGTCTGGTGGACGGCCGCCCTGGTGCCGCTTCTCCTGCTCGGCGCGCTCGCCGTGGGGATCGTCCTGCACCTGGCGCGCATGGCCGAGGCGGGGCGGCTCGCGCCGCGGCTGGCGCACTACTACGGCGAGCGGCACAGCGGCGCCGTGGCCGCCAAGTGGGCGCTCGCCGCCCTCACCGACCGCGCCGGGCTCGTGCTGGCGGTCCTCACCGGGCTCGGCGTGGCCGGGTTCGCCGCCGTCACCGCGATCGAGCGGCTGCGCCTCGTGTCCCCCGACGGCGGGCTCGCCGGCGTGGCCGCCGCGGCGGGCAGCTGGGCCATGGTGGCGGTGGTCGTGGGGATGGTGCTGGTCGGGCGGCGGACGTACCACGACTCGCGGCTGCGCAGGACGGTCGGGATCCTGTGGGACGTGTGCACGTTCTGGCCCCGCGCGGTTCACCCGCTCGCCCCGCCCTGCTACACCGAGCGCGTCGTCCCCGAGCTGATGGCCCGCGTCGGCCGGCTGGCCAGGACCGAACGGGACCAGGTGGTCCTCTCCGGGCACAGCCAGGGCAGTGTGATCGCCGCCGCCCTCGTCCTGCAGCTGGGCCCCGAGTTGCGGCGGCGGGTCGGCCTGCTCACCCACGGTTCACCGCTGCGCCGCCTGTACGCCGCCTTCTTCCCCGCCTACTTCGGCACCCCCGGCCTGACCGCCGTACGCGACTCCGTCGAGTGGTACAACCTGTACCGGCTGAGCGACCCCATCGGCGGGCCGGTGTTCCGCCGCGTCGACCCCTTCAGCGGCAGGGGCCGGGAGGCCGGCGACCCGGTCGACCGGTTCTGCTGGGACCCACTCAGGCCCGGCCCAGGGCAGCCGCCGCCGGCGGCGCGCTGGCACTCCGACTACTGGCTCGACCCGCCCTACCGTGAGGCGCTCGACCGCCTGACCAGGGTGAAGAACCCAGCATGATCTGAAGTTTTCTTTTAGGTCATCCTTCGGTCTTGAAAGATTTATCCGCGAGCGATTGAGTTCGGTCGTGCAGACCCTCCGATTGCTGACCGCCGCCGCGCTCGCGTTAGGCCCTCTGGCCCTAACCGGCTCGCCCGCGCAGGCCGACCCCGCATCCCCCGCCGAGGACGCGCTCGCGGCCTCCTCCTACCCGCCGCCGTCCACGCTGCTGGCCCGGAACGCCGCCGGGCAGCAGCGGCTGGAGACGGCGAAGACGACCCGGCCGGTGGCGCCGGGCATCTCGCTGACCTCCTTCGACACCTACGACGCGCTCGGCTGGCTGCGCGCGGACGCCCTCACCGCCGACCTCGGCAGCGCCAGGGCCGACTACGTGTTCTCCGGCGAGGTGTCCAGGACCGAGCCGCTGTCCGGGCCCGCCAGGCGCTCCCGCGCCGTCGCGGCGGTCAACGGCGACTTCTTCGACATCAACCGCTCCGGCGCCGCCCAGGGCATCGGCGTACGCGACGGCGAGCTGATCCAGTCGCCGGTCGCCGGCCACGACAAGGCGGTCGCCGTCACCGCCGACGGCGTGGGGCGCGTGCTCACGATGTACTTCGAGGGCACCGCCACGCCCGCCGGCGGCGCGCCGATCGCGCTCACCCAGTTCAACCAGCTCATCCAGCCCGACGGCGTCGGCCTGTTCACGCCGCTGTGGGGCTCCTACGACCGGGCCCGCACCGTCGAGGGCGCCACCGCCGTCACCGAGGTCGTCCTGGCCGGCGGCGTGGTCACCGAGGTGCGCGACGCCGCCGGCGGCGGCCCGATCCCGGCCGGGTCCACGATCCTGCTCGGCCGCGACGCCGGGGCGGCCGCGCTGTCGGCGCTCAGGGCCGGCGACCGCGTCGACGTGAAGTACCAGCCGAAGGCCTCCGACGGCGGCGCCGTCAAGGCGGCCGTCGGCGGCAACTGGGTGCTGGTCAAGGACGGCGTCGTCCAGAAGTCGGCCGACCCGGCCGCCCACCCGCGCACCGCCGTCGGCTTCTCCGCCGACGGCCGGAAGATGTACCTGCTCACCGTGGACGGCCGCCAGGCCGACAGCCGCGGCGTCACCCTCGACGAGCTCGCCGAGATGATGGTCGAGCTCGGCGCCGCCGACGCGCTCAACCTCGACGGCGGCGGCTCGTCCACCATGCTGGCCCGCGAGCCGGGCTCCGCCGAGGCACAGGTCGAGAACAGCCCGTCCGACGGCGGCGAGCGCCACGTCCCCAACGGCCTGGCGCTCTACGCGCCCGAGGGCAGCGGCCGCCTCAAGGGCTTCTGGGTGGAGACCGCGACCGACCCCGGCCGCGCCCCCGGCGGCGGGCCCGTCGCCGGCGGCCGCCCCGAGCGCGTCTTCCCCGGCCTCACCAGGCGGCTGACCGCCGCCGGGTACGACGAGACGTACGGCCCCGCCGAAGGAACCCCGAAGTGGCGCGCCGCCCCGGCCGTCCACGGCGTCGTCCGCGACGGCAGGTTCCACGCCCTCGTCCCCGGCCAGACCACCGTCACCGCCTCCGAGGGCGAGGCCGAGGGCGCCATCGAGCTGACCGTGCTGCAGCCGCTCCAGCGCCTCGGCATGACCGCCGACCGGCTCGGCCTGGCCGGCGCCGGCGGCACTGCCGCCTTCGGCGTGGTCGGCTACGACCGCAACGGCAACTCCGCCCCCGTCGAGCCGGCCGACCTCACCCTCGACTACGACCGGAACCTGTTCGAGGTCACCGCCACCGACCAGGGCGCCTTCACCGTCACGGCCAAGCAGGACACCGCCTCCGGGCTCATCACCGCCAAGGTCGGCACGATCAGCGCGGCCGTGCCGGTGACCGTGGGGTTCGAGGAGAGGCCGGTCGCCGACTTCGAGGACGCCGCCACCTGGACGTTCGCCGCGGCCCGCGCCACCGGCTCCCTGTCGGCCGCGCCCGGCCAGACCGGCGGCGGGCTCAAACTGTCGTACGACTTCACCCAGTCGACCGCCACGCGCGCCGCCTACGCCAACCCGCCGCGCCAGATCGTGGTGGACGGGCAGCCGCGGGCGTTCGGGCTGTGGATCCACTCCACCGGCAAGGGCGAGTGGCCCAGCCTGGAGTTCTACGACGCGCTCGGGCAGTCGCAGATCCTGCGCGGCCCGTACCTGACGTGGACCGGCTGGAGGTACGTCGAGTTCGCCGTGCCCGCGGGCGTCAACCACCCGCTCAAGCTCCGGCGCTTCTACGTGGCCGAGACCAAGGCGGAGGCGACGTACACCAACGAGATCGTCATCGACGGGCTGGTGGCCAAGGTGACGCCGCCGGTGTCCGCGCCCCAGGCGCCCAGGGTCGCCGACCCGGTGGTCAGGGCGGACGTGGCGGCGATGCCGTGGCGGTTCGCGGTCATGTCGGACGCCCAGTTCGTGGCCAGGGACCCCGACAGCGACATCGTCAGGAACGCCCGGCGCACGCTGCGCGAGATCAAGGCGGCCCGGCCCGACTTCCTGGTCATCAACGGTGACCTGGTGGACGAGGCCTCGCCCGAGGACTTCGCGCTGGCCAGGCGGATCCTGGACGAGGAGCTCGGCGGCGAGCTGCCGTACCACTACGTCCCCGGCAACCACGAGGTCATGGGCGGCAGGATCGACAACTTCACGGCCGCCTTCGGCGACACGTACCGGACCTTCGACCACAAGGGCACCCGGTTCATCACCCTGGACACCTCGCGCCTCAACCTCAGGGGCGGCGGCTTCGACCAGGTGGCGATGCTCAGAGCCGAGCTGGACAAGGCCGCCAGGGACGGCTCGGTCGGGTCGGTCGCCGTGCTGTTCCACGTGCCGCCGCGGGACCCCACGCCCGGCAAGGGCAGCCAGCTCGGCGACCGCAAGGAGGCCGCGCTGGTGGAGTCGTGGCTGGCCGGCTTCCAGCGCGAGACCGGCAAGGGCGCGGCGTTCGTCGGGGCGCACGTCGGGACGTTCCACGCCGAGCGGGTGGACGCGGTGCCGTACGTCATCAACGGCAACTCCGGCAAGAACCCCGCCACCGCGCCCGGCGACGGAGGCTTCACCGGCTGGTCGCTGTGGGGCGTCGACCCCGTGTCGAAGACCGAGGCCGAGCACGTCCGGCGCAACTGGTTCGTCGACGCGCCCGACTGGATCGGCACGCAGATCCGCCCGCATGTGGACGACCTCGTGCTCACCGCCCCGGCCACCGCCGCCGTCGGCGCGCCCGCGCGGGTGACGGCCGAGGTCAGGCAGGGCAGCCGGACGGTGCCGGTCGCGTACCCGGTCTCGGCCGCCTGGACCGGCTCGCCGAACCTGCACGTCGGCAGCCGCCGCACGGCCAGGCCGTGGCACGTGGCCGTGCTCGACCCGGCCGCCGGCACGCTGACCGCCCTCCGCCAGGGGCAGGTCACCGTCGCCGTCACCGTCAGCGGCGTCACCGAGCGGGCCACCGTCGCCCTGACCGCCAGGGCCGCCGCCTGACGACCGCCGCCTGATGACCGCCGTCTGATGACCGCCGTCTGACGACCGCCGCGTCCCGGGGCCACGCCTCCCGCCCGGCCCCGGGACGCGGCCTGCGGGCTTTGCCGTGGGGCCTCTCGTATGCTGGCCGGGTGTCGCTTGAGCTGGACCTCGTGCCCGGCGGTGTGGCGCGCGCCGTCGAGGAGCTGCCGCTGGTCGATCACCACGCGCACGGCGTGTCCGCGCACGACCTGCCGCGCACGGCGTTCGAGGAGCTGATCACCGAGTCCGACCGGCCGGTGCCCGAGTGGATGACGACGTTCGACTCACAGGTCGGGTACGCCATCCTGCGCCACTGCGCGCCGGTGCTCGGCCTCGACCCCCACTGCACGCCCGAGGAATACCTGGCCAGGCGGGCCAGGATCGGCGCCGGCGAGGTCAACCGGCGGCTGCTGACCGCCACCGGCGTCCGGCACTTCCTCGTCGAGACCGGCCACCGCGCGGACGAGGTGCTGGGGCCGTCCGGGATGGCGGAGGCGTCAGGGGCGCCCGCCGACGAGGTGGTGCGGCTGGAGGCGGTGGCCGAGCAGGTGGCCGCGGGCGGGTGCGAGGCGGCGGCGTTCGCCTGGCGGTTCGAGGAGGCGCTGTGGGAGCGCACCCGCACGGCCCGCGGGCTCAAGACCATCGCCGCCTACCGCTACGGCCTCGACCTCGACCCGGCCCGGCCGGCCGCCGATGAGGTCGCCGAGGCGGCCGGGCGCTGGTTCGCCGCCGGCGGGCGGCTGGCCGACCCCGTGCTGCTGCGGCACCTCATCTGGGCCGGGCTCGACCGGGGGCTGCCGCTGCAGTTCCACATCGGCTACGGCGACCCCGACCTCGACCTGCGCCGCTCCGACCCGCTGCTGCTGCGCGGGCTGATCGAGCTGGCCGAGCCGACCGGGGTGCCGCTGCTGCTGCTCCACTGCTACCCCTACCACCGGCACGCCGGGTTCCTCGCGCAGGCGTACCCGAACGTGTTCTTCGACGTCGGGCTCGGCGTCACCTTCACCGGGGCGCGCAGCGTGGCGCTGGTGGCCGAGAGCCTGGAGGCGGCGCCGTTCGCGAAGATCCTCTTCTCGTCCGACGGGTTCGGGCCGGCCGAGTTGCACCACCTCGGCGCGCTGCTGTGGCGGCGGGCCATGGCGCGGGTGCTCGGCGGGTTCGTGGCCGACGGGGAGTGGTCGCTGGAGCAGGCCGTGCGGGTGGCGTCCATGATCGGCGCGGAGAACGCGCGCCGCGTCTACGACCTCGGCCCCTGACCCGCGGCGCCCGTTGCGCCGCTGCCGCGGACGCTCGCGACCCTTTAGGCTCGGCGACGATGGACCTCGCAACGTTCTTCCCAGGTTCCGGCCGGCTCGACCCCAGGGCCGCGCTCCGCTCCGACGCGCCCGCCCTCGACCTCAACGGCACGTGGCGCTTCCGCCTCTCACCGACCGCCGACGTCCCCGACGACTTCGCCCGGCCCGGCTACGACGACTCCCGCTGGGCCGAGCTGCCCGTCCCGTCCCACTGGCCGCTGCGCGGGCACGGCGCGCCCGCGTACACGAACGTCGTCTACCCTTTCCCCGTCGACCCGCCGCACGTCCCCGACGACAACCCGACCGGCGACTACCGCCGCGCCTTCGACCTGCCGGACGGGTGGACCGGCGGGCGGCTGCGGTTCGAGGGCGCCGACTCCTTCGCCCGCGTCTGGCTCAACGGCCACGAGCTGGGCTTCTGGACCGGCAGCCGGCTGCCCGCCGAGTTCGACGCCGGCCCGTGGCTGCGTCCTGGGCGCAACGTGCTGGCCGTGCGGGTGCACCAGTGGTCGGCCGCCAGCTACCTGGAGGACCAGGACATGTGGTGGCTGCCCGGCATCTTCCGGGACGTCACCCTCACCCGCTCCGCCGCCGACGTCTTCGTGCGCGCCGCCCACGACGGCCGGCTCAGCTTCGACGGCGACGGCGGCCGGCTCAGCATCCCCGAGCTCGGCCTCGCCGACCTGGAGCCGGGCGTGGAGGTCCGGCTCGACGCCGAGCCGTGGACGGCCGAGACGCCCCGCCTGTACGACGCCGCCGTCACCTTCCCCGAGGAGACCGTACGGCTGCGCGTCGGCTTCCGCACGATCTCCATCGAGAACGGCGTGCTGCTCGCCAACGGCGTCCCGCTCCTGCTCAAGGGCGTCAACCGGCACGAGTTCCACCCCGAGCACGGCCGCGCGGTGCCGTACGAGACCATGCGCGCCGACGTGCTGCTGATGAAGCGGCACAACGTCAACGCCGTCCGCACCAGCCACTACCCGCCCCACCCCGCCTTCCTCGACCTGTGCGACGAGCTCGGCCTGTGGGTGATCGACGAGTGCGACCTGGAGACGCACGGCTTCGGCGTGATCGGCTGGCGCGGCAACCCCACCGACGACCCGCGCTGGGCCGACGCGCTGCTCGACCGCATGCGCCGCATGGTCGAACGCGACAAGAACCACCCGAGCGTCATCATGTGGTCGCTCGGCAACGAGGCCGGCGTCGGCCGCAACCTGGCCGTCATGGCCGGCTGGGCCCGCGAGCGCGACCCGTCCCGCCCTCTCCACTACGAGGGCGACCGCACCTGCGCGCACACCGACGTCTACTCCCGCATGTACGCCTCCCACGCCGAGGTCGAGGCCATCGGCCGCCGGGCCGAGGACCCGCTCGACGACCCCGCCCTCGACGCGCGCCGGCGCGCGATGCCGTTCCTGCAGTGCGAGTACGCCCACGCCATGGGCAACGGTCCCGGCGGCCTGGCCGAGTACCAGCGGCTGTTCGAGCGTTACCCGCGCCTGGCCGGCGGGTTCGTCTGGGAGTGGATCGACCACGGCCTCGCCCACCCCGGCCACGAGTACGCCTACGGGGGCGACTACGGCGAGCCCGTGCACGACGGGAACTTCGTGATCGACGGGCTCGTGTTCCCCGACCGGACGCCCTCGCCCGGCCTGGCCGACCTGAAGAAGGCGTTCGAGCCGGTCCGGTTCGAGTTCGGCGACGGCGTGGTCCGCGTCGTGAACGCCTACGGCTTCCGCGACCTGTCCCACCTGGCGTTCACGGCGACCGTGGAGGTGGAGGGGGAGCCGGTCGCCGGGCACCGGCTCGCCGTGCCCGCCGGCGGCGGCGAGGTCGGGGTGCCCGCCGTGGCTGCCGAGGGCGAGGCGTGGCTGACCGTGCGGGCCGTGCTCGCCGAGGACCAGCCGTGGGCGGGCGCCGGTCACGAGGTCGCGTGGGGGCAGACGCTCCTGACGCCGCCCGCGCTGCGCACCGCCTCGGCGTCGCCGGTCACGTTCGTACGGGACGGCGCCGAGATCGTCGCCGCCGGGTGCGGGTTCGACGCGGCGACCGGGCGCCTGACCCGGCTGTTCGGGATCGAGGTGGAAGGGCCGCGGCTCGACCTGTGGCGGGCCCCGACGGACAACGACCGGTACGGCGGCCTCGAGGCCAAGTGGCGCGCCCTCGGCCTGCACCGGCTCACGCACCGGGTCGACGCCGTCGAGGTGGGCGACACCCTGACCGTGCGCGGCCGGGTCGCGCCCGCGGCGACCGACCTCGGGCTGCGGGCGACGTACCGGTGGACGCCGGCCGGGGACGCCGGGCTGCTGCTGACCGCCGACGTCGAGCCCGAGGGCGACTGGCCGGACCCGATCCCGCGGCTCGGGCTCACCATGACGCTGCCCGGCGCCGCCGTCGACCGGGTCACCTGGTTCGGGCGCGGCCCCGGCGAGGCGTACCCGGACACGGGACTGGCCGCCCGGGTCGGCCGCTGGACGGCCACGATCGAGGAGCTGCAGACCCCGTACGTGCGTCCGCAGGAGAACGGGCACCGCGCCGACGTGCGGTGGGCCGACTTCGGCGGGTTCCGGGTGTCGGGAGACCCGGTGTTCGGGATGACCGCCCGCCGGTGGAGCGCCGACGCCCTGGCCGCCGCCCGCCACCGCCCCGACCTGGTGCCTGGCGATCGCGTCCATCTCCACCTTGACCTCGCCCACCAGGGCATCGGCACCGCGACCTGCGGCCCGGGCCCCCTCCCGCGCTACGACCTGCGGGCGGCGCCGGCCACGTTCATCGTCCGCTTCGACCCGGCCTGAGCGAGCAGGAGGCCGGTCCCGCGCCGACGGCACGGGACCGGCCTCTTGGCACCGCCACGGGACCGGTCTCGGCGGTACCGCGACGGCACGGGGACCAGCCTCCTGGCACCCGCTACGGCACGGTGAGGATCGTGCCGGCGCCGACCGTCAGGCCGCCCTCGCGGATGGCGAACCCGAGGCCGGGCTCCAGAGCGACCGCCTTGCCGAGCCGGACCCGCGCCTCCACCGTGTCGCCCGGCCGCCCCGGACCGTCGAGGACGAGCTCGCCGGGCACGTCCGTGGTCCGCAGGTAGAACTGCGGCCGGTAACCGGACGCGATCGGCCGCCGCCGACCGCCCTCCTCCGCGGTCAGGAGGTAGACGCGGGCGGTGAACGACGTACGGGCCCGCTGGCTGCCCGGCCCGGCCAGCACCATGCCGCGCCGCACCTGCTCGCGGCGGACCCCGCGCAGCAGCACGGCGGCGTTGTCGCCGGCCTCGCCCCGCTCCATCGTCTTCCCGAACGTCTCCACGCCGGTGACGACGGCGCTGAACCCGGACTCGGACGCGCCGGACCCGGACCCGCTGCCGAAGCCGACCGCCTCCACCGTGTCGCCGACCCGGACCGCGCCGCGCTCGATGGCGCCGGTGACGACCGTGCCGCGGCCGGTGACCGTCAGCACGTTCTCCACCGGCATGAGGAACGGCGCGTCGACGTACCGCACCGGGACCGGGATGTGCTCGTCCACCGCGCGGAGCAGCGCCTCCACGGACGCCGTCCACACCGGGTCGCCCTCCAGCGCCCGCAGCCCGGACACGCGCACCATCGGCGCGTCCCGGTAGCCGTGTTCGGCCAGCAGCTCCTGCAGCTCCAGCTCGACCAGGTCGGTCAGCTCGGGGTCGGCGCCGTCGGCCTTGTTGACGGCCACGACCAGGTGTTCGACGCCGACCCGGCGGGCCAGCAGCACGTGCTCCCTGGTCTGCGGCATGATCCCGTCGTGCGCGGACACGACCAGGATCGCGCCGTCGAGCTGCGCCGCCCCCGTGATCATGTTCTTCACGTAGTCGGCGTGGCCCGGCATGTCGACGTGGGCGTAGTGGCGGGTGGCGGTCTCGTACTCGACGTGCGAGATGTTGATCGTGATGCCGCGCCGCGCCTCCTCGGGCGTGCGGTCGATCCGCTCGAACGGCGTGTACGTGGCCTGCCCGCGCCCGGCCAGGATCTTCGTGATCGCGGCGGTCAGCGTGGTCTTGCCGTGGTCGACGTGACCCATGGTGCCGATGTTAAGGTGCGGCTTGTTCCGCACGTAGGCCTGCTTGGCCATGGTTCCTTCCTTGGACGCCTGGTGGATTTCGTGACCCGTCAGGGCCGATCGACCTCTCCCCGCCGGGTCACCTCGGGACGCACGGGAAGAGGTCAGCGCTCCAGGCCGTCGAAGGCGCGCTCGAACGCGCCCACCGCGATGGCGGGCGTCGCGAGGCGAGCGCGCAGGAACATGAGGACCATGGTGCGGACGTCAGCACCGAACGGCAACCGAATATTCCGCCGCTGTCCGCGGCCAAGCGGCAACGCGGCCAAGCGGCACAGGGGCGGCACAGGGGCGGCTGCGTCCGTCGCGTTGGCTGTAGAGGTTCGGCCGTGCTCGGGCTACGGTGCGACGTATGACACGTCTTGGCCTGGATGACCTTTATCGCATCGCGGTTCCTTCCGAACCGCGGTTGCGTCCCGACGGCGGCGCCGTGGCGTACACGCTCACCACCGCCGACCGGGACACCGACGAGAACCGCACCGAGATCTGGCTCGCCGCGCCCGGGGCGGCGCCGCGCCTGCTGGCGCGGGGCAGCGCGCCGCGGTGGGCGCCCGACGGGCGGACGCTGGCGTTCGTCCGGCCGGTGGACGGCGCGCCGCAGATCCACCTGCTGCCCATGGACGGCGGCGAGCCGCGCCCGCTCACCGCGGCGCCGCTCGGGGCCGGAGCCGCCGTGTGGTCCCCGGACGGGACCCGCATCGCCTTCGCCGGCCCCGCGACGCCGAGCGGCGAGGCGCCCGACCCGAACGCGCCCGTCGTCGCCGACCGGCTGGACTACAAGGCCGACGGCGTCGGGCTGCTGCGCGGCGTCGGCACGCACGTGTTCGTGGTGGAGGTGGCGACGGGGGAGACGATCCAGGTCACGAAGGGCGACTTCCACGCGGGGGAGCCGTCGTGGTCGGCGGACGGGTCCAGGCTGGCGTTCGCGGCGAGCATGGAGGAGGACCGTGACCTGCGCGTGAGCGGGGCGGCGTACGCCGTCGAGGTGGGCGCGGAGCCCGAGCGGCTCACCGGCCCCGAGTTCATCTGCACGGGCGCGTGGTGGCTCGGCAAGGAACTGGTCGTCGCCGGGCTCAAGGGGAGTCCGGTGGGCCACGTCCGGCTGTTCACGCTGGGCCAGGACGGGCTGGTCGAGGTGCAGACGGGCCTGGACCGGAACGTCATGGTCGGTCACTCCGGCTACCCGGGGGCCGTGCCCACGCTCCTGGGCGACGACCTGCTGTTCTGCGCCCGCGACGGCGGCTGCACCCACCTTTACCGGGCGCCGGGGGAGAAGCTGGTGCCGGAGGAGGTGAGCGTGGCCGGCGTGAGCGCGGCGGCAGGACGGATCGCGTACGTCGCCGCCACCCCGCGCAGCGCGGGCGACGTCTACCTCATGGACGGCCACCTCGGGGACGGGTACCTCACGGACGGCGCCGACGTCACGCGGCTGACCGACTACGGACTCGACGACGTCGACCTGATCGCGCCCGAGCGCCGCGTCTTCACCGCCCCCGACGGCACCTCCGTCGAGGGGTTCGTGCTGCGCGACGCCGCGGCCGCCGGCGCCCCCGGCCCGCTCCTGCTGGACGTGCACGGCGGCCCGCACAACGCCTGGGCTCCCGTCCTCGACGGGTTCCACCTCTACCACCAGATCCTGGCCGCCCAGGGCTGGACCGTGCTCGCCCTCAACCCGCGCGGCAGCGACGGCTACGGCGAGGAATTCTTCCTGGCGGCCGTCGGCGCCTGGGGCCTGGCCGACGAGCAGGACTTCCTGGCCGCCGTCGACGCCCTGGTCGACGAGGGTGTCGCCGACCCCGACCGGCTGGCGGTCACCGGCTACAGCTACGGCGGCTACATGACGTGCTGGCTGACCGCAAGGACCGGCCGGTTCAAGGCGGCGGTGCCCGGCGGCTGCGTGAGCGACCTCACCGCCACGGCCGGCACCTCCGACGCGGGCTCCATGATCGCCACGTACGAGTGCCCTGGCGACCTCACCGCCCAGTCCCCGATCACCTACGTGGCCGGCGTCGCCACGCCCACCCTCCTCCTGCACGGCGAGGACGACGCCCGCTGCCCCATCGGCCAGTCCGAGCAGTGGTTCGCCGCCCTGCGCGAACGCCGCGTGCCGGTCCGCATGGTCCGCTACCCCGGCGCGAGCCACCTGTTCATCCTGGGCGGCCGCCCCTCGCACCGCTACGACTACAACGAAAGGGTCCTCGCGTGGCTGGAACAATGGATCGGCGGCTCGGCGAGCTGATCGCCGAGTACGCGGTGCCCGGCGCGGCGCTGGCGTACCTGCACCGGGGCGAGCTGCACGAGTGCGCCGCCGGGGTGCTCAACACCGCGACCGGCGTGGCGGCGACCCCCGACGCGCTGCACCAGATCGGCTCGGTCACCAAGGTCTGGACCGCCACCCTGCTCATGCGCCAGATCGAGCGGGGCCGGCTCACCCTGGACACGACGGTGGCGGAGGTGCTGCCGGAGTTCAGGGTGGCCGACGCCGAGGTCACCAAGACGGTCACGATCCGCCACCTCCTCTCCCACACCAGCGGCATCGACGGGGACCTGTTCCTCGACACCGGCCGCGGCGACGACTGCGTGGAGAGGTACGTCGAGGCGTGCGCCGACCTGGTCCAGAACCACCCGCTCGGCGTCACCCACTCCTACTGCAACTCCGGCTACGTCATCGCCGGTCACGTCGCCGAGCGCCTGACCGGCGGGCGCTGGGACGACGCGATCCGGGAGGAGATCGCCGAGCCGCTCGGCCTGACCCACACCTGGACGCTGCCGGAGGACGTGCTGCGCTTCCGCGCCGCCATGGGTCACCTGGGCGGCGGCCGGCCGGCCCCCCAGTGGGGCCTGATGCGCGGGATGGGCCCCGCGGGCAGCCTGATGTGCGCCCGGCCCGCCGACGTGGTCGCCTTCGCCCGCGCCCACCTGGAGGGCGGCCTGCTCCAGGACCCGCGGGCGATGTGGGAGCCGCAGGTGGACGTGCCGAACCGGCACACGCTCGGCCCGCAGTGGGGTCTCGGCTGGGTCCTCGACGAGTGGGACGGCCACCGCGTCCTCTCCCACGGCGGCAACACCATCGGCCAGCACGCCATGCTCTGGGCCGTCCCCGACACCGGGACCGTCGTCTGCGTCGCCGCCAACGGCGGCCACACCGGCGCGTTCTCGCGCGCCCTCGGCAGGGAGCTGTTCGCCGAACTCGACGGCTTGGCCGTGCCGCCGACCCTGGCGCCGCCGGACCGGCCCGCCGACGTGGACCCCGCGCGCCACGCCGGCGTCTACGAGCGCGTCGGCGTCCGGCTGACGGTGTCGGTCCGCGACGGGGCGCCGTGGCTGCGGCACGAGGTCACCGGCCCGCTCGCCGCCCTCCAGGGGCCGGAGGAGTACGAGCTCGTGCCGGTGGACGAGGCCACGTTCGTCGGCCGGCCGGCGGGCTCGCCCGACTGGATCCCGGCGGTGTTCTACGAGCTGCCCGACGGCTCCCCGTACGTGCATCTCGGCGCCCGCGCCACCCCGAAGATCGCCTGAGGCGTGCGTGGCCGAGACCTTCACACGGTGATCCACTCGGTGGCCGTGGTGACCTCCTCCAGCACGTCGGGGATCGGGTCGACGCCGATGCCCGGCCCCGCGGGCACCTCCAGGTGCCCGTCCGCCAGCTCGAACGGCTCGGTCACGTCCGTCGCGTAGTAGCGGCGCGACCCCGAGGTGTCGCCCGGCAGCGTGAACCCCGGCAGCGCCGCCAGCGCCACGTTCGCGGCCCGGCCGATCCCCGTCTCCAGCATGCCGCCGCACCACACCGCCACCCCGTGGGCCCGGCACAGGTCGTGGACGCGCCGCGCCTCCAGGTAGCCGCCGACCCGGCCGGGCTTGATGTTGACGATCGAGCACGAGCCCAGCGCGATCGCGGCGGCGGCGTGCTCGGCCGACTCGATCGACTCGTCGAGGCAGATCGGCGTCCGCAGCCGCCGCGCCAGCCGGGCGTGCTGCACCAGGTCGTCCTCGGCCAGCGGCTGCTCGATGAGCAGCAGGTCGAAGGCGTCGAGCCGGGCCAGGCGGGGCGCGTCGGCCAGTGTGTAGGCGGCGTTGGCGTCGACCTGGAGCAGCAGGTCGTCGCCGAACCGCTCGCGCACGGCCCGCACCGGCTCGACGTCCCAGCCCGGCTCGATCTTCAGCTTGATCCGGACGTAGCCCTCGCCGAGGTAGCCCGCCACGGCGTCGAGCAACTGCGGGACGGAGTCCATGATGCCGACGGAGACGCCGCACGGGACCCGGTCGCGCGCCGCGCCGAGGAACCGGCCGAACGACTCGCCCGCCGCCCGCAGTTGCGCGTCCAGCACGGCGGTCTCCAGCGCGGCCTTGGCCATGCGGTGGCCCCTGACCGGCTCCAGGGCGCGGGCGACGTCGCGGGCGTCGAGGCTCTTGGGCAGGGCCGGCAGCAGGAAGCGGCGGATGACGTCGGCGGCGCCGTCGACGTACTCGGCGGAGTAGAGCGGGCCGGCCATGGCCACGCACTCGCCCCAGCCCTCGGCGTCCGGCGTCACGACCCGGACCAGCAGGATGTCCCGGGCCGTCTCGGTGCCGAACGAGGTGCGGAACGGGGCCACGAGCGGCATCGCGATCCGCCGCAGCTCAACTCCAGTGATCTTCACGTTCTCTCCACAGGTAGGAGGACTCGGCACCCGTCACGGTACGGTCCTCGGCCGTCGAACCCCGTGCTCTCACTGGCGACGGTATGCCATGACGCGGCAGCCCCGACGCGGCGAGTCGGCCGTACCCGCTGCCGTCGGCCGCCTCCGCCGGGTGCCCGAGCCGCGTCCGGGCGGGCGCCCGGCG
>DASUCK010000419.1:0-21601 GCA_036276095.1 Nonomuraea sp. | reverse complement strand
GCCGCGGCCCACACGTACGCCCAGCCCTGGTCGTCGAGCAGGTCGATGAACAGCAGCGTCGCGATGACGGTGGCGACCAGCTCGCAGCTCAGCCGCAGCAACAGCAGCAGGTTGAGGTAACGCGGCGGGTCGGTCACGATGGCCCGCAACCGCGCCGCGCCCCGCCTGGCGTCACGGGCGAACTCCTCGGCCCGCACCCTGGAGATCCGCGTGAGCGCCGTCTCCGCACCGGCGATCAAGCCGCCGACGATCACGAGGGCGATGGCCGACAGCAACCAGACGTTCACCGCGGGTTGCGCACCTCCTGCCACGACTCCAGCAGCCGCGACTGGAGCCCGAACATCTCCTTGTGCTCCTCCGGCTCGGCATGATCGTAGCCGAGCAGGTGGAGGATGCCGTGGGTGCACAGCAGCTCAAGCTCGTCGGCGGTCTCGTGGCCGGCCTCCTCGGCCTGCCGGGCCGCCACCTGCGGACACAGCACGACATCGCCGAGCAGCGCCGGGTCGGCCGGGCTCTCCCCGTCGCCGCGCGCCCCGCCGCCGGGGCGCAGCTCGTCCATCGGGAAGGCCAGCACGTCGGTCGGCCCCGGCTCGCCCATCCACTTCTCGTGCAGCTGCGCCATGGCGTCTTCGTCGACCACCACGATCGACAGCTCGGCGAGCGGGTTGATGCCCATCTCGCCGAGCACGTGACCGGCCAACGCGACCAGGCCCTCCTCGTCGACGCCGACGCCGGACTCGTTGTTGATCTCGATGCTCACGACCGGCGCTTCCCTCGGTGCTGGATGGGCTTGGGCTCCTGGGCGGCCTGCGAGGCGTCGTAGCGCCCGTAGGCGTCGACGATCTCGCTCACCAGCTTGTGGCGTACGACGTCGGAACTGGTCAGCAGGGCGAAGTGGATGTCGGGGATGCCGTCGAGGATCTCCTGCACCACGCGCAGGCCGCTGACCGTGCCGACCGGCAGGTCGACCTGCGTCACGTCGCCGGTCACCACGATCTTGGAGTTGAAGCCGAGCCGGGTGAGGAACATCTTCATCTGCTCGGCCGAGGAGTTCTGGGCCTCGTCGAGGATGATGAACGCGTCGTTGAGCGTGTTGTGGGTCAGGAGGAAGTCTTCGGTGACGAAGAGCGAGTCAGCCGCCGCCACCTGGATGCACACACACTCCGCCGTGCCACGCGGCTCGATGCGGTCCACGTGACGCGTGGGGCGGCCGCCACCGTGCGCCTTGTAGATCCCCGCGTAGATCTCCGCCTTCCGCGACGCCCGGAACGGCTCGACGCCTTCAGGAAGCCGGATGTCGAGAACGTACGCGTCATGGCGGTGCCGCACCGGCCTGCCCTTGGCCGGTCCGGGCCCGCGGCCGCGCGCCGGACGTGGGCGCCAGGAGACCACGCCGCCCAGCGACCGCACCAGGAAGATCACATTGTCACGCAGCCGCGGCGAGCCGGTCGTGTACCGGACCCTGACGCTCCGCTCATCCCGCACGACCGGACGGCCATCGGCGTCGAACAGCCCTTGCAGCACGGCGAGCCTGACTTCCGGCGTGTTGAACAGGTAGACGTCAGGCACGAACGTCGTGTGCGATCCACCATCCGTAAGGCCCGGCTGACGCAGCACGTCAGTGATCGGATCGGCGGTCGTCGCGCTCTCCCCGGGACGACGCACCCGATTCAGCGCATGGTCGGGGCCGCCCCTCCACCTCGCCCGCATGCCGGCGAGAGCACGCTCGCGGGGCTCGGCAAGCTCCGGGTCGTTCGGCGCGGAACGCGGTGTCGTGGTTCCGGTGACGCGCCAGTCTCCGAGGAGCAGGCCGAGCGCGTACGGATCCATGGGGACGTCGCGCTCGGGAAAGCGGACCGGCGCGCTCAGCAGCGGCAGCTCCCACTTCCGGTGGTGCGCCGTCCGCAGATCGCCGATCATGTCCTTCGTCCGCAGCACCCGCCACGGCTTGCCCCCGTCGGCGTCGTCACGGGTGCGGACAGCCCAGAGGTGGTCCTCGGAGGCGAGCACCGAGGCACCATCCTGGCTGAAGAGCCGATAGATCCTCTTCTCGCCCTGGGGGTAGACGCCCAGCACCGGAGTCGGCTCACCGTTGGACCCGATGACGAGGTCGCCGACCTCCAGCTCGCCGATCGCGCGAAACCCCTCCGGAGTGAGCACACCGGTACCAGTCGGAAGCGCCCGGCCCCGCATGTACGCCAGCGGCGCGACCTCGATCGTGCCCGCGGCCATCAGCTTGGGGATGGAGTCGGGGTCGACCATGTCGTGCAGGGCGTCGTAGAGCGGGCGCAGGTAGGGGTCGATCTTCTCGTAGAGGGTGCCGGGCAGGAAGCCGAGGCGCTCGCCGGCCTCCACGGCCGGGCGGGTGAGGATGATGCGGTTGACGCGCTTCTCCTGGAGCGCCCGCACGGCCTTGGCCATGGCGAGGTAGGTCTTGCCGGTGCCGGCCGGGCCGATGCCGAACACGATCGTGTGCCGGTCGATCGCGTCGACGTAGCGCTTCTGGTTGACGGTCTTGGGCCTGATGGTGCGGCCGCGCGAGGACAGGATGTCGAGCGAGAGCACCTCGGCGGGGCGGTCGGAGGTCATGCGCAGCATGGCGATGCTGCGCTCGACCGCGTCGGCGGTGAGCTCGCCGCCGCTGCGCAGCACCTCGACCAGCTCCTCGAAGAGGCGCACGACGGTGCCGCTCTCGTCGGGGCTGCCGGTGACGGTGATCTCGTTACCGCGTACGTGGATGTCGGCCCGGAAAGCACCCTCGATGACGCGTAGCAGCTCGTCGCGGGAGCCGAGGAGGCTGACCATCGGGTATTCGTCCGGAATCAGCACCTTGGCTTGAGTGCGCGAGGGAGGTGCCGTGCGTCGGGATTCATGTAGTTCGGACATGGGCAGGCCAGCGGCCTGATGCCTCCCGGTCTCTTTCGGTGTGCTTCTCCGCCCATGGTATCCGGGGCCAGGCGGATTGCTCGCGCCAATATCGCGGGGCGGGTCAGCGCCGGCTATCCGGGCGGCCAGGCCAGGTGACGGCCGCCGAGGACGTGGGCGTGCACGTGGAAGACGGTCTGGCCGGCCCCGGCGCCGGTGTTGAAGACCACCCGGTAGCCGCCGTCGGCGACCTGCTCCTGCTCGGCCACGGCGTGGGCGGTCTTGAGCACCTCGTCGGCGAGCCCCTGGTCGGCCTCGGCGAGCGCCGCCGCCGTGGCGTGGTGCTCCTTCGGGATCACCAGCACGTGGGTGGGGGCCTGGGGGTTGACGTCGCGGAAGGCGAGGGTCCGGCCGGTTTCGTGGACGATCTCGGCGGGAATCTCCTTGGCGACGATTCTGCAGAAGAGGCAGTCGTTCACAGCAGCAGCCTATCGAGACCCCTCCTGTTAGCGAGTCCGTTGCGAATCGGTAATCCTCAGTGTCGTGCGTGGGAAGATCCACGCGGTTAGGGTGTGTGTGCGACACTTCAACAGAAAAGACGATTCAGGGTCGGGCGAG
The DNA here is from genome assembly GCA_036276095.1 of Nonomuraea sp. Taxonomy (GTDB): domain Bacteria; phylum Actinomycetota; class Actinomycetes; order Streptosporangiales; family Streptosporangiaceae; genus Nonomuraea. The sequence continues at coordinate 18,118 of DASUCK010000419.1, read as the reverse complement.
CGCCACCTGGCGAGGACACGACTGGGTAATGCACCCTAACGAACCGGGGAAACCTCCAGAACCGGAAGAGCGTAAACCCTCTGGGAAGCCCGCGCGTCCCACTGATGTGACCACCGAAACCCTCCTGGCCGACAGGTCGATGGGGGCGGTGCCAGTCGGGTGGGATGCCGACATGGCTGTTACCGCGCTCTACAGCGCGCACTTTCGGTCATTGGTGCGTCTGGCCGTGTTGCTCGTACGCGACATGGCAACGGCTGAGGAGGTCGTGCAGGATGCGTTCGTCGCCATCCACGGCGCTTGGCGTAGACTGCGTGACCCCGACAAAGCACTCGCCTACCTCCGTCAATCCGTCGTCAACCGGTCCCGGTCCGTGCTGCGTCACCGCGCGGTCGTCGAGAAATACGCCCCCAAGGGTCTTCCCGACGCCCCGAGCGCCGAGAACGGCGCGATCGGCGAGCTGGAACGCTCCGCCGTCATCGAGGCGTTACGAGCCCTGCCGACCCGTCAGCGAGAAGCTCTGGTTCTGCGCTACTACGGTGATCTGTCCGAAGCTGAGATCGCCCACGCCATGGGCATCAGCAAGGGCGCGGTCAAGAGCCACACCGCACGTGGCATGGCCGCCTTGCGATCCGTCCTGGAGAAAATGTCATGACCCAGCCCCCCGACGAGTACGGCGACCTCCTACGCCGTGCGCTCCGCGCGGAGGCGGACGCGGTCGTGCCCTCGCCGGACGGACTGGAGATCATCCGTGCCCGCATCGAGCGGCGCGGCGTCCGTAACCTGTTCTGGTGGCGGGCGGGCGCCGCCGCCGCCAGCGCCGTCCTGGTGGCGGGGACGATCGTGATGGCCGTCCCCCAACTGCGCTCGCAGATCATCGAGCAGGTGCCGGCCCTGCCGGTCGAGAACGAAACCACCTCGAAGGTCCCGTCCAACTCCTCCACCACGCGCTCGCAGCAGCCGCCGCTGCCGTCCAGCTCGGCCCCCGAGCCGAACGTGATCGTTCCCGAGCCGTCCAGGTCGCCGACGCAGCGGCCGGTCAAGACGTCCGACTCGACGAGCCGGCCCGCGTCGCCGAGACCGACCCCGACGCCCACCCCGTGCCCGTCTGCGGCGCAGGCCGAGCCGCCGGCGGAATGCCCCGAGACGGTGTCGGCCACACCGACGCCGTCAGACACCGAACCCGCCGCGCAGCCCTCGGCCTGCCCCCCTGAGGAGTGCCCGCCGGGCGACCCGACCACCGACGCGCCGAGCGAGATGGCCACCCCGCTCCTGGAGACCTCGACCACGCCCTGACGCGCACCGGCGCCGCCTCGGCGCGTCACCAGCGCCCGGTCCGCGCGAGCAGCACGGCCGCCGCCGCGACGCCGGCCGTGGACGTCCGCAGGACGGTGGGCCCCAGCAGCACGGGCAGCGCCCCCGCGGCCCCGAACCTGGCCAGTTCCTCCTCCGCCACGCCCCCTTCAGGGCCGACGACCATCACGATGTCGCCGCCGGCCGGCGGTGTCACGCCGGAGAGCGGCTCGGCCGCCTCCTCGTGCAGCACCAGCCCCAGCGCCGCGCCGGCCAGCAGCTTCTCCACCTCGGCGGTGGAGGCCGGATCGGCGACCTCGGGCAGGTGGAAGCGGCGGGCCTGCTTGCCCGCCTCGCGGGCGGTGGACCGCCACCGGTGCAGCCCTTTGGCGACCTTGTCGCCCGTCCACCGGCTGATGCTGCGGGCGGCCGCCCAGGGCACGATCACGTCGACGCCGGCCTCGGTCATCATCTCGACGGCGAGCTCGCCCCGGTCGCCTTTGGGCAGGCCCTGGACGACCACGAGCCGCGGCCGGGGCGCCGGGACGTCGTAGCGGGCGATCACGTCGAGCCTGAGCGCGTCCTTCAGCGCCTCGCGGACCACGCATTCGGCCACCCGGCCAGCGCCGTCGGTGAGGTCGGCGCGCTCGCCGGCGCGCAGGCGGCGCACGGCCGCCGCGTGGCGCCCCTCGGGCCCGTCGAGGGTGAGGTCGGGCCCGTCGAGGTCGTCCTTGAGGAAGACCGGCGCGGTCACCGGCCGTTGAAGGCGTCGCGCAGGCGGGAGAAGAAGCCCTGCTGCCCGGGCGCGAACTTGCCCGGCGGGCGCTCCTCGCCACGCAGCTTGGCCAGCTCGCGCAGCAGCTCCTCCTGGGCGGCGTCGAGGCGGGTCGGGGTCTCGACGTTGACGTGGATGAGCAGGTCGCCCCTGCCGGTCTCATTGAGCCGCTGCACGCCGCGCCCGAACATGGTGATGACCTGGCCGGACTGGGTGCCGGGGCGGACGTCGATCTCCTCGGCGCCGTCGAGGGTCTCGACGGTGAGGATGGTGCCGAGCGCGGCGGCCGTCATGGGGATCTGGACGGTGCAGTGGAGGTCGTCGCCGCGCCGCTCGAAGATCTCGTGGGCGCGTTCGACGATCTCCAGGAACAGGTCTCCGGGCGGGCCGCCGCCAGGGCCGACCTCGCCCTCGCCGGCGAGCTGGATGTGGGTGCCGTCCTCGACGCCCGCGGGGATGCGGACCTTGATCGTACGGCGGGTGCGCACCCGGCCGTCGCCGGAGCACTCCTGGCAGGGGTGACGGATGATGGTGCCGAACCCGCCGCACTGGGGGCACGGCCGCGAGGTCATGACCTGGCCCAGGAACGAGCGGGTGACCTGGGAGATCTCGCCGCGCCCGTTGCACATGTCGCAGGTGTCGGGGTGGGTGCCGGGCGCCGCGCCGGCGCCGTGGCAGACGTCGCACAGCACGGCCGTGTCGACGACCAGCTCGCGCGTGGTGCCGAAGGCGGTCTCGCGCAGGTCGAGCTCGACGCGGATGGTGGCGTTCCGGCCGCGCCTGGCCCGCGAGCGGGGACCGCGGGCGCCGGCGGCGGTGCCGAAGAACGCGTCCATGATGTCGCTGAACGGGAAGCCCGCCCCGAAGCCTCCCGCGCCGGCGGCCGCTCCCGCGCCGCCGAACGGGTCGCCGCCCAGGTCGTACATCTGGCGCTTGTTCGGGTCGGACAGCACCTCGTAGGCCTGCGTGATCTCCTTGAACCGCTCCTGGGTCGCGGGGTCGGGATTCACGTCGGGGTGCAGCTCGCGGGCGAGACGGCGGTAGGCCTTCTTGATCTCGTCCTGACTGGCGTCACGCCGCACCCCGAGGGTGGCGTAGTAGTCGCTGTTTGCCACTTATCGACCTCTTATGATGCAGCCAGGATCTGGCTGACGTAGCGAGCCACCGCGCGCACGGCGCCCATCGTCACGGGATAGTCCATCCTGGTGGGCCCCAGCACACCGAGCCGGGCCAGTTGGTTGTCGCCAGAACCGTATCCGGTCGCGACGACGGATGTGCCGCGCAGATAAGGGTTTTCCGAACCTATGCGCACGGTGAGAGCGGACGGGGTGTCTGAGGAAGTCTCGCCGAGCAGCCGCATGAGCACGACCTGCTCCTCCAGCGCCTCCAGCACGTCGCGGAGGCCGGTGGAGAAGTCGGCACCTGCGAGGTTGGCCGCGCCGGCGAAGACGATCTTCTCGTCGTGCCGTTCGACCAGCGTTTCGAGCAGCACCGACAGGATCGTCGCCGCGGCCGGCCGGTCTTCGGCGGGCAGGCGCTCGGGCAGGTCGGAGACCAGCTCGGGCACGGTGCTCAGGCCGCAGCCGTCAAGGCAGGAGTTGAGCACGGCGCGCAGGTGGGCGATGCGGGTCTCGTCGACCACCTCGGGCAGCTCGATGACGCGCTGCTCGACGCGGCCGGTGTTGGTGATGAGGACGAGCATGACCCGCCGGTCGTTGAGCGGCACGAGCTCGACGTGGCGCACGGTCGAACGCGTCAGCGTCGGGTATTGCACGACCGCGACCTGCCTGGTCAGCTGCGCGAGCAGCCGGACCGTGCGCATGACGACGTCGTCGAGGTCGACGGCGCCGGCCAGGAACGTCTCGATCGCCCTGCGCTCGGCCGACGACAGGGGCTTGACCTGCGAGAGCCGGTCGACGAACAGCCGATATCCCTTGTCGGTCGGCACGCGGCCCGCGCTGGTGTGGGGCTGCGCGATGTAGCCCTCCTCCTCCAGCGCCGCCATGTCGTTCCTGATCGTCGCGGGGGAGACCTTCAGGTTGTGGCGCTCGGCCAGCGCCTTGGAGCCCACCGGTTCGTTGGTGGACACGTAGTCTTCGACAATGGCGCGGAGCACCGCCAGTTTCCGATCGTCGAGCACGTGCTCACCTCCTGCCTCTGCCTTTCAGGGAACGCGCTGTCTAGCACTCCGTGTTCCCGAGTGCCAAGTGTACGGCTCTCGCCCACAAGGTGCGATAACACCGGCTCCCATCCTGTTGCTAGCGCCTTACAAGCGACAACCCTCACACTTGCCGACATGACGGACGAATCACAGCTCCCGTCGTACGGCCCGCCGCCCGGCCAGGGCCCCTACCACGGTCAGCCACAACCTCCCCCGCCCGGCTACGGACAGCAGCCCGCGTACGGCCCGCCCCAGCCCTACGGTGTGCCGCCCCAGTACGGACACCACGGTCAACAGCCCCCGTTCCCACCGCGGATCGATTCCAAAGCCGTAAAGCCCAGTTTGTGGTGGATCGCTGGCGTATGGGCACTGGCCGTCACGGCGGGCCTCGCGGGGGTCGCCGTCTTCGTCGGCGGCGTGGTCGGGAGCGTGAGCGACCTGGCCCCGACCAGGACGTTCGCGTCCGGCGAGAGCGTCACGGTGCCGGTCGACCCCGCCGACAAGCCGGCCGTCTACATCGCCACCGACACCCCGGTCAGCTACGAGTGCGCGGTCTCCGGCGGCCCCGGCCAGGCCAAGCTCGCCAAGACGGCCGGCTCGCAGACGGTCACGGCCGACGCGGTCGTCTGGGAACAGCTCCTGGTCATCAACGCCCCGGCCAAGGGCGACTACCAGCTCACCTGCGCCAACAAGGAGTCGGCGAACGTCCGCTACGGCGTGGGCAGGCCGCTGTCCTCCGCCGCGGGCGGCGTCCTCGGCGGCGCGGCCGCGCTGTTCCTCATCCCCGGGGCGGGCATCCTCATCGCGATCACCGGCACGGTCGTCGTCCTGGTACGCCGCCGCTCCGCGCGCGGGCGCCTCGCGGGTGCCGGGTGATTTGCTACGGTCCCCGTGTGTACGAGGGCGATGTGCTTGCGGGTAATTGGCGGCGGCCCGGCAAGGGCAAGATCCCGAAGGTGCCCGCCGAGCCGGACCTCGTCGTGGAGGACGCCGGGAGCGGCTTCTGCGGCGCGGTGGTGGCCTGCGACAAGGAGGCCGTCACGCTGGAGGACCGCTTCGGCCGGCGCCGGCTGTTCCCGCTGGCGCCGGCCGCGTTCCTGCTGGACGGCAGGCCCGTGACGCTGGTACGCCCCGCCCCCGCCCCGGCGGGGCCCCGGCGCAGCGCGTCCGGCTCCATCGCCGTGGAAGGTCTGCGGGCGCGCGTGGCCAGTGAGAGCCGGATCTACGTGGAGGGCGTCCACGACGCCGCCCTCGTCGAGCGGATCTGGGGCCACGACCTGCGGGTCGAGGGGGTCGTGGTCGAATACCTGGAGGGCGTCGACCACCTGCCGGCCATCGTGGCCGAGTTCGCCCCCGAGCCTGGGCGCCGGCTGGGCGTGCTGGTCGACCACCTCGTGCCGGGCTCCAAGGAGAGCCGGATCGCCGCCGGGATCACCTCGCCGGACGTGCTCGTCGTGGGGCATCCGTTCGTCGACATCTGGCAGGCGGTCAAGCCGTCCGTGCTGCGCATCCCCGCCTGGCCCGAGGTGCCGCGCGGGGTGCCGTGGAAGGAGGGCGTGATCGCCGCATTGGGCTGGCGCATGGAGCCCGCCGAGGCGTGGCGGCGCATCCTCGGCGCCGTCTCGACCTACGCCGACCTGGAGCCGGAACTGCTCGGCCGGGTCGAGGAACTGATCGACTTTGTTACGGAGGCATCATGAGCCAGGACCCGTCCGCGCCCCCGCCGGACGACGACGTGACCCGGTACGTCCCCCCGCCCCCGCCGGGATACGGCCACCAGGCCCCTTCCCAGCCCGGCCACGCCCCGCAAGCCCCGTCCCAGCCCGCGTACGGGCAGCAACCCCCGTCCCAGCCACCGTACGGGCAGCAACCGCCCTCCCAGCCCGGATACGGCTACGGCCAGCTGCCGCCCTCCGAGCCGAACTACGGCTACGGCCAGCAGCCCCCGACCGGCTACGGCCCCCAACCGGGGTACGGCCCCCCGCCCGGCTACGGCGCGCAGCCGGGGTACGGCGCGCAGCCGGGATACGGCTACCGGCCGCGGCCGGGCGAGCCGTACGTGCCCGGCCGGTTCGGCCCGCGTCCGGGCAGCGACGACACCATGATGGCCATGCTGTCGCACCTGCTCGGCCTGCTCGTCTCCTGGCTGGGCCCGCTGATCATCTACCTGATGAAGAAGGACGAGGCCCCCTACGTCAGGGACCAGTCGGCCGAGGCGCTCAACTTCCAGATCACGATGTTCATCGCCTACCTGGTCTGCGGCGTCCTGGCCATCGTCTTCATCGGCTTCCTGCTGATGCCGGTGGTCTGGATCCTGTCCCTGATCTTCCACATCCAGGCGGCGATGGCGGCGAACAAGGGCCAGCCCTACCGCTACCCGTTCGCCATCCGCCTGATCACCTGATCACCTGATCACCTGATCGCCTGATCTCGCTGATCGCCTAGACGAGGAGATCCCTGACCAGGGCGTCGGCCAGCAGCCGTCCCCGCAGGGTGAGCACCATCAGCCCCGACGTGAACGCCCCTGGCTCCAGCAGCCCGCGCGCCAGCGCGCTCGCCACCGCCGGGCGGGCCGCGGGCGCCACCTCGGCGAGGGGGTAGCCGGACGCCAGCCGCAGCTCCAGCATTACCCGCTCGGCGGCGCGGTCGTCGTCGCCGAGCACCTCCCGTGCGTGCGCGGGAGAGGCGCCGGCGGCGAGGCGCTGGGCGTAGGCGGCCGGGTGTTTGACGTTCCACCAGCGGGTGCCGCCGACGTGGCTGTGGGCGCCGGGGCCGGCCGCCCACCAGTCGCCGCCGGTCCAGTAGAGCAGGTTGTGGCGGCACCGGGCGGCGTCGGTGCGGGCCCAGTTGGACACCTCGTACCAGTGGAGCCCGGCCTCGGCCAGCATCTCGTCGGCGATGACGTAGCGGTCGGCGGCCACGTCGTCGTCGGGCGTCGGCAGCTCGCCGCGCCGGATCCGGGCCGCCAGCCTGGTGCCGTCCTCGACGATCAGCGAGTACGCCGACACGTGGTCGGGCCCGGCCTCGATCGCCGCGGCCAGCGAGGCCCGCCAGTCGTCGTCGGACTCGCCGGGCGTGCTGTAGATCAGGTCGAGGTTGACGTGCTCGAACCCGGCCGCCCTGGCCTCGCGCACGGCGGCGGCGGGCCGGCCCGGCGTGTGGGTGCGGTCGAGCACCTTGAGCACGTGCTCGCGGACGCTCTGCATGCCGAAGCTGATCCGGTTGAACCCGCCCTGGCGGAGTTTCTCCAGGGAGGAGGGGCTCACGGACTCGGGGTTGGCCTCCGTGGTGACCTCGGCGCCCGGCCGCAGCCCGAACTCGGAGTCGATCGCGGCCAGGATGGCGGCCAGGTCTTCGGGCGGGAGGAGGGTGGGCGTGCCGCCGCCGAAGAACACCGTCTCCACCGGCAGCTCCGCCTCGCCCAGGACGCGCCGGGCGAGACGCACCTCCTCGACGACGGTGGCGGCGTAGTCGCGGCGCGAGGCGCCCGGGCCGAGCTCGGCGGCGGTGTAGGTGTTGAAGTCGCAGTAGCCGCAGCGGGTCACGCAGAACGGCACGTGGACGTAGAAGCCGAACGGCCGCTCGCCGAGGCCCGTCAGGGCGCTCTCGGGCAGCTCGCCCGAGGCGGGCGCGGTGTCGCCGTCAGGCAGGGTGGATGGCACGTATCCAGTCTGCCGGGCCCGCGGGAGTGCTCGGGTTTCGTTGACGCCTCCGGGACGGGGCTCTACGATCGCCTCAAATTATAGGAAAGTTTCCTATAAGTATGGGTCCTCCCGGAGACGCCCGTGAAGAAGAAGACACTGATCGCGCTCGCGCTCCTCCTCGGGTTCACGGCGGTCTCCGTGCCCGCCGAGGCCCATGCCGGTTTCCACCGGGTCGCGTACTTCATCCAGTGGGGCGTCTACGGCCGCGACTTCCACGTCAAGGACATGGACGCCTCCGGCGCCGCGGCCAAGCTCACCCACGTCAACTACGCCTTCGGGTTCGTCGACGCCGACAGCGACTGCTACTCGGCCGACCCGTGGGCCGACTGGCAGCGTCCGGTGCCGGCCGAGCAGAGCGTGGACGGCGTGGCCGATGCGCCCGGCCAGGCCCTCAACGGCAACCTCAACCAGCTCCGCAAGCTCAAGGCCAGGCACCCGCACCTGAAGATCCTGATCTCGCTGGGCGGCTGGACCGGCTCGAAGCACTTCTCCGACGCCGTGCTCACCGCCGAGTCGCGGGCCAGGCTGGCCCGATCGTGCATCGACCTGTGGCTGCGCGGCAACCTGCCGGGGCTGGAGCCCGGCGCGGGAGCCGGCGTGTTCGACGGCATCGACCTGGACTGGGAGTGGCCCGGCTCGACCGGCGCCGACGGCAACGTCATCAGGCCCGAGGACAAGCGGAACTTCACCCTGTTCGTGGCCGAACTGCGGTCCCAGCTCCGGGACCACTCGCGGTCAGCCCAGCTCACGGCCTTCCTGCCGGCCGCGGCGGCCAAGATCGACGCCGGGTTCGAGGTGCGGCGCGTGTTCGAGCAGCTCGACTTCGCCACCCTCCAGGGGTACGACCTGCGCGGCAGCTGGGAGCCGCGGACCGGCCACAACGGGAACCTGTTCACCGACCCGCGCGACCCGAACCCGGTGCGCTACAGCGTCGACCAGACCGTACGCGACTACCTCTCGCGCGGCGCGCCGGCCCGCAAGCTCGTCGTCGGCGTGCCCGCGTACGGGCAGGGCTGGACCGGCGTCACCGGCGGCGGCGACGGCCTCCACGAGCCCGCCACCGGCCCCGCGCCCGGCACGTGGGCGGCCGGCACCGAGGACTACAAGGACCTGGTGACCAAGCCCGGCACGCGCTACCGGGACCTGCGCACCGGCACGGTGTGGCGCTACGACGGCAACGAGTTCTGGTCGTACGACGACCCGGCGACGCTGCTGCAGAAGGCGGCGTACATCCGGCTGAGGGGGCTGGGCGGCTCGATGATGTGGTCGATCGACCAGGACGACTCCCGCGCGTCCCTCACCTCGGCGCTGTACTCCGTCCTCCGCTGACGACGCCCCACGCTGACGACGCCCCACGCTGACGGCGCCCTTCGCTGACGACCCCGGCCGCCCCTCCCTACCCGGCCACCTTCTTCGCCACCTCATCCCATTGGGGGTCGTGTCCGGGAACGGCGAGGATGCGGCCCAACGCGTCGGCGTCCCCGTGCCGGGCACGGAACCAGTCGGCCACCGTCACCCCAGCGTCGGGCCGGGCGACGAGCTGCACCTCGTCGCCCGCGCCCAGCTCGCCGGTCTCCACCACGCGCAGGTACGCCCCCGGACGCGCCGCCGCGGTGAACCGCTTGACCCATCCCGGCTCGTCCATCCAGTTGCGGAACACCACGCACGGCACGCGGGGCCCGGTGACCTCCAGGACGGCGCCGCCCACCCGCCAGCGTTCGCCGACCAGGGCGCCGTTGACGTCGAGGCCGGCGGTGGTGAGGTTCTCCCCGAACCGCCCCTCCCGCAGCTCGCGGCCCAGCTGCGCCTCCCACCAGACGTAGTCTTCGCGGGCGTAGGCGTAGACGGCGTGGTCGGGCGAGCCGTGGTGCTCGCGGTCGGCCCGCTCGTCCCCGGCCAGGCCGTTGGGGTGGACGGCCACGCGGTGGCCGACCGGCCGTTTGTCGATCGCCGTACGCCCCAGCTTCCCCGCCCACCCGGCGTCGAAGCTCTTGCCCACGTTCACGGAGAGAATGCGCATATCCGGACGGTAACCGAGCCACCCCACACAGAGCGACACTTTTGCCACAACCCCCAGCACCACCCGGCCGGGACCGGCACCGCGCCCCAGGCCGTCACGCACGCGGTTCGTCGCGGCCCGGCACACCCGAGTTCAGCTGGGACTCGGCGTCGAACCCGGCGAGCTGTAACAACGTCTCCAACGCGGCCTGCCGGATCTCCTCGACCGAGTCACCCCGCTCGCCGAAACACTCCGCCGCCACGTCAAGCAGCGCCGCCACGACGGCGGCGTCGGGATGGGGGACGTCGACCAGCACCGTGCCGTCGCGCCCCATCTCGCGCACCGCGCTCGCGTGGCGTCTCAGCAGCCGCCTCGTCTCCTCCGCCACGGCGACCCCCAGCACCGCGGCCCGCTCGAAACGCTCAGAAGCGATCATGCCATCCTCCAGTCGCACACGTGTTCGAACATCAGGCTAGACGGCGGCACCGACAAAACCCGGGCGCACGGGTGGCGCATGCAGTCGTTACGCTCGAACGGTGCACGACTCGATCATCCGCGTCGCGGATCTCTCGGTCGACCTGGGCGGCAACCCAGTCCTGCGCGCGCTGGACCTGACGGTGGCCGCCGGCGAGACGGTGGCCGTGGTCGGCCCCAACGGGTCCGGCAAGTCGACCCTGCTGCGCTGCCTGGCCGGCCTGCAGCCGGCCGCGTCCGGCGAGGTGCTCGTGTTCGGCGCCCCTCCGGCCGACGACGCCGCGTTCTGGCGCCGCGTCGCCCTGCTCGCCGACGAGCCCGCCTGGTATCCGGGCCTGACCGCACGCGAACACCTGGAGCTGATGGCGGCCGTCCACCCCCGTACCCGGCTCGACGTCGAGGCGGCCCTGGAGCTGTTCGCCCTGGGCGAGCGCGCCGACGCGGCCCCGCTCAACCTCTCCACCGGCCAGCGCCAGCGCCTCTCCCTGGCCGCCGCCCTGCTCCGCCCCAGTTCCCTGCTCCTCCTCGACGAGCCGGAACGCGGCCTCGACACCGGCTTCCGCGCCCGCCTGGCCGACCTCCTCGACGCCTACACCGGTGAAGGCGGCACGGTGGTCATGGCCACCCACGACTCCGGCCTCGCCACCCACGCCCGCCGGTTCGCAACCTCTGGAGCCCGCGCGTGACCAACCCCCTCGCCCGCGGGACGCCGCCATCGGTCCGCTCGCGCGGACGCGAGGCGTTCCCACTCGCCACCCGCGCCAAGCCACCGGCGGGCCGCATGCGCGGGGGCGGGTCCGCGGGGTCGCGGGTCACCAGCCGCCGGGCCTCGCCGTCCGGGGTGAGCGCGTGAGCGGGCGGCCGGACGCCGCGGTCAGCGTGCGGTCGGTCCGGGACTTCGTGCGGTCCCGCAGCCGGACGCGTTCCACCGTGGTCGATCGTTACGTCACCGGCTTCTGCGTCGTGCTCTTCCTCGCCGTGGCCGGCAGCCCGGTCTCGGACCTGGTGGCGGGGCTCGCGGGAGCGGCCGATCCCGTCCGGACGGGTCCCGGGGTGGCGTTGCTCGCGCTCGGGACGGCCGGGTTCCTGGCGGCGGCCCGGGCCGCGGGGCCCGTGGTGCTGCCCGGGCCTGACGCGTCCTGGTTGCTCCTGTCGCCGCTCGACCGGCGGCAGGTGCTCGGGCGTACCGGACGGGCGCTTCTGCTGGTCGCGGTCGTGGCGGGTGCGGTGCTCGGGCTGGGGCTGCTGGCGGTGCTCGGCGCGCCCGACCGGCTGGTGTGGCGGCTGCTCGGCGCGTTGGCACTGGGCGTGGCGGCGAGCGTGGGCGCGACGGCTCTGGCGGTGCTCGGGCAGGCGTCCCAGCAGTGGCAGCTCTGGCTGACCGGCGCGATGGCCGCGCTGCTGGTGCTGGCCGTGGTGGCGGTGACCGGCCAGGCCCGTACGGTGCTCGCCGTCGCCGCGAGCGCCCACCCGGCCGTGCTGACCGCCGCGGCCGCCGTCGCCGCCACGGCCTCGGCCCTGCTGGTACGCCAGGCGCGCGCCGCCCTGGGCAGCATCCCCGCCCGCGCCATCATGGCGGCCTCGACGCGGGCCGGGCACGTGGCGAGCGCGGCCACCGGCGTCGACCCCGGCACGTTCACCTGGATCGCCGAGGACAACCACTGGCGGGCCAGGAAGCTCGCCTCGCGGCGGTGGCCGGCGCTGCCGGCGCCGCTCGCGCTGGCGTGGCAGGACTGGCGCCGCCTGGCCCGCAGGCCGGGGCGCCTGGTGACGATGCTCGCGACCGCCGCGCTGCCCGCCGTGCTGGCCCAGGCCGGCGCCGCTCCGGCGGCGGTCGGCGCGGCGGTGCTGGCGGGCGGGCTGGCGGTGGCGGTGACGAGCACGTCGGGCGCCCGCCGCGACGCCGACAACCCGGCGCTGTCCAGGCTGATCGGTGTCGGCCGCCGCCCGGCACTGATTGCCCGCGCCGTGCTGCCGACCGTGCTGGGCGGCACGTGGACGGCCCTGGCCCTGACCGGCGCCTCGGCCGCGGCGGGCTCGGCGCTCGGGTCGGGGCTCGGCGCGGGGCTCGGGTCGGGACTCGGCGCGGGGCTCGGGTCGGGGCTCGGCGCGGGGCTCGGGGTGTGGTGGCTGCTCGGGCCGGCGGCCGCCCCGGCGCTGGCCGCGGGGGCGTTGCGGATGGCGAGGCGGGATCCGGTCGACCATTCGCTGCCCGTCATCGAGACGGCGGGCGGAGCGATCCCCCTCGGGCCGGTGTTGTGGGCGGTCACGGGGCTGGATCTCGCGGTGCTCGGATGCCTGCCCGCCCTGGCCGCGCTGGCCGCCCCCGCCGCCGACCCGGTCGGATACCTGGCGGCCCAGGCGGTGGCCGGCGTGGCGGTGCTGGCCGGGTACGTCTGGCGCGCGGCGAGAAACTGACGCCTCGGCGAGGGGCAGTGCCCCTCGACCGCCCGCGAGCGGCAGTGCCCCCTCGACCGCCCGCAAGCCGCAGTGCTCCTCGACCGCCGCGAGCCGAAGGAGCCGCCCGATGCTCGCCCGCCCGCGAACGGTGCAGAGCCCGACTCTCGCTCGCCGGCGTGTCGAGCGAGGTGTCAGGCCACGTAGACGTCGCTCGGTACGCCGCCGTACGGGATCGTGCGGTCCTTGCGCATGCCGGCGCGCTCGGCCACCTTTCGCGACCGCGCGTTGGTGTCCCGGATCACGGCCACCACCGTTTCCCCGTGTTGCTTGCCGACGCGTACGGCCGCCTCGGCCAGTTCCGCCGCGTACCCGTGACCCCAGGACGACGGACGGAACCGGTAGTACAGGTTGAGCACCTCGTCGCCGTCCACGAGGGCGCGGCGCAGGCCGCCGAAGCCGATCACTTCCGACTGGCCGCGCAGGCGTGCCGCCCAGTAGCCGAGCCCGCGTTCGGCCCAGTCGGCGAGCCACAGGTCGAGCATCGCCCGGCTGGATTCCAGGTCGGGCGACGGGCCGGTGGGGTTGTGGACGTTGGTCAACGGGTCGGAGTGAAGCTCGTGCACGGCCGGCAGGTCGTCGGCTGTGACCCGAGATAGCAGCATCCGCGCCGTGTGCACCACTTCCATACTTTCAGCGTAGCCACGCCGGAAATGGTGCAGAACGGGCGTTACTTCTTGGCCTTGTCCGCGCTGGACTCGGTGGACAGCGCGGCGACGAAGGCCTCCTGCGGCACCTCGACCCGGCCGACCATCTTCATCCGCTTCTTGCCTTCCTTCTGCTTCTCCAGCAGTTTGCGCTTACGGGAGATGTCACCGCCGTAACACTTGGCCAGCACGTCTTTACGGATGGCGCGGATGTTCTCGCGGGCGATGACCCTGGCCCCGATGGCGGCCTGGATCGGCACCTCGAACTGCTGCCGCGGGATCAGCTCGCGCAGCTTCTTGGCCATGTCGACGCCGTACGCGTACGCCTTCTCCTTGTGGACGATCGCGCTGAAGGCGTCGACCGGCTCGCCCTGCAGCAGGATGTCGACCTTGACCAGGTCGGCCTCCTGCTCCCCGGCCGGCTCGTAGTCGAGCGAGGCGTAGCCGCGGGTGCGGGACTTGAGCTGGTCGAAGAAGTCGAAGATGATCTCGCCGAGCGGCAGCGTGTAGCGGATCTCGACGCGGTCCTCCGAGAGGTAGTCCATGCCGAGGAGCTGGCCGCGCCGACCCTGGCAGATCTCCATGATCGCGCCGATGAACTCGGACGGGGCCAGGATCGTCGACTTCGTGACCGGCTCGTGGACCGTCGCGATCTTGCCGCCGGCCGGGAACTCCGACGGGTTGGTGACGGTGTGCTCCTTGCCGTCCTCCATGACCACGCGGTAGACGACATTGGGCGCGGTGGAGATCAGCGACAGGCCGAACTCGCGCTCCAGCCGCTCGCGCACGATCTCCATGTGGAGCAGGCCGAGGAAGCCGACCCGGAAGCCGAAGCCGAGCGCGGCCGAGGTCTCCGGCTCGTAGACGAGCGCGGCGTCGTTGAGCTGGAGCTTGTCGAGCGCCTCGCGCAGCTCGGGGTACTCGTCGCCGTCGATCGGGTAGAGCCCGGAGAACACCATGGGCTTCGGGTGTTCGTAGCCGGCCAGCATCTGGGCGGCGGGCTTGGTGGCCGAGGTCACGGTGTCGCCCACGCGGGACTGGCGGACGTCTTTCACGCCGGTGATGAGGTAGCCCACCTCGCCGACGCCGAGGCCCAGCTCGGCGGGCTTGGGCTCGGGCGAGATGACGCCGATCTCCAGCGTCTCGTGGGTGGCGTTGGTGGACATCATGAGGATGCGCTCGCGCTTGCCCAGGTGGCCGTCGACGACCCGGACGTAGGTGACCACGCCGCGGTAGGTGTCGTAGACGGAGTCGAAGATGAGCGCGCGGGCGGCGGCGTCGGCGACGCCCACCGGCGCCGGGACCGTCGCGACCACGTGGTCGAGCAGCTCGCGCACGCCCTCGCCGGTCTTGCCGGAGACCCGGAGCACGTCGGACGGGTCGCAGCCGATGAGCCCGGCCAGCTCCTCGGCGAACTTCTCCGGCTGCGCCGCGGGCAGGTCGATCTTGTTGAGCACCGGGATGATGTGGAGGTCGGCGTTCATGGCCAGGTAGAGGTTGGCCAGCGTCTGCGCCTCGATGCCCTGGGCCGCGTCGACCAGCAGGATCGCGCCCTCGCACGCCTGCAGCGAACGCGACACCTCGTAGGTGAAGTCGACGTGCCCCGGCGTGTCGATCATGTTGAGAACGTGGCCGCTCCACGGCAGCCGGACGGCCTGCGACTTGATCGTGATGCCGCGCTCGCGCTCGATGTCCATCCTGTCGAGGTATTGCGCGCGCATGGAGCGGGCGTCGACCACGCCGGTGATCTGGAGCATCCGGTCGGCAAGGGTCGACTTGCCATGGTCGATGTGCGCGATGATGCAGAAGTTGCGGATCAACGCGGGGTCGGTCTGGCCAGGCTGAGTGCGCACCGAAGTCCGTTTCGACAGGGTTGAGGTCAAGCGTCTTTCATGGTGACATGCCCGGGTGATGGCCCGAACCGTCATCCGCCGCGGCCTGCGCCTGCTCGCGCTTGCCTTGGTCGTCGTGGTGGCGCCGGCCGGCCTGCTCGCCGCCGCGCTCCGGCCCCAGTTTACCGGTGCCCCGGCGGGCCGGGCGAAGAGCACCGGCAACGACGCCCTCCGGATGGGCCACATGTGGGCGGAGGTACATGACCGGGTGGATGGCCGTACACTCGTAGACACGCCCATGTTCCCAGGCCGTTGATTTGAGCGGCTGCCTGGGTTATTGGTAACCTGTTCAACTGCGTGTGGCGCGCCCTCTCTAGCCCGCGCGCCCCATCCATCACTCAGACTTTCACCGAGGCTTCTTCGTGGCGAACATCAAGTCCCAGATCAAGCGCAACAAGCAGAACGAGAAGGCTCGTCTGCGCAACAAGGCGGTCAAGTCCTCGCTGAAGACCGCCGTCCGCAGGTTCCGCGAGGCCGCCGAGCAGGGCGACGTCGAGCAGGCCGTCGCGCTGCAGAAGGCCGCCGCCCGCCAGCTCGACAAGGCCGTCAGCAAGGGCGTCATCCACAAGAACCAGGCCGCCAACCGCAAGTCGGCGATCGCCAAGCAGGCCGCGGCGCTGGCCGCCAAGTAAGGGGTCCAGCCAAGTAAGGGTCCGGCCGAGCACCAACCGGCCGAGCACGAACCGGCCGAGTGACACCTGGGCGAGAGACGCCGCATCCCCTCGGGGGTGCGGCGTTGTTGTGCGTCCGGGCCTTGTGTCCGGTTTGTCAGGCCAGGCGAAGTTTCGCCAGAAGTGGTGCTTTTTGGCGGGTTTAGTCCGGCGTTTTGTCACGATTTCGATATCACGCGGGCATACCGGCTGCGTCACCGTTGCGGTGATCGCCTTCCAGCCGTTCGGCCCGCCCCCGTTGAATGGGACACATGCGGGGGCCGTTGATCGTCAAGAGGGCGTTCAGCGAGCCGCTGCTCCTGCTGGCCGCGTTCGCATCGATCCTGCTGGCGACCACCACGCTGGTCGCGCTCACCATGTACGCCGCCTCCATCGCCGACGCCGGCGTGCGCCGGGCCATGCAGACCGCCTCCCACCGGCAGACCGCGGCCACCATCAGCGCCCAGACCTCCGCCGACACCTTCCCCGCCTACGACCGCGCGGTCCGAGCCGAGCTCGCGCGGGCCTACGGCGCGGCACCCACGATCACCACCAGCTTCCGCTCCGACTCCTACGTCATGCCGGGACAGGACGGCGAGGAGCACCCGGAACTGCTCAGGTTCGGCAGCTACGACGGGCTCGACCGGCACGCCGAGCTGATCTCCGGCGCTTGGCCGCGGGCCGGCGGTCCGGCGGTCGAGGCGGCCGTCTCGCTGCCGGTGTCCGCGGCCACCGGGTTCGAGGTGGGCGGGAAGATCGTCACGAAGGGGCGGCTGGACGCGCGCCCGGTCACCGTCCACATCGTCGGCGTGTTCCAGCTCCGCGACCCCGCGGGGGAACGCTGGGCGGGCGAACCGCTGCTGAGCAGGGGTGTCGAGCGCGGCGACTTCACCACGTACGGGCCGCTGACGGTGGCGCGGGAGACGTTCCTGGCCCGGTTCGCGACCGACGTCCGGACGATCTGGACGGCCGAGCCCGACCTGAGCACGCTCACCCCGGAGCGGCTGCGGCCGCTGGCCGGCGCGGTGGGGCAGGTGGGCGAGCGGCTGACCGCGGCCGGGTGCGTGAGCTGCGTGGTCGCCGGGCGGCTCCCCGAGGTCCTCACGCAGCTCGACACGGCGTCGCTGGTGGCCCGGTCGACCATGCTGATCCCGGTGCTGCAGCTGCTGTTGCTGGCCGCGTACGCGCTGATGCTGACCGCGCGGCTGCTGGCCGACCACCGGCGCATGGAGGTGGCGCTGCTGCGCTCGCGCGGCGCGGGCACGGCACGGCTCGCGGTGCTGGCCGGCGGTGAGGCGCTGCTGGTGGCGCTGCCGTGCGCGGTGGTCGCGCCGTTCCTCGTGCCGAAGCTGCTGGCCCTGGTCAACGAGCTGCCGTGGATCCGGGCCTCGGGGGTGCGGCTCGCGCCGTCTGCCGGCCCGGGAACGTTCCTGGCGTCGTTCGGGGTGGCGCTCGCCTCGGCCATGCTGCTGACGCTGCCGGCGCTGGCGGGGGCGCGGCGCACGTACGTGGAGGAGCAGTCGGCGCGGGGCCGCGGCCGCGGGCGGGGGCTGATCGAGCGGGCCGGCGCCGACGTGGCGCTGCTCGTGGTGGCCGCGCTTGCGCTCTGGCAGCTGCGGCAGTACGGCGCGCCGGTCACCGCGACGGCGGCGGGCGGGCTCGGCATCGACCCGCTCATCGTCTCCGGGCCGGCGCTGGCCCTGCTCGCGGGCGGCCTGCTCGGGCTGCGGCTGGTGCCGCGCGTGTCGCGGCTGGCCGAGCACCTGACCGCGCGGCGGCCGTCGCTCGCCCCCGCGCTGGGAGCCTGGCAGGTCAGCAGGCGTCCGCTCCGGTACGCGGGCCCCGCGCTGCTGCTCACCATGGCGCTCGCGATCGGCATCGTGTCCATGGCCACCGCCGCGACCTGGCGGACCTCGCAGCTCGACCAGGCTCGCCACCAGGCCGGGGCCGACCTGCGGCTGTCCGGGCCCCCGGAAGGCCCCGAGCTGGGCTCGCTCGGACGCGGCACGGCGTTCGCGGCGCTGCCGGGCGTCACCGCCGCCTCCCCCGCCTTCCGCGGGCAGGGCGAG
>DASUCK010000418.1:0-5545 GCA_036276095.1 Nonomuraea sp. | reverse complement strand
TGCCCGGGTTCAACGTCAATCTCATCGGCACCTACGCCGGGATGATCCTCCCGGTCGGCGCCTGGGGGTTCTCGATCCTGGTCATGACGGAGTTCATGAAGGAGGTGCCGATCGAGCTGGAGGAGGCCGCGCGCATCGACGGCGCGGGCGAGCTGCGGATCTTCGCCACGATCATCGTGCCGCTGTGCCGTCCGGCGCTCGGCGTGATCGGCGTGTTCGGGTTCACGATGATCTGGGACCAGTACCTGCTGCCGCTGATCGTCGCGCCCACGTCGGAGATGTGGACGCTGCCCATCGCGCTGCGCTCGCTCCGCTCGGACGAGGAGGTCGGCATCGGCGTGCTGCTCGCGGCCTCGCTGCTGGCGCTGCTGCCGTCGATCATCGCGTTCCTGGCCTTCCAGCGGCAGTTCATGCGCGGCCTCACCAGCGGCGCGGTCAAGGGTTAGATGTCCATGTATCTGGACGGTATCCCATATCCTGGATGTCACGATTTTTCGAGGGATACGAGATGGGATGAGTATGGAGCCCCAGCTGGTCAAGTCCGCCGAGCGGACGGTACGCATCCTCGAAGCGCTGGCCGAGGCCCACGACAATCTCACCCTGTCGGAGCTCCAGCAGCGCACCGGGTTCCCGCGCAGCAGCCTGCACGCCCTCATGCGCACCCTGGTCGAGCTCAAGTGGGTCGAGACCGACACGGCCCGGTCGGCGTTCGGCATCGGACCCCACGCGCTGTTGACCGGCACCGCGTACCTGGACAAGGACCCCGCGCTGCCGTTCGCGCAGGAGACCCTGGAAGACCTGCGGGACGAGATTGGGCAAACTGTACACTTCGCCCGCAGGGACGGCGCGCACGTGCTCTACCTCGCCACCAGGGAGTCACGGGAAGCCGCGCACGTGATCCCCCGCGTCGGCCGGAGACTGCCCGCCCACGTGACCGCGCTCGGCCAGGTGCTGCTCGCCCAGCTCACCGACGACGAAGCCGCCCAGCTGCTGCCCGACCCGCTCGCCGCGCTCACCGAGCACACGATCACCGACCTGACCAAGCTGACCGGCGAACTCGACCAGGTGCGCACCCGCGGCTGGGCCTACGAACGCGAGCAGGGCACGCCCCGCGTGGCCTGCGTGGCCGTCGCGGTCGACTACCGCATCCCGGCCACCGACGCGATCAGCTGCTCCATGCCCGTGGGCCTCGCGCCCGCCGCCGTCGAACGGATCACCGAAGCGGTGATCAAGCACACCCGCAAGCTGGCTGCCACTCTCCGCCGGGAGGGCATCCGCTAGAAAGGACCCTTGATGCGGCTAGATGGTGTTCTCTTCTTTCCGGTGACTCCCTTCGGAGCCGACGGCGAGCTGGTCGAGCACGTGCTCGCCCGGCACGTCGCCGACGGGGTCGCGGCCGGGGCGGGAGGAGTGTTCACCGTCTGCGGCACCGGCGAGTTCAACGCCCTCGACCTCGACGAGTACACCCGCGCGGTGGCCGCCTCCGTCGCCGCCACCGAACGCCGCGTGCCCGTCTTCGCCGGCGCGGGCGGCACCCTCCCCGCCGCCCGGGCCATCGCCCGCGCCGCCGCCGCCCAAGGCGCCGACGGGCTGCTGCTGATGCCCCCCTACCTGGTCACCGGGCCGCCGTCCGGCCTGGTGGCGTACGTCCGCGAGGTCGCCGCCGCCGTCGAACTCCCGATCATCGTCTACCAGCGCGGCACCGCCCGCTTCACGCCCACCGCCGTCGCCGACCTGGCACAGGTGCCGAACGTCGTCGGCTTCAAGGACGGGCTCGGCGACTTCGACCTCCTGCAGCGGATCATCCTGACCGTGCGGCAAACGGTCCCCGACAAGGACTTCACGTTCTTCAACGGCCTCCCGACCGCCGAGTTCACCGTGCCCGCGTACCGGGGGATCGGGGTCAACCTGTACTCCAGCGCCGTGTTCGCGTACGCGCCGGAGATCGCGCTGGCCTTCTACAAGGCCGTGACCAGCGGGGACGAAGCGCTGACGCAGCGACTCCTCACCGCGTTCTACCTGCCGCTGGTGGAACTGCGCGACCTCGTACCCGGATACGCGGTCGCCCTGGTCAAGGCAGGAGTGCGGGTGCGCGGGCTGGACGTCGGAGGCGTGCGGGCCCCCTTGGTGGATCCGGTGGAGGGACATGTGGCCCGGCTCGAACGGCTCATCGAGGTGGGGCTGGAGATCGCGGGCGCGTGACGCCGGCACGATCCCCCGTCAGCGTGTCGGCGGCCCCAGAGGTTACGCGGCATGCCCGGATCGCCTGCCGCAGGCCCCCACCGCATGGCCCTTCGCCGCAGGCTTGGTGGTATGTCCCGTCGCCGCAGGCGCCACCGCGTGGCCTTTCGCCGCAGGCGCCACCGTGGCCGGTCGCCGGAGGTGGTGTTGTGCTTACGCGCCGCCTCCGGCTCGCTCGGGATGCCGGACGTACCGGTCAGGCGACGTACCGGATCACCGCACGTACGCGCCGTCCACGCGGCGCGGGACGGAGAGCGGGTTGTCGTCCTTGAGCTCGTCCGGCAGCAGCGCCTCCGGCCAGTCCTGGTACGCCGTGGGCGCCAGCCACCGTTCGATGGCCGTGGCCCCGACCGAGGTGGACGTGGTGGTGGCGGCGGGCCAGGGACCGCCGTGATGCATGGCCCAGCACACGGCCACGCCAGTCGGCCAGCCGTTCCAGATGAGCCGCCCGGCCTTCTTGCCGAGGACGTCTACGACGTTGGCGGCCTCGTCCGGGTCGGAGCCGTGGACGCTGGCCGTCAGCGAGCCGTCGAGGCGTTCGAGCACGGGCCGCAGATCGGATATTTCACGATACGTCACCACGATCGACGCAGGCCCGAAGCACTCCTCGCCGATGCGCGGCAGTTTCCCCGCGAACGTCTCCAGGTCGGTGGTGAACACCTTGGGCGTGACCGCCCAGGCGCCCTCGCCCGGCCTGCCCTCGGCCAGCAACCGCAGCTCGCCGAGCCGCTCGATCCCGCCGAGGTACCCGTCTCTGATCCGCTCGGCCAGCATGGGCCCGCCGGCGGTGCCCTCGACGGCCTCGACCAGGGCCTTGCGCAGTTCGTCGCCCTCGGGCACGAACATCAGGCCCGGATTGGTGCAGAACTGCCCGACCCCGAGCGTCAGCGACCCGGCGAACCCGGTGGCCACCTTGTCCGCCTGCGCGGACGGCAGCACGACGACCGGGTTGACGCTGCCCAGCTCGCCGAAGAACGGGATGGGCTCCTCCCGTTCGTCGATCAGCCTCTGGATCGCCTTCCCGCCGGCCACGGACCCGGTGAACCCGGCCGCCACCACCTTCGGGTGTCGCACCAGATCGACGCCCGCCGGTATGCCCTGCACCAGCCCCAGGAGGTCGGGATACGGCAACGCCTCCCGTACGATCTTCGCCACCCGCTCGGAGGTGTTCGGATGACCGGGATGCGCCTTGACGACCACCGCGCAGCCGGCCGCCAGCGCCGAAGCGGTGTCGCCCCCGGCCACGGAGAACGCGAACGGGAAGTTGCCGGCCGCGAACACCGCGACCACGCCGGGCAGCGGGTGCTTCATGCGGCGCACGTCCGGCCGCGGCGGTGTGAGCGAGGCGTCGGCGTGGTCGATGATCGCCTCCAGGTAGCCGCCGTCCCTGATGACCTGGGCGAAGAGCCTGAACTGCCCGGCCGTACGCGCCACCTCGCCGCGCAGGCGTACCTCGCCGAGCGCGGTCTCCTGGTCGGCGAGCTGCCACAGCTCGTCCACGTGGGCGGTGAGCGCGTCGGCCACCGCCTCGAGCGCGAGCGCCCGCTCGGCCGCCGTCGTGGACCGCCATGCCGTCCCGGCCGCCGCGGCGACGGAAACGATCATGTCGACCCCGGCGCTGTCGGTCTCGGGCACGCCGGCGCCCACCGTACCGCCGGTCTTGGGATCGTGTCCGTAGATCATCGAATGGCCCTTCGGAGTCTTGACACTGCTTCAGCCTGATTCTTACAGTTTTGGATACTTGTCCACAAACCTGGCTATTGTTCACATATATGGACGGGGGTCACGTGATCATCAGGGAGATCCGCGTCACACCTGTCGCCTTCCGCGATCCGCCCCTCCTGAACGCCGCCGGCGTCCACGAGCCGTGGGCCCTGCGCACCATTGTCGAGGTCGTCACGGACGAGGGCCTGACCGGGCTGGGTGAGACGTACGGGGACCTCGCACATCTCGGGAAGGTGCGTGAGTCCGCGCAGGCCCTGATCGGACTCGACGTCCACGCCATGAACACCATGTACGCCCGGATCAGCGCGATCGTCGGCGACGCGGTGAGCGACCTCCACGGCCTGACCGGCGTCGCCACCAAGGAGAAGAGCGTCGACCGGGTCTTCGCCGCCTTCGAGGTGGCCTGCCTCGACCTCCGCGGCAAGGCGGCCGGCGTGCCCGTCGTCGACCTCCTCGGCGGCCGCGCCAGAGACGCCGTCGACTACAGCGCGTACCTCTTCTACAAGTGGGCCGCCCACCCCGGCGACCAACCGGACCGGTTCGGCGCGGCCCTCGACGAGGCCGGCGTCGTCGAACAAGCCACCCTCCTCATCAACGAGTACGGCTTCACGTCGATCAAGCTCAAGGGCGGCGTCTTCCCGCCCGACCAGGAGATCGCCGCCACCAAGGCCCTGCACGAGGCGTTCCCCGGCATGCCCCTGCGCCTCGACCCGAACGCTGCCTGGACCGTCGAGACCTCCATCCGGGTCGGCCACGAACTGGAAGGCGCCCTCCAGTACCTGGAGGACCCCACACCCGGCATTCCCGGCATGTCGGAGGTCGCGGCCGCCGTCCCCATGCCACTGGCCACCAACATGTGCGTCGTCACCCCCGACCACCTCCCTCCCGCCATAGCCTCCAAGGCGATCGGTGTCCTCCTCCTGGACCACCACTACTGGGGCGGCCTCGTACGCTCCTCGCACATCGCCACCCTGTGCGATACGTTCGGCCTGTCGCTGTCCATGCACTCCAACTCCCACCTGGGCATCAGCCTGGCCGCCATGACTCATCTGGCCGCCGCCACCCCGAACCTGACCTTCGCCTGCGACACCCACACCCCGTGGCAGGACGGCCAGGACGTGATCGTCCCCGGCGCCCTCCGCTTCGTCGACGGCGCCGTCCCCGTCCCCTCCGCCCCCGGCCTGGGCATCGAACTGGACCGCGACGCACTGGCCCGCATGAACGAGCGGTACGAAAAGTGCGGCATCACCGCCAGGGACGACACCACGTACATGCGCCGCTTCCACCCAGACTTCACCGCAACCCGCCCCCGCTGGTAACCACCGTGCCAACGGACCCTCACCCCATCCCACCCCCGAGCGAACCCCACCAGCACTCCACCCACACAACTCCCTCGAAATGCCAGCCGCCAGGCACCCACGCCAAACCCAACCCGGATTCACGGATATCGGCACCACGACACCGATCCACTCACCACAGCCACCATCATTCTCACCGGAAGGCCCACTCCAATGAAGGTCGCCTACGTCTACCCCTGGGATGTCGTCGGCGACCCTTCCGCCCCCGACCGCCTGGCCGA
>DASUCK010000417.1:0-3376 GCA_036276095.1 Nonomuraea sp. | reverse complement strand
ATCCGCATGCGCTGGTAGGCAGGGGAGGAGATGAGCGCCACGTTGGGGTCGCGCAGGGTGGGGTCGAGCGCGGAGAGCGACTGGTCGACCAGGAAGCGCCGGTTGCCCACGATCTGGGTGAACAGCCGGCGCTCGGCGGGCGTGACCGGGCCGAGCGCGATGGCCTGCTCCCGGGTCAGCAGCTCCTTGGCGTACCCGAGGTCGACGACCACGCGGGACTGCTCGTAGATCGGGATGTCGTCGATGAGCGCGACGTGCCGGTGCAGGGCGAAGATCGTGTCGATGATCGCGTTGTACGCCTCCACGGTGTGCAGACGGTCGGACAGGCCCGTGTCGATCTCGCCTCTGATGGCGTCGAGCCTGTCGAGCTGCGTGTTCACCGCGTCCACCTGTGTGCGGATCTCTTCCGATCGGTCTTTGGAGTTGCTGGACAGCTGCCTGAACGCGTCTTCGGCGGCGTCGGTGCGGATACGCTGCGCGGCCATGGAGGAGGCGCTTGCCGTGCGGCGGAGGAACTTGGCCGAGACGAGTCGCTCACGCTGGATCTCGCTGATCAGTTTGTACGCGGGATGACGCAGGTTCGTCCAGAGTGTCTTGTATTCGCGTAGCTCCAACCCCTCGGTGGCGGTGACGGCGGTGATGACCCCCCACAACACCACCATGGAGGCCAGTGGCACCAGCAGTAGTCCGATGATCTTCATACGGATCGTTCGGCTACGACCCATGGCACCTCACTCCGGTCGGTCCCCTGCTGGCAACCCCGGACGGGACAAGCCCCGAGGATAGCAATTGGATCACCAGATTGCCCAATTTTTCGGGACTTTTTGGCGCGTGTCGCGGCCATGCGTACCTGTGGAGTAGGTTGCCCCGAAGACAACTCGCCGACATGACGCCGATGACAGGGGATGCGTTGCGCCGTCGTCTCGCAGCGGCCGCCGCGCTGGTGCTCCTCGCGGCCTGCTCACCACCCGTGGAGCCACCCAGGGCCCCCGCCGGCGAGGCGGCGTTCGTCCACGTCAACAACCTCGACGTCATCATCGAGTGGGACCCCGGCCGCTCCTTCTCCAACGAGATCATCGCCTTCCAGAACATCTACGAGACGCTCACCTTCTGGAACCCCGTCACCAAGCGCTCCACCCCGCGCCTGGCCACCTCCTGGCGGGCCTCCGCCGACGGCCGGACGTGGACGTTCAACCTGCGCCCCGGCGTGACCTTCCACACCGGCCGGCCACTGGACGCGCAGGCGGTCAAGGCGTCGATCGAGCGCACCATGGCCACCAAGGCCGGCGCCTCCTACATCTGGGACCCCGTCTCCTCCATCCGGGCCGAGGATCCCTCCACCGTGACGTTCACGCTGAAGTACCCGGTGCCGCTCGACCTCGTCGCCTCGGCCGGCTACGCGGCCTACATCTACGACACCAAAGCGGCCCCCGACCTGCGGAAATGGTTCGCCGAAGGCCGCGACGCGGGCTCTGGCCCCTACACCGTGCTCACCTGGCGTAAGAACGAGGAGGAGCGACTCGTCCTCACCGCCTACGACAAGTACTGGGGCGGCTGGGACCGCCCCCACTACAACACGGTGAAGTACCGCGTCGTGCCCGACCCCGACCGCGCCTGGCGGATGCTGCTCGACGGCGAGGTGAGCTTCGTCGAACGGCTCAACCCGCGCCTGTTCGCCCAGGCGGCCCGCACCCCCGGCATGCGCACCTCCGAACGGCCCTCATTCCAGACCGCGATGCTGCTGTTCAACACCGCGCGCGGTCCCATGAAAGACGTACGGGTGCGCCGCGCCGTGCAGAAGGCCGTCGACTACCGCGGCCTCATCCAGGACCTGAACGGCGCCGGCTCGCCGGCCAGCGGCGTCATCCCCGAGGGCCTGATGGGCCACGTGCCGCGCCGGGTGCCCCGGCAGGACCTCGCCGCTGCCGAACGCCTGCTCCGCCAGGCCGGGTACGGGCCCGGCGGCCGACCACTGCGGCTGCGGCTGACGTACGGGGAGGGCGACACCGACTGGCGGCTGCTGGCCACCCGGCTGGAGGCCACGCTGAAGCCGCTCAACGTCCACGTCGAGGCACGGGCGATGCCGTGGGCGGCGCAGTGGGACCTCGGCAAGAAGCGCGGCCAGGACATCTTCGTGATGTACTGGTGGCCCGACTACGCCGACGGCTACTCCTACTTCGGCAACGTCTTCCGCAGCGCCGAACCGCCCGTGTTCAACCTCGCCTACCTCAAGGACGCCGGCCTCGACACGCTCCTCGACACCGTGCCCGAGCTGACGGTGACCGACCGGCAGGCGGCGCGGCGCGCGTACGAGCAGGCCACCAGGCGCGTGCTCGACCAGCGGGCCGCCGCCGCGCTGCCCTGGGTGGTCAACTATCAGCGCGCCTTCCAGGGCAGCATCCAGGGATACGTGGACAACCCGGCGTACTCCGACGTCGTCTTCGTCCACGACCTGCGCCCCTCGGCCTAACTCCCGGCTCGTTCGCGCAGCCTCGCCCTGATCTCCTCCGGCGTGTACGCCCGGCGCCGCCGCTCGGCTCGCGCGATCACCACCCCCGTGGCCGCCACGCCCATGATCCCGGCCAGACCGAGCATCTTCCACCACCGCCGTCGCATGATGCCTAGGCTAGCCCTGTGCTGACTCTCGACGAGGCCGTCAGTGTGACGCGAACCGGCGACCTGTGGGTCTTCCGCGGCCGCTCCGTGCCCGACCGCGCCATCCAGACCATGACCAACAGCCCCGTCAACCACGTGGGCATGGCCATCGTCATCGACGACCTGCCGCCCATGATGTGGCACGCCGAGCTGGGCCGGTCCCTGCCCGATCTGTGGGCCGGCACCCACCACCGCGGCGTGCAACTCCACGATCTGCGCGACGCCGTCTCGGTGTGGGCCGACAGGTACGGCCAGCGCGCCTGGCTGCGCCAGCTGGAGCCGGAGACCACGCCCGAGATGGAGGACGCCGCCCTCCGCACGGTCGCCAGGCTCGACGGCACCCCGTTCCCGTCCACGGCCCGCCTGGCCGCCCGCTGGTTCCGCGGCCGCCTCCCGCGCCGGCTCCGCAAGCAGGTCGCGCTGGAGAGCGCGTACTGCGCCGAGGTGGTGGCGGTGACGTACGAGGAGATGGGGCTCCTCCCGGCCGGCCGCCGCCCCAACTGGTACGACCCCGGCCGCTTCTGGAGCGGCGACGACCTGGGCCTCCTCACCGGGCGACGGCTCGGCGGCGAGATCACGGTGGGGGTGGAACGTACCGGTGCGTGACCCGTCACGCGCTCGCGCGTGACGGCCGCCGCGCCTGCGCGGGCCGCTGAGCGACGGCCACCGCCGCCACCGCTACCGCCCGCCGTCACCGCTACCGCCCGCCGCCCCCGCCCCC
>DASUCK010000416.1:0-7574 GCA_036276095.1 Nonomuraea sp. | reverse complement strand
GGTCCACTGGTCGAGGAGGCGGTGGAACTCCGGCGTGGAGGACCGCTCGCGCTGCCACTCGGCGTACTCGGCGTAGCGGGCGGGGGCCTGGGAGCCGCCGCCGGCGTACACCGCCGACAGCTCCTCCACCAGCATCGACATCGACTCCTCGTCGACCGCGGCCTCGTGCGCGACGACGGTCAGGACGTGCTCGTCCGCGCCGGTCGCGGCGGCGTACAGGCGCGCGAGCGGCCCCGTGGCCAGGTCGAACGGCGTGGCGGCGAGCCGGCCGGGCGCGGCGTACGGTCCGGGTTCCACGAACGACCGCTCGTCCCAGTCGTCCGCGATGCGCTGCACCGGCAGGCCGTCGACCTCGACCAGCGTGGTGCGCAGGATCTCGTGCCGGCATACGACGGACCGCCAGGCGGCCCGCAGCGCGCCGACGTCCAGGGGGCCGCGTACCCGGTAGGCCCGGCAGACGTTGTGCGCGGGCGACTCCGGGATCAGTTTCTGCAGGAACCACAGTTCGTCCTGCACCGATGAGGTCACGGTCCGTCTGACGCCGCGATCAGCAAAAGTCTCAGACACTGGGGTCACCTTGTCCCGGGGTCGTGAATTACCGGGAAAACAACGAGCGCGGAGTGCGCGGTCCTCACCCCGACATGATGACTCCGCGGCGCCCGGCCGGGCATCTCCTGGAATGCTGCGCCGCCCCCGCCTCCTTCCAGAATGCGCACAAACCACGCCATTCTTTTTACCCGCGCGGGCGCCGCGTATATTTCGACCATGAGGTGGGCTGCGCCCTTTTATTTCGCCGCCACACCGGCTCAACGATCCCGGGAGAAAATCGATGGAGAAACGCTGCCCCATCGCCCTCGACCCAACGGGCCGCGACATTCACGCCGAAGCGGCCCGGCTGCGCGACATCGGCCCGACCCAGGTGGAACTGCCGGGCGGCGTGGTCGTGTGGTCCGTCAACAGCCACGCGCTCGCCAAGCGGCTCCTCACCGACCCGAAGGTCACCAAGAGCGCGCGCAAGCACTGGCCGGCGTTCATCAACGGCGAGATCCGCCCCGACTGGGAGATGATCAGCTGGGTGGCCATGGACAACATCGCCACCGCCGCCGGCCAGGACCACATGCGGCTGCGCAGGCTGGTGGGCAAGGCCTTCACGCCGCGCCGGGTGCAGGCGATCCGGCCGCGGATCGTCCAGCTCGTGGACGAGCTGATCGACGGGCTGGCCGCCACCCCTCCCGGCGAGGTCGCCGACCTGAAGACCGGCTTCTGCAACCCGCTGCCCGCCCGCCTCGTCGCCGACCTCATCGGCATGCCGAAGGCGGCCAGGGCGGCGACCGCCGAGGTCATCGACATGATGGTGGACACGACCGTCACGCCGGAGACCGCCCAGGCCATCCTCGCCGGCTGGCGCGGCGCCATGGAGGACCTCATCGCCACCAAACGGCTCACGCCCGGCGAGGACATCACCAGCGACCTGATCGCCGCCCGCGACGAGGACGGCTCCCGCCTCAGCGAGTCGGAGCTGACCGACACCATCTTCGCCATCCTGGGGGCCGGCTCCGAGACGACGATCAACTTCATCGACAACGCCCTCACCGCGCTGCTGTCCGACCCCGAGCAGCGCCGCCTCGTCACCACCGGCCAGGCCACCTGGGACCAGGTCATCGAGGAGACGCTCCGCGTCCACTCACCCCTCGCCCACCTCCCGATGCGGTACGCGGTCGAGGACATCGAGGTCGGCGGCGTGACCATCCCCAAGGGCGACCCGTTGATCATCAACTACGCCGCCCTGGGCCGCGACCCCGCCCTCCACGGCGCCGACGCCGACCGCTTCGACCTCACCCGCGCCGACAAGGAACACATCTCCTTCGGCTTCGGCCCCCACTACTGCCTGGGCGCCGGCGTCGCCCGCCTGATGGCCTCGACCGCCCTGTCGGCCCTGCTGGACCGCTTCCCCGACCTGCGCCTGGCCGTCGCACCGCGGGACCTCGTCCCCCTGCCCACCTTCATCATGAACGGCCACCGCAGTCTCCCCGTGATCCTCCAACCGGTCTCCGCCGCCGCCACCCCCGAACCGGCCGCCGCGACCCGCTGACCGCCCACGGCGCCGCGACCGCATGGAGCAACCACGAAGAGCAAGCGCCCGCGCACGTAGCAC
This sequence comes from Nonomuraea sp., assembly GCA_036276095.1. GTDB lineage: Bacteria > Actinomycetota > Actinomycetes > Streptosporangiales > Streptosporangiaceae > Nonomuraea. The sequence continues at coordinate 5,419 of DASUCK010000416.1, read as the reverse complement.
GGGCGCTGCTTTCTTGCGCACACCTCGGATCCGCGCCTGCGGCGCCCGCGCTCTCAAACGTTCCGCGACGCGAGCAGCCGTGGTCCGGGGGACCACGGCTGAGGGCGGGAGCGTGGGGGTCAGGTGACCGATGGGAGGACCTTGTCGGCGAGAATTTCCACGTCGCGTACGGGGTCGGGGCCGGAGAGGATGCCGATGGCGGTCTGGATGCCCTGTGACCCGAGGCCGCGCAGGGCGTCCACCAGGTCGCCGGCCGCCGAGCCGTCCGGGCCGACGTCGAAGGGCAGGATGCAGGTCTTCTCGATCGCGTCGTAGTCGCGGCCCTCGGCTTCGCAGTGCCGCCGCAACACCGCCAGTTTCGCCGGCAGGTCGGGGCCGGGGTAGAGGTTGCAGGCGTCGGCGTGGCGGGCGACCAGACGCAGCGTGCGGCGCTCGCCACCGCCGCCGATCATGACGGGCGGGTGCGGGTCGCTCAGGCTTCCCGGCACGCCGAGCGGCTGTTCGAGCGTGTAGTGCCGGCCGTGGTACGGCCGCCGGTCGCCCCGCCACACCCGGTGGCAGATCTCGACGGTCTCCTCCAGCCGCTCGAAGCGCTCGGCCAGGCCGGGGTAGGGGACGCCCATGCCGCGGGCCTCGTCCTCGTCCCAGCCGACGCCGATGCCGAGCATGGCGCGCCCGCCGGACAGCACGTCCAGGGTGGACACGGTCTTGGCCAGCAGCGCCGGGTGGCGGAAGTGCGCGCCGGCGACCACGGGGCCGAGCCGGCAGCGCCGCGTGTGCGCGGCGATGACGGCGAGGGTGGTGAAGCACTCCAGCATCGGCTGCTCGGGCCCGCCGGCGTGGGGCCCCTGCCAGAGATGGTCGCCGACGCCGATGAGGGCGAACCCCGCGTCGTCGGCTGAGCGGGCGAGCCGCGTCAGCGTCTCCCCCATGCGGGCGGGTCCGCCGTCCCAGGCGAACGCGCCGATTTCCAGGCCGATCTGCACGACAGGCCCTCCCCTTCTCTCCTCACACCATTCACAGAACTCACAGAACTCACAGAACTGGCACGACTCGCCGGACTCGCAGGACCGCAGAACGCGCACCGCGCGCCCCAGGCCCGGGGCCTGGGGCGGGAGTGGTGGTCAGCGGACCAGTACGGGCATGCTGGGCTCGCTCGTCGCGTTGCCGAACCGCCTGCGCAGGCTCAGTGCGGGCCGCTCCACCACGTAGTAGCTGACGACGCCCATCAGGAAGCTGCTCACCAGCACCTTCGCCCAGATGTCGAGGAAGCTCGCCGCCCCGAACAGGGTGCCGTCGTTCCAGAAGTAGATCATCGGGATGTGCCAGAGGAACATGCCGTACGACACCTTGCCGACGAACAGGAGCGGCCTGACCGTCAGGACGGCCGCGATGAACCTCGACCGCACGCCGGGCACCGTCAGCGGAGCCAGCACCAGCGACACGACCAGCAGGTCGATGGGCTGGTCGAAGAGCACCTGCCCGGTCGTCGGGTAGTCGACGGTGCCCTGCCCGCCCACGGGCGAGAAGCAGAACGCCAGCGTGACGCCGGCCGCGACGAGCCAGGTCGCGCCGGGGTGCCGGGCGATCCAGCGGTACGGGGCGATGAGCCGGCCGGGCGCGGCCTCGGCGGCGGCGGACATCGTGGCCAGCGCCATGCCGACCGCGAGGTAGCCGACCCAGCCGGGCGGCCAGTTGCCCTGCACCGGGTACGGCCCCAGCGCGGGCAGGTGGCTGTAGGCCGAGTACGCGTACCCGACGAGGACGACGGCGAGCAGCCCGGCCAGGATCCTGCGCGCCCTGGAGACGGGGTCGTCGGTGCGGGCCGCGATCCGATGGAGCACCCAGGCCCCGACGGGCAGCAACGCGTAGAACGCGACCTCCGTCGTCATGCTCCAGGTGGACTCGAGCCCGGGCACGATGTCCCCGGCGACGTACACGTGCTGCATGAGCGTGACCCGCAGCACCGGCCAGAAGCCGGCGATCTTGTCGCTGGAGAGCAGGACGTACACGCCGAGGACGACGAACCAGTACGCGGGGAAGATGCGCAGGAAGCGCCGCCAGGCGTACGACCTGAGGTCGGGCCGGCGGGCGCCGCCGAGGGTCACGAGCGCGAACGGCCGGTAGATCAGGAAGCCGGACAGCGCGAACAGGATGGGCAGCGACTCCCGCGCGAACCGCTCCAGCAGGATCGCGTGGAATCCGTCGCCCGGGATCCCGTTGTGGCCGAGCAGCCCGCCGGTGAACGCCGAATGGACGGTGACCACCGCCAGCACCGCCACCGCGCGGATTCCCTGGAGTTCGCCAAAATACTGACGTCTGGTTTCGCGGACCGGCGCGGGACCGTCATCCCGGGTACCCGCGCCGGAGCCGCTGGCGATATCGGTTGCCATGAACACTCCTCTTGGAGCCGACGACTTCCACCAGCTTGGTTTCCGGCCGCCCGGACCGCATCTCTGTCATTGCGCAGCTGTTCGGCGCCGTTATTCGGGGGGTTCGACGGAAAGCGCGTGCCGGAAGATGCCGCGCGGGTCGTACCGGCCTTTGACGCGGCGCAGGCGCGGATAGTTGTCCTTGTAGTACAGCGCGTGCCACGGCACCCCGGAGGCGTTCCACGCGGGGTCGGCCAGGTCGGCGTCCGGATAGTTGATGTACGACCCGTCGCTCACCTCGCCGGGCACGGGCACGCCGCCGGTGTCGGCGTACACGTCGCGGTAGAGGTCGCGCACGCGGGCGAGCTGCGCCTCGTCCTCGGCCTCGCCGCCCCACACCGACAGGTAGACGGCCTTGAGCACGGAGTCCCGCTGGGCGACGGCCGTGGCGTCGGGGGCGACGGTGTTCACCTGGGCGCCGTAGCCGACGAGGATGATCGCGGGCACGTAGTCCTGCGTGCTCAGGTAGCGGTGGATGGTGGCGATCTGCCGGTCGGTGTAACCCTTGCGCAGATATCCTGCCTTGATCTTGAAGCGGCGGGTGAACTCGTTGCCGGGGTCGCCGTGGCCCGGGTAGGCGGCGCCGTACAGCCAGGGGCGAACCTGCTGCCCCCGGTGGGCGGGTTCGACGCCGACGCCGGCCGCGACGGCGTCGAAGTAGCCGGTCAGGACGTCCTCGGCGCCGGGGACGCCGTCGTCGACGGAGCCGCCGACCATGACGTGCGCGGTGCGGCCGAGTCCTTCGAAGAAGGCGAACACGTCGGCCTGCGGCGTGCCGGGCGCGCTGTTGCGCTCGTGCCAGTCGCAGAAGTTCCGCAGGATCGCGGCGAACGCCTCCTCCGTCATCGACTCCCACGACCACATCAGGTGGCCGGACCGCCAGGCGCCCGGCGCCTTCGGCAGCAGCTCGGCGGGGTCGGCCGACTCCGCGCCGCGGCGGCGCAGCCAGTAGCGGGTGACCACGCCGAAGTTGCCGCCCCCGCCGCCGGTGTGCGCCCACCACAGGTCGTGGTGGGGGTCGCCGGGGTCGTCGGTGGCCACGACGGCGGTCGCGGCGCCGTCCGCGCCGACGACGACCACCTCGACGGCGTGCAGGTAGTCGACGATGGAGCCGTGCCGGCGCGACAGCGGGCCGTAGCCGCCGCCGGCCAGGTGCCCGCCGAAGCCGACCTCGGTGCACTCGCCGCCGGGGACGGTGACGCCCCAGCCCTTGCACAGCGTCCGGTACACGTGGCCGAGGGTCGCGCCCGGCTCGATCATGAACGCGCGGCGCGCGGGGTCGTACGCGACCCGGTTCATCTCGGACAGGTCCAGCAGGACCTGGACGTCGGCGGAGGCGGTGAAGTCCTCGAAGCAGTGGCCTCCGCTGCGCGCGGTGACCCGCCGGCCCGCCGCCACGGCGGCGCCGACCGCGGCCACGACCTGCTCGGTGGTGGTCACCACGCGCACGTAGTCGGGGCGGCCGGCGAACCGGTGGTTCATGCCGCGCAGCAGGCTCGCGTACCGGGGGTCGTCGGGGGTGACGACGGTCGAGGGCAGGACGGTGCTCGGCTGGTCGAGAATGGTCACGGCGGCCTCAGAAGATCTCGAAGGCGGACGGCGGCCGGTGCCAGCCGAAGGCCGTGGTCGCCGCCGCGAGCGCGCCGGGGGTGACCTCGCGTACCAGCCCGGCGCCGGCCAGCGCGGTCAGCGACGCGCCGCCGAGGTAGGCGGCCCCGAGCGCGCGGATGTCGCAGACGAGGTCGGCGCCGCCGCTCGTGGCCGCGCAGGCGGCGGCGTCGGGCGAGCCGGTGAGCCGCCAGCGGCCGGTGTTCGCGGTGAGGATCTCGTCCCGCACCTCGATCACGACGTCGACGGGGGCGGCGTAGCGGCGCGCGGCGAGCGCCTGGGGGACGTTCAGGACGCGGGCCCAGATCCCGTCGCTCACCCGGGCGGACGTCCTGCGCGGCTCGCCCACCCAGTAGAGCAGCGGCTCGTCGACGGAGACCGACCAGATCCGGGTCGTCCTGGTCAGGTCGACGGTGGTCAGGAAGCGCCACAGCGCGGTGTACGCCTCGGGGGTGGTCGTGGCCAGCTCCTCGACGACGACCTCGCCGGCGGGCCCGCTGTCGGTCCAGGCGCCGGTGGCGCGCCACAGCGCGTAGCCGTCCACGCCGTGGTCGCCCTCATGGATGATCGCCCGCAGCGCCGTGGCGCCGCCGCGCATGTACGGGGGGTCGGCCAGACGGTGATCCCAGTGCTTGGCGGTCCGCTCGGACCAGCCAGGACGGCCGGCGTAGACCTCGTCGTACGTCTTGACCAGCACGTCGCGCAGTTCGGCCGGGGTGCCGTCCACGACGGCCCCGTCGTCGGCGGCGGCGGGCACGCCGGCCTCGCGGTTGTCGATCGTGAGCCCCATGCGGCGGATCGCCAGGGCGTAGCCGTACCGCTGGTAGATGCGGCCCTCGCTGGCCCAGCAGACGCTGATGGACTCGCCGAGGTCGCGGGCGTCGGCCATGTGGCGGTGCAGGAGCCTGGTGAGCACGCCGCGGCGGCGGGCGGTGGCGGCGACGGCGCCGTGGCCGCTGTGCGCGGCGGGGATCACGCCGCCGGGGATCGCCACCTGGCGGGTGACGGCGCCGATCGTGCCGACGATCCGGTCGTCCCTGCGGGCGACGAGCGTCCGGTCGGGTTCGAAGAGCTGCCGGTCGGCGGCGGAACTGCCCGGGTCGCCGTCGATGTTGAGTGCCGCGGAGAACATCCGGTAGATCTCGTCCCAGTCGTCCGCGGTCGCCGTCCCAAGGGTGATCTCGCTCATCTGCTGGCCTCCGGCTGGCTTCGGCATGGGCCCGTCCATCGTCGCCGCCGGGCGGGCGCGATTGCTTCTCCCGGGTTGCGGTCGCCGTTCGAGCGGGGTTGGAACGGGGCCCGCGCGGGGTGGGAGCCGGGTCCGCGCCGGGTTCGCGCCCGTTTGAGCACGGTGAAGGATGCGGGCGGTTCCGGGGCCG
>DASUCK010000415.1:0-25190 GCA_036276095.1 Nonomuraea sp. | reverse complement strand
TGCACAACTACGTGGCCGACGGCGAGGAGGAAGGCGAGGAGTCGTTCCCGGCCTCCGACGCGCCCGCCTCCAACGCCGCCGCCGACGGCGGCCGCCCCCACCGGCCGGTGCCGGTCACGCTCGCCGACGGCACCTCGTTCGAGATCGACCACGGCATCGTCTCGATCGCCGCGATCACCTCCTGCACCAACACCTCCAACCCGTACGTGATGCTCGGCGCGGCCCTGCTGGCCCGCAACGCCGTCGAGAAGGGCCTGACCCGAAAGCCGTGGGTCAAGACCTCGCTGGCCCCCGGTTCGCAGGTCGTCACCGGCTACTTCGAGCGGTCGGGGCTCCAGCCGTACCTCGACAAGCTCGGCTTCAACCTGGTCGGCTACGGCTGCACCACCTGCATCGGCAACTCCGGGCCGCTGCTGCCGGAGATCTCCGAGGCCATCCAGGCCAACGACCTGGCGGTCACGGCCGTGCTGTCGGGAAACCGCAACTTCGAAGGCCGCATCAACCCCGACGTCAAGATGAACTACCTGGCCTCGCCGCCGCTCGTGGTGGCGTACGCGCTGGCCGGCACCATGGACCTCGACCTCGACCACGAGCCCCTCGGCACCGGCGGCGACGGCGAGCCGGTCTACCTGCGCGACATCTGGCCCTCGCCGGAGGAGATCTCCCAGGTGGTCAACTCCTCGATCGGCCGCGAGATGTTCGAACGCGACTACGCCGACGTGTTCAAGGGCGACGACCACTGGCGTACGCTGCCGATCCCGACCGGCGACACGTTCGAGTGGGACCCCGACTCCACCTACGTGCGCAAGGCCCCCTACTTCGACGGCATGCCGGAGAAGCCCGAGCCGGTGTCCGACATCGCCGGGGCCCGCGTGCTGGTCAAGGTCGGCGACTCGGTCACCACCGACCACATCTCGCCGGCCGGCTCCATCAAGGCCGGCACCCCCGCCGCCCAGTACCTGCGGGCCAACGGCGTCGAGGTGAAGGACTTCAACTCCTACGGCTCGCGGCGCGGCAACCACGAGGTGATGATCAGGGGCACGTTCGCCAACATCCGCCTGCGCAACCAGATCGCCCCCGGCACCGAAGGCGGCTACACCCGCGACTTCACCCAGCCGGGCGGCCCGGTGTCGTTCATCTACGACGCCTCCGTCAACTACGCCGCCGCCGGCACGCCGCTGGTGGTGCTGGCGGGCAAGGAATACGGCTCGGGCTCCTCGCGCGACTGGGCCGCCAAGGGCACGGCGCTGCTCGGCGTGCGGGCCGTCATCGCCGAGTCGTACGAGCGCATCCACCGCTCCAACCTCATCGGCATGGGCGTGCTGCCGCTGCAGTTCCCCGAGGGCGCCTCGGCCGGGTCGCTGGGGCTGACGGGCGAGGAGACGTTCGACATCACCGGCGTCGAAGAGCTCAACAGGGGCGGCATCCCGCGGACGGTCCGCGTCAAGGCGACGGCGCCGTCCGGAGCGGGCGCCGAGTTCGACGCGGTCGTCCGCATCGACACGCCCGGCGAGGCCGACTACTACCGTCACGGCGGCATCATGCAGTACGTTCTTCGCTCGCTGCTCGCCAAGTGACGTCCCGCGTCACCGCCCGGTCATGAGCCGGGCGGCGGCCAGGGAACCCTTGGCTTGGATCTCGTCGAGCCGGGGGTGGGGCGCGATCCTGACGCGCCCGCATCGGGGGGAACCACCCGACACGAGAAGCCGCCCGGCGGGCCATCCCCGCCGGGCGGCTTCGTCCGTCCCCCGCCTACCCGGGGTTTCAGGCGACCTCGGCGGCCGGGGCGGACCAGGTGTCGCACGCGGCCGGTGAGACCGTGCGGTAGCCGCGGGTGAGCCAGCGGACGCGGCTGGCGCCGGTGCCGTGGCTGCGGTATTCGCCGTCACCGCCCGCGCGGGTCAGGTCGACCAGCGCCTCCCAGTCGGCCCGGCCGCGCTTCAGGGACCTCCACACGCTGCCGACGAACACCCCGGCCAGGCAGTCGGCCTGCAGTTCGTAACGCAGGCCGAGCTCCTGGTGGCCGGGCCTGGTCTCGTATGGGTGGCGGATGCCGAGGAGGCGTTGGACGTGGTGCCCGTACTCGTGCGCGGCCACCTTGAACAGGTAGAGGTCGGTCCTGCTCGCGAACTCCGAGCCGGGGAGCGGGAAGTCGAGCGTGCGGCGGGCGGGGCAGTAGACGGCGGCCGCCCGCTCGGGCCACGGGACGCCGCAGACGGTGGCCGGCGGCTCCTCGTGGTAACGGACGACCGGCGCACGGTAGGCACGCTTGCCCCGGCTGACATACGCCTTCCATGATTTATTCAGACATTTCATAACAGCCTGGAGGTACTCCCGAGTCCGCGGTATCCCGCCGGAACTGATCGGCGGCTCCGGACACGAGCTGACCGCGAGCCTGCCCCGGGGGAACGGGGCCGGGGCGGCGGCGGCCGGCGCGGGCACGCAGGAGACCGCCACGACCGCGGCGACGAGCACGGGGAATCTCTTGATCGGGAGTCGGCGCACGCTCGGCAGCATAACGACAACCGCGAATCCACGATCCACTCGGTGACCTCACGGACATTGCACGTCGCCGGTCACGTTCGCCGCATGGATGGCAACGAGGGGAAGGGTGATTGACTTCCTTCATGACGGATGTGGCTTCGGTGGTGGTCATTGGGGGTTTGGCGGTTCTTGCGGGGGCGGTGGTCCAAGGCGGGGTGGGGTTCGGGCTGGGGTTGGTGGCGGCGCCCGTGCTGACCATGGTGGAGCCGGGGCTCATGCCGGGGGCCATTCAGGTGGTCAACATGACGTTGCCGTTGTTCACGCTGGCCGTGGAGTGGCGGCGGGTGGACTGGCGAGGGCTCGGGTTCGCGGTGCTGGGCCGGATTCCGGGGAGCGTGATCGGGGCGCTCGTCGTCGTCTACATCTCCGTGTCCGCACGAGGCATCCTCGTGGCCGTCATGGTGCTGGCGGCGGTGGCGTTGACGGCCAGGGCGCTGAGCGTGCCGCGCAACGGGGTGACGATCACGTCGGCCGGGTTCGTGTCCGGCATCACCGGAACCGCCACCGGCATCGGCGGGCCGCCCGTCGCGCTGGTCTACCAGACCGCCAAGGGGCCGCAGATCCGGGCGACGCTGGCGATGTTCTTCTTCCTGAGCGCCGCCCAGTCCCTGGTCGTCCTGGCCGTCGTGGACCAGCTCCCGGCCCAGGCGCTGGCGACGGGGGCGGCGCTCATCGTGCCCATGGCGCTGGGGTTCCTGGTGTCGGGGCCGCTGCGGCGGTACCTCGACGGGGGGCGGGTGCGGGCGGCCGTCCTGGCGGTGGCGGCCGCCTCCGCGCTGGCGCTGATCGCGCAGAACGTGATCGGCTGGAGCTGACGTCAGCCGATCGGCCGCGCGGCGGGCCGCTTGTCGTGGTCCGTGGTCCGTGGTCCGACCGTCACGGCCCGGACGGGTCGCGGTCACGGGATGTGTCACGGGTCGCGGCGAAGGTCGCGGAGGTAGGCAGCCGCGCGAGCCTTGCCGCCGTGTTCGGCCCAGCCGAGTGGCGTGGCGTCGTGGTCGGAGTCCTTGATCGTCGGGTCGGCGCCGAGGCCGATCAGGGTTCTGGCGGTGTCCACGTCGTCGTTCCAGGCCGCCTGGTGCAGCGGGGTGCCGCGGTGCCGGTGGTTGACGTCGAAGCCGAGGGCGGCCAGCAGGCGTACCGCGGCGGGCTTGCCGTGGCCGGCGGCCCGGTTGATCAGATCGGGGGAGCGGGTGAGCGCCCGCCTGAGCGCTTCCTGGCCGAGCGCGGCCACCGCGGCGGCGTCGGCGCGCAGGCACGCGGCCGCGAACGTCTCCGCCTCGTCCAGCTCCGCCGTGGCCCCCGCCGCGGCCAGCAGCTCGGCGACCTCGGTGTGGCCGTTCAGCAGGGCCAGCTCGTACGGCGTCCGCCCGCCGAAGATCGGATGCCCGCCGCGCCCGTCCACCTCGGCCCCGTGCGCGAGCAGCAGCCGGGCCCGCCGCGGCCCGCCCCGCAGCGCGGCCGTGGCCAGCTCCTCGCGTATCAGCTGACGCGGCGACGGCAACGTTGGCCCGAGCCGGGCATGCCACGGCCCGCCCTCGCCGCGGCCGAGCCCGAACTCCAGCAGCAGTTCCAGGTGGGAGGTGTCGTCGGACCAGGAGCCGCCGAGCCCGCGGTTGTAGAGGGTCTGGCTGTCGTTGGGGTCGGCGCCGGCCTCCAGCAGCAGCCTGGCCAGCGCCACGCCCTCGGGATGCGGCGGCTGGTCGCCCTCCCCGCCGCCGAACGCGCCGGTCAGCGCGGTGAACGGCGAGGTCAGCCCCTCCCACAGGAACCCGGCGTCTGGGTCGGCGCCGTGCTGGAGAAGAAGCCGGGCGGCGGCCACGTGCCCGGACCGCTGCGCGGCGGCGGGCACGTGCCGGGTGGGGGTGTCGAGGCGGGCGTAGGTCAGGTAGAGCAGGGGCTCCCAGCCGAAGGGGCCGCCCTGGGCGCGGGCGTGGCCGGGGTCGGCGGCGAGCGCGTCGGCCAGGGCTTCGGCGGCGCCGGTGGCCGCCATGGTGAAGACGTTCGCGGTGGCGAGCGCGGGATCGGCGGACAACAGGCGGTCGGCTCGCGCGGCGCGGCCGGGGTGGTCGGCGCCGTACGTGAGGCAGGCCAGCCGCAGGAACTCCTGCGCCAGGTCGTCGAGGGGCGCCACCCGGTGCGGGGAACGGGAGTAGCGCGCGACGGTGTCGAGGTGGGCCATCAGCCGGGGCCAGTTCGGGAAGCCGTACCTGCGGGCGATGACGAGCTGGGCGTCGGACAGCCTGGGCACCTGCGGCGGCCGGGGATGGAACTCGGCGACGAGCCCCGTCGCCTCGGGAGCCCCCGCCCTGATCTGCCGCAGCAGCGTCTTGGCCAGCTTGCGGAGCCGTTCGTGGCTCGGGTTGTCGGGCAGGCGGTGTACGGGCATCGCGGCCTCCTTTCCGTCTGGCCTGGCGTCCGCATGATCAGGCCGGAAAAGAGGTCGGGCCGGTGAAGCTCGCTGTGGTCAGGTGGGCTTGGCCCTTCCCGCGGACCGGGGGCGCCCTGGACGCCGCCTCCAGCCTACGTCCGTCACGGGAACGTCCGCTACGCGGTCCGCCGGTCGATGACCGTGGCGCCGGTCGATGGCCCGAGCAAGGTGCCCGGGAGCCGTTCCGTGCCCGCCTCCGAGCGGCATGTCGCGCGTCATCCGCTTGACCTCGCCCGCCTCGAACCCGACGACGTGGGCGAACTCCCCGCCCGTCGCCGCCAACTGGGCGTATTGACTCCATCGCTTACAGAAAGAAAGAGTGAAGTCCCCCGTATCCAAGGAGGACGTCGTGCCCGTGCGCGTGAAGGTAACCCTGACGCTGATGGGCGCCCTCTTCCTTTTTGTGTTGACGAACCGGGACGCAGACGGACCTTGGTCCCTCGCGCTCTTCATCGTCCTCGCCGTCCTACTCGGCATGTTCCTGTCTGACGACTCACCGAACGGCAGTACCGGTCGCGACGGAGGCGCAGGATATGACGGAGGCGGGAGAGATGGAGACGGGGGATTCGGTGACGGCGGAGACGGGGGCGAGTAAGGAGAGCCCCCCGCCAGGGAAGGCCAGGGCAGGGGCGCTTCAGGTGGGCGACTGCTGCTCGACGGGGACGGCACGATGACCGTGCTCGCACCGGTCGCCGGGCGAACGAGCCCAGGAGCCCTAACGGTGTGACCAGGCGCCTGACCCTCCTGGTCAGGCGCCTGGTCTCGGTCGACTTTGCGGCTCGCCGGAGCTTTCGGAGTTCGGGGCCGTGGTTGCTCAAGGGCCGCGTCATTTCGGGATGAGATGCGCATTTCCCTTCCTGCTGTAGAGCAGGATCACCCCGGCGGTACCGGCACCCAGGCCGATCACGCCGAGCAGCGCGTACTCCACTGCGTAGACCTCGTTCATCGACGCGGAGAACGTTCTCCAGAGGATGGGCGCGAGCAGGATCCAGGCCGCTGCCGTCATGATCGTCACCCCGATCCGGCCGCCCTGCCGTCCTCTGGCAGCGCGGGCCCCGAACCACAGGGTGAGCACGACGTACAGGCCGGCGAACGCGGCTTGGTAAAAGTGCACGATGGTCAGCGCCGCGAGCAGGGCTGAGACGATGAACAGGATGAAGGCCAGGGTCACTTCCCTGGGTCGGGCGGGCGCCGACTCACCTCGTTCGTGGGGGGCTCCGGTCACGGCTTCTCCATGGCTCGTTCTCAACGTGACCGTACATATCCCATGACACACTGTCATGATCGATATGTCACCTCGGCGAGGGCCCTCACTTCCGGTCAACGATCAGGAACCGCAATCATCCCCGGAGGCGGGCCATGAGCAGTTCAGAGGCGACCCCGAGTGGTGATCCAAGAGGTCCCCTCACGCGCCGGGCCGGGGGGCTCACTCCACCCACTCGTCGCCCGAATAGAGTGTGCCGCCGGTCCAGAGAAAGCGGGCGGCGAAGGGGTCCCAGCGGGAGACCTGTGCTTGTACCTTTGTCCGGTACCAGCCAGGCCCACCACACCAGATACGAGTACCGTCCGGCCACGTTTCGCCGATGTCATAGGTCACATTCGCGCTGGGCCCGGTGGGGCCCCAGGCGTCCGTGCCCGTTGTTCCCTCTATCCAGGTGGCGCCCGACGCCCTCACGCACCAGTTCCACTCGCTTCCATCCCACCTCTGGACCTCCAGGCCGATCCTGGCCTTCATGACCTTCGGGGTGACGCAGTCAGCCTCGAATGCGTAGGCCGTCCCCCACGCCTGGTTCGCGGACCAAACCCCCGGCTTAAGGTGGTCGATACCTGCCGTGGCCTGGACGCAGTAGGAGGATCCCTGCGCCACCGTGACGTAGGTCCTTTGCGTGTACGCCTGCGCAGGTTGGGGCACCGCGGTCATCAGCAGCAGCGCGAGGAGGGTGGATAACGGACCAAGGAGCAGGGCATTTCGTCGCGACATGGCGTCCTCTTTGTGGGATCGAAAAGGGAGTTCAAGCGGCCGGGCGCGGTGGGCTCGGCCGTGTAGCGCAGTTCGCCTCCGAAGCGGACCCCGCAGGTACCGTCGGTGGCGAACGCGCCGGTGCCGGCATCGGCGGGCAGCGCTTGGCAGGTCACCAGCGCCAGCGCCGCGGACTGAAGGAAGGAGGACCGCGTGCCTGTGCCGGGAATGGCGGCCCCATGGACAGCGCATGCCGTCAGTGCGGGGAGAGGTAGAGGGTCTTCCAGGCGGGGTTGCCGGCGGTGCACTGGATGGACGGCGTGGGCGCCCTGACTTCGGCGCAGACCTTCAGATCAACCTGGTAGACGCGGTGTCGGGTGAAGGAGAACGTCTTGGGCGTGCGGTAGGCGCAGGTGCGTACGTGGTGCTGCTTCCAGGTCACCTTGCTGCCTGCCGGGTCGACGGTGGCAATGCCAAACACCGCCCAGCCACAGGTGGCGGGGGATCGGACCAGGTCGGAGACCTTGCCGGACACCGTGAGCGTGGCGGCGGCCGGGATGTCGGCGTGGTCCTCGCCGGTCGCGATGATGGCGCCGAGTGCCCTGGCGTGCTTGGCGCCGGGCGAGTAGTGCGGTCCCCAGGTCAGCGGTGCGCCACTGGCCTGGGGACCGGCGTCGGCGGCGGCCGCAGCGGAGGCGGTGGGGATCGCGGCCATCGCCAGGAGCGTCGCCGTGGTGATCCCGATCAGGATGTGAGCGCCGTGGTCCATGTGACTCTCCTTGCACCAGAGGGAATGCGCGGTAGGGCAGAGGGGTCGGGGCTGAGGGTCGGGGGCTCGCTCAGGCGACGATGGAGATGACCTTGGCGGCGGTGCCGACGGTCTTGAACACCGTGTCGACCAGGCCGGTGACGCTGAGCGTGACGCTGTCCTGGCAGCTGTACCGGTAGGTCTCGGACGCGCGCCAGGCCTGGGCGAGCGCCTGGTAGGAGCCCTGCTTGTTCCAGTCATGGTTGCGCGACCCCGACTCGAACGTGCCGTGCATCCGCCCTGAGGACTTGAACACGAACGCGGTCCCGGAGGAGAAGCGGACGATGCACACGCTGCTGTGGTTGAAGCTGGGGGCGCCGGAGTCGCGCAGGTGCCCGGACCACGCGTAGGTGCCGGCGCTGGACAGGGTCAGCTTGGTCCAGCCGCCCACCGGGATGCCCCCGCCGAACCTGACGTCGCGGTTGATGGTGATCGGCGAGCGCATGGCGCCGGCGGAGGCGCGGCGGCTTGCGGCGGCGGCGTTGTCGGCTAAGGCCTGCCGGTGGACGGCCGGGGTGACGCAGACGTCGTCGCCGGGGAACGCCTCGCGCCAGACGTACCCGCTGATGCAGGTGTGCGGACCGTACGGGCCGGACACCCAGCGGGACAACCGCACCTGGTTGTCCCGTCTGACCTGTTCGCGGACCTGCGGGGTGACGCAGACGTGGTCGGACGGGCGCGCCTCGCGCCAGACGAAGCCCGACACGCAGGTGTCGGGGGCGCCGGCGGCGGAGGCCGGAACCGCCGTGGCGGAGACGGTGAGTCCGGCGGCCGCGAGCGCGGCCACGCCAAAGACGATATGTTTCATGATTTCCTCCATGTGATTGATCGATCCGAATGGGCTCGTGCTCGATCGGTCACGTTGCCCTTTGTCGGTGTGTCGGGTCACCTGGGCGGTGGGCCGAGGGTCTGGTGGCCGTAGCGCCGGCCGGCCTCGATCAGGCGGGGGATGTCGGGTGGGGTGGGGGTGGGCAGGCCCGGGTGTTTCGCGGGGCGGCCGAGTTCGGCGATGAACTGCTCGAATCCCGACGGGGTGGTGATCTGCAGGCCGCGTACCGGGCCGTCGGTGACGAGGAAGGAGTGCGGGATCTGGCGGGGCAGGAAGGCGAAGTCGCCGGGTCCGGCGGTCCAGTGGTGGTCGCCGCAGTCGATGGTGATCTTTCCTTGGAGGATGTAGAACGCCTCGTCCTCGCGGTCGTGGATGTGCAGGGGTGGTCCGAAGCCTGCCGGTGCGGACCACTCGATGAGGGTGAACGCGCCGCCGGTCTGGTCCGCGCCCGCCTTCACGCTCATCCGGGTGTCGAGGAACCACAGGTGCGGCCCGTCGGCAGGGGTCAGCAGGTAGCCGGTGGCATCGAAGCTCATCGGGCGTCCTCGGGGTCGCTCTGGGCAGGGTGGTAGAAGCGGATCTCGATGCCGTCGGGATCGTGCAGGCCGACCAGCACCTGGCCGGCGTGCCCGGCGACGATGCCGCCGTGCGACTCGGCGAGGTCGTCCAGTCGCTGCTGCCAGTCCTTCAGGTCTCGCAGGGTGGGTACGCACAGGGCCATCGGGTCGAATCCGGCCAGCGCGGCGGCCCGTACCGGATCTTGGCGCAGCGCCACAGCGACGGTGTTGTTCGCATCCCGGAGGGCGACGCCCATCAGCTTGCCGTCTTCGACGAACTCCATGTAGACGCGCAGGCCCAACACGCGCTCGTACCAGTCGCGGCTGCGCCGGACGTCCGTCACCGGGAGTTTGACGTGGTGGAAGCCGTTGATTGCCGTATGCATCGAGCACCTCCGGAGGATCTCACTAGAGCCGACTCTAGCGAATTTCTTTGTAGTAGGCTCTAGCGAATGAGTGATCCTGTCAAGAGCACGACCGGACGTGGCACCCGCCGGGCCGCCCAGGCGCGCGCCACCCGCAGACGGATCATCGACGCCGCGCGGGAGCTGTTCCTGCGGCAGGGGTACGCCTCCACCACCCTGGACCAGATCGCCGCCACGGCCGGGGTCGCGGTGCAGACGGTGTACTTCCACTTCGGCAACAAGGCCACGGTTCTCAAAGAGATCATCGACGTGCTGTCAGTCGGCGACGACGAGCCGATCCCGGTGCTGGACCGGCCCTGGCTGGAACAGGTGCGCGAGGAGCCCGACGGCCGCCGCGCGCTGGCGATCTGGATGGCCAACAGCCGTCTCATCTTCGGCCGGGTCGCGCCGATCATGACGATCGTCCGCGACGCCGCCGGCGCCGATGCCGAGATGGCCGCCCAATGGGAGGTCAACCAAGGCCAGCGCTACCTCGCCCACCACGTCCTCGCCGAGTTGCTCGCCGACAAGCAGGCCCTGCGCCCGGATCTGACGGCCGAGGAGGCGGCTGACGTCATCTTCGTCATGATCAGTGTCGAGGTCTACCACCTGCTCGTCCACGTGCGCGGGTGGACGCCCGAGCGGTGGGAACGCTGGATTTACCAGATCCTCACCGCCGCGATCCTGCGATGAAGGTCGATGATCGTCAGGAGCCGGCGCTGGGGGCGGGTACGGCCGCGCCGCCCGGGTCGGCCAGATGGAGCGGGTGGACCGTAGGCTCGGCGACGTCGGTGAAGCC
The DNA here is from genome assembly GCA_036276095.1 of Nonomuraea sp. GTDB lineage: Bacteria > Actinomycetota > Actinomycetes > Streptosporangiales > Streptosporangiaceae > Nonomuraea. Next base: position 14,858 of record DASUCK010000415.1, on the reverse strand, counting down.
GACCTCGACGAAGGTGGCGTGGACGACGGGATGGATGCCCTCGTCGAAGGCCTTGGCCCACGACTCTTCGAATTCCCACACGTCGACGTAGCGCAGGGTGGCCATCTCAAGCGCGTACCGGCCAACTGAAGCGCTGGGCCACGCGTTCCGGGTCCGCCGCGTTGACGGGGCGTTTCTGGATTGTTACTTGGAACAACAAACTCCCGCCCCCAACCCCCTTCCAAAGCAGGCCATCCCGGAATACGTTGCCGCAAACAACATTCATCCGGGCCCCTCCGGAAGAAAGGACCCTGCACCATGCGCAAGGGGATCCTCAGCCTGACCGCCGCGGCAGCCGCGCTCGCACTCGGTCTCACCGCCTGCGGGGGCGAAAGCGGTCAGACCACCACGTCGACCTCCTCCGCCACGGCCTCCGCGCCGGCGGCTGGCAAGATCGGCGTCATCCTGCCGGACAGCAAGTCCTCGGCCCGGTGGGAGACGGCGGACCGCAAGTACCTCGAAGAGGCGTTCAAGGCGGCCGGTGTCCAGTACGACATCCAGAACGCCCAGAACGACAAGACGGCGTTCCAGACCATCGCCGACCAGATGGTCACGAACGGCGCCACCGTTCTGATGATCGTCAACCTGGACAGCGGCAGCGGCAAGGCAGTGATCGACAAGGCCAAGTCCCAGGGCGTGGCCGTCATCGACTACGACCGGCTGACGCTGGGCGGCGGCGCCGCCTACTACGTCAGCTTCGACAACACCAAGGTCGGCCAGCTCCAGGGCGAGGGCCTGGCCAAGTGCCTGACCGACAAGAAGGCGGAGAAGCCCATCGTGGCGTACCTGAACGGGTCGCCCACCGACAACAACGCGACCCTGTTCAAGAACGGCTACGACGGCGTGCTCAAGCCGAAGTTCGACGCCGGCGAGTACGTCAAGGGCCCCGAGCAGTCGGTGCCCGACTGGGACAACACCCAGGCCGGCACGCTCTTCGAGCAGATGCTCACCGAGCAGCCGAAGATCGCCGGCGTGCTGGCCGCCAACGACGGCCTCGGCAACGCCGCCATCACCGTGCTGAAGAAGAACAACCTCAACGGCAAGGTGCCCGTCACCGGCCAGGACGCCACCGTCCAGGGCCTGCAGAACATCCTCGCGGGCGACCAGTGCATGACCGTCTACAAGGCCATCAAGAAGGAGGCCGACGCCGGGGCGCGGCTGGCGATCGCGCTCGCCAAGGGCGAGAAGCCCGCGGCGGCCTCCAGCGTCAAGGACCCGGAGACCGGCCAGGACGTGCCCGCCGAGCTGATGGACCCGCAGGCCATCTACTTCGACACCGTCAAGGACGTGGTGGCCGACGGTTTCGTCACCAAGGAGGAACTGTGCACCGGTGAGTTCGCCGACAAGTGCACCGAGGCAGGAATCCAGTAGAAGCGAGGGATACGGCCGCGTCACGGGCGCGGCCGTATCGCCCTGTAGGGAGCCCCATGACCCCCCTCCTTGAAGTGCGCGGGATCGACAAGAGCTTCGGTCCGGTGAAAGTCCTGCACGACGTCGGGTTCGGCGCGTACGCGGGCGAGGTCACCGCGCTCGTCGGCGACAACGGCGCGGGCAAGTCGACGCTGGTCAAGTGCATCGGCGGGATCTACCCGACCGACGCCGGCGAGATCCTCTTCGACGGCCGCCCGGTCCAGATCCACACCCCCCGCGACGCGGGCGAGCTGGGGATCGAGATCGTCTACCAGGACCTGGCCCTCTGCGACAACCTGGACATCGTCCAGAACATGTTCCTCGGCCGGGAGCGCAGGAACGGCCTCCTCCTCGACGAGGACAGCATGGAGGAGCTGGCCGAGCAGACGCTCAGCAGCCTGTCCGTGCGCACGGTGAAGTCCATCAGGCAGCAGGTCTCCAGCCTGTCCGGCGGGCAGCGGCAGACCGTCGCCATCGCCAAGGCCGTGCTGTGGAACAGCAAGGTCGTCATCCTCGACGAGCCCACGGCCGCGCTCGGCGTCGCCCAGACCGCGCAGGTGCTCGAACTCGTCCGCAGGCTCGCCGACACCGGCCTGGCCGTCGTCCTCATCTCGCACAACATGAACGACGTGTTCGCCGTCTCCGACCGGATCGCCGCGCTCTACCTCGGCAGGATGGCCGCCCAGGTCAAGACCTCCGACGTGACGCACGCCCAGGTCGTCGAACTGATCACAGCAGGCCGGAGCGGGGATCTCGGCCTCAAGAACGGGGTCACCCCATGAGCAAGCTCGTCAAGGAACTCCCCGGCGAGGCCATCGTCGCCGCCGCGCAGGCCCCGTCGATCGGCAACAGCTTCCGCGCCTACGTCCAGCGGGTGCGCGGCGGCGACATGGGCGCGCTGCCGGCCGTCCTCGGCCTGGTCGTGCTGTGCGTCGTCTTCGCCGTCGCGCGTCCCTCCTTCGTCACCGCGATCAACTTCGCCAACCTGTTCACGCAGGGCGCGGCCATCACGCTCATCGCGATGGGCCTGGTGTTCGTGCTGCTGCTCGGCGAGATCGACCTGTCGGCCGGCTTCGCCAGCGGCGTGTGCGCGGCCGTGCTCGCCGTCACGCTCACGCGGCTCGGCCTGCCGTGGTACGTGTGCGCGCCGGCCGCCGTCCTCACCGGCGTGGTCATCGGCATCGTGCTCGGCACGCTGGTGGCCAAGGTCGGCATCCCGTCGTTCGTCGTGACGCTGGCCGCGTTCCTCGCCTTCCAGGGCCTGGTCCTGGTGCTGGTCGACGAGGGCACGAACATCTCCATCCGCGACGAGGTGATCGTCGCGATCGCCAACCGCAACCTGCCGGCGTGGCTCGGCTGGGCGCTGTACGCGGTGTGCGTGGCGGGATTCGCGGCCGTGCAGCTGCTGCGGGCCAGGAAGCGCGCCAGGCGCGGCCTGGTCGCCGACCCGCTGTCGCTCATCGCCTTCCGCGTCGGCGCGGTGGCGGTCCTGGCCGGGCTCGCGGTCTTCGTGCTCAACCTGGAGCGCAGCCGCAACGCCGCGCTGGTCTCGCTCACCGGCGTGCCGATCGTGGTCCCCGTCATCCTGGTGCTGCTGGTCATGTGGACGATCGTGCTGCGCCGCACCGCGTTCGGCCGGCACCTGTACGCGGTCGGCGGCAACACCGAGGCGGCCCGCCGGGCCGGCATCCCGGTCGACCGGATCAAGATCGCCGCGTTCGTGATCTGCTCGTCGATGGCCGCCGTCGGCGGCATCGTGGCCGCCTCGCGGGCCAGCTCCGTCGACCCGAACACGGGCGGCAGCTCCGTCCTGCTGTACGCCGTCGGCGCCGCGGTCATCGGCGGCACCAGCCTGTTCGGCGGCAAGGGACGCGTGCTCGACGCCGTGCTCGGCGGCGCCGTGGTGGCCGTGATCGAGAACGGCATGGGCCTGATGGGGTACGGCGCGAGCGTGAAATACCTGGTCACCGGGTCCGTCCTGCTGCTGGCCGCAGGCGTGGACGCCCTGGCGCGCAGGCGGGCGGCTGCCACTGGATTAAGGTGATCAGCGACCCGCGGCCCTCGAAGGAACCCCAGCAGATGCGTGCCGGCCCCTCGCAGGAGGACATCAGGCGCCACAATCTCGGCGCGCTGCTCCGCCACGTCCACCTGGGCGGGCCCACTTCGCGGGCTGAGCTGACCACCAAGATGGGGCTCAACCGCAGCACGATCATGGCGCTGACCTCCGACCTCACCGCCGCCGGGCTGGTGCGCGAGGAGCTGCCCCGCGAGACGGGCCGCGCCGGCCGGCCCTCGCTCGTGGTGCGCCCCGAGTCGGCGCGGGTCTACGTGTTCGCCTTCGACGTCGGCCCCGACCGGCTCGCCGTGGCCCGCGTCGGGCTGGGCGGGGTCATCCTCGACCGCCGCGACACCGTACGCGAGCGCGGCGCGTTCGAGCTGGAGGAGCTGACCGGCACGCTGGCCGGGTTCGCCCGGCAGATGCGCCGCAAGACCAGCGCCGACACCGTGTGCGTGGGCGCGGCGGCGGCGGTGTCCGGCGGCGTGCGCAAGGCCGACGGCGTGGTCACCTTCGGGCCCAACCTCAAGGCCGAGGACGCGCCGTTCGGCGAGGAGCTGGGCCGCCGCCTCGGCCTGGGGCTGCCGGTCAGCGTCGGCAACGACGCCAACCTGGCCGCGCTCGCCGAGCACAGCCGCGGCGTCGGCGTCGCCGTCCGGGACCTCATCTACCTGCACGGCGACGTGGGCATCGGCGGCGGCATCATCGCCGGCGGCCACCTGCTGGGCGGCCACGACGGCTACGGCGGGGAGGTCGGCCACATGGTCGTCAACCCCGGCGGGCGCGGCTGCGGCTGCGGCTCGTACGGCTGTCTGGAGGCCGAGGTCGGGGAGCGGGCCCTGCTGGAGGCGGCCGGCCGGTACGGCTCAGGCCGGCAGGGCCGCGAGGCGGTGCGGGCCGTGGTCGACGCCGCCGACCGGGGCGACATCGTCGCGCAGGAGGCGCTCAGCAGGGTCGGCGACTGGCTCGGCCTCGGCGTGGCCAACCTGGTCAACATCTTCAACCCGGAGCTGGTCATCTTCGGGGGCATGCTGCGGGAGATCTACCTCGGGTCGGCGGCGCAGGTGCGCAGCCAGCTGACCCTGCACGCCATGGCGCCGCAGCGGGAGCGGGTGCGGCTGCGTACCTCGGCGCTCGGGGACGCGGCCACCCTCGTGGGCGCCGCCGAGCTGGCCTTCGCCCACGTCCTGGCCGACCCCCTTGAGGTCCTGGCCCGCGCCAACGGCTGACCGCGTCAGGTGACCTTGTCCTTCTTGGCCGTCCAGGTGTTGCAGAACCCCGTCGCGCCGCCGCGGTAGCCGCGGTCCTGCCAGAAGGCCAGGTTCGCCGGCTTGCCGTGGATCGTGCTCTCCTCGGCCTGGCGCACGGCGTCGATCCACTCCTCCCACTCGATCCCGGGGTCGATCGAGTCCATCGTGGCGCTGTAGAAGACGCCGGCGAAGCACTCGGCCTGCATCTCCAGCCGGTGGCTGAGCAACGTGCGCGCCTGCTCGGAGGCCGGCAGGAACAACGCGCTCTGCGCGTCGAGCACCCCCGTGAGCTGCTGCACGTGGTGTCCCCACTCGTGCGCGACCGAGTGGGCGAGGTTCATCCGGAACGGGTCGCGGACGTCCTGCCTGGTGATGCGGATGACGATGGCGTGGTGCTCGGGGCAGTAGTGCGCCCCGCTGCCGTTGATCTTCCCGCAGACGGAGTCCTCGCCCGTCGTGATCGTCATCTCCGGCGAGCTGTAGGCCAGCCCCGCCGCGGCGAACCGGTCCGACCAGAACCGGTCGGCGCAGTCGGCCATCGCCCGGTGGAACGACCTGACCGAGGCCGTGGACCCGGCCCGGATCCGCGGGATCACGCACTCCACGCGGCGCTGGTCGCCGCCCATCACGTCCGAGAGCGCCACCTGGGCGGTGCCGGGCGCGGCGCCGGCGGGCCCCGGCAGGAGGAGACCCGCGAGCGTGCACGTGGCCGCCGCCACGAGAAGTGTGCGCACGCTCGCGGATCATAGAGCAATTTGTCGGTATTTAGGGGGTGGAGTTCGAGGTGGGGCGGGGCCTCAGGACACCTGCGGCTTCGCCGCCTTCCACGTGTTGCACCCGGCCGCGGACTCCGCGTCGAAGCCGCGCTTGAGCCAGCGCCCGATGGTGGACGCCCTGCCGTGCGTCTGGTCGCCCGGGCCGTCCACCTTGATCCCGAGGGCCGCGAAGTCCGAGCCGCTGCCGCCGTTCCTGACGATGTGGTCCAGCTCGGTCTGCCGCCGGCCCAGCGAGTGCCACACGTCGCCGATGAACGCCCCGGACAGGCACTCGGCCTGCAGCTCGAAGCGGCGCGACGCGTCGAGCCGCTGCGCCGCGCTCCTGCCCCTGAACGTCGTGTCGAGGCTCTTGAACATGCCCGTCAGCTGCTGGACGTGGTGGCCGTACTCGTGGGCGATCACCACCAGGAACATCAGGTCCGACTGCTCGTCGACGAGGTTGGGGGAGAGCAGGAAGGTGATCTTGTTGTTCAGCGTGCAGTACAGCGCCTGCGCGCCCAACGGGTACGGCCCGCACCCGGTCGGCGCGCCCGGCCTGGTGATCACCTGCAGCTTGGGCCTGCTGAACCTGAACCCGGCCTGCTTGATCTTGGGCTCCCAAGCGGCGTTGAGGCAGTCGAGCACGGTGTCCAGGTAGGTCGTGACCTCGTCGACGGTGCCGGACCGCACCTCGGGCTCGTCGCAGGTCCCGAGAGCGAGCTTGCCCGCCTTGTAGAGCGGGTTCTTGGCCAGGGCCGGCGCGAAGGCGGGAGCGGGGGCGGCGGCCGCGTGGGCCGTGCCGGCGAACGTCAGCACGGTCGCCAGGGCGCCCGCCATGAGCGCCGATCGGGGGATACGCATGGAATGGCACCCTAGTGAAGCAGGGATTCCAGGTAAAGCGCGATTGACGTGCGGCCTCAGGTGACGTTCCGGACGGCGGCGGCCCAGGTGTTGCAGGAGCCCGGAGTGCCGCGGTTGAACCCCCGTGTCATCCACGCCGCCTGCGTCGGGCCCTTGCCGTGGTCGTTCTGCGGCCAGCCCCTGGCGCCGTTCTTCCTGAACCAGTCCACCGTGTACGCCCAGTCGGCGTCCGTCACCAGCGACGTGCCGCGCATCGTGCTCATGAACACCGCGGAGAAGCACTCGGCCTGTAACTCCGACCGGCGCGACAGCTGCAGCCGCTGCGCCTTGCCGGCGCCCGCCCTGGCCGTCCAGTAGTAGGTCCAGATGCCGGAGATCTGCTGGACGTGGTGGCCGTACTCGTGGGCGATCAGCCGGGTGATGCCCAGCGGGAACGGGTTGCGCAGCTGGTCCTTGCTGATCATCAGATACATCGTGCGGTCGGTGGAGCAGTAGATGCCGTCGGCGCCGGTGTTCCACGCGCCGCAGGGCGTCCTGACCCGGCTGGTGATGATGCGCAGCCGCGGCTTGGCGAAGGGCGTCCCGGCCTTGCGGAACTGCGTGGCCCACGCCCTGTTCAGGCAGTTGGTGACGCGGGTCAGGAAGCGCCGGTAGGCGGTCATGCTGCCGGCCGGCAGCTCGCCGGGTGAGCAGCCGGCGTCCGCCAGCCGCCCGGTCCGGTACAGGGGATTGGCCGTCGCGAGCGCCCTGCCGGGGGCCCGCGCCCCCTTCGTGTCGGCGCCCCTGGCGGGGGGCGAGGCGATCTGCTGGGCCTCGTTGCGCGGGTCCGTCGAAGAAGTCGTGGCCACGTCGGCGAGCACGAACACCAGACCGGCCGCGGCGAGAGCGAGCGCCAACAGGGCGGCCACGAGTGCCACGAACTTACTTATGGGGACGGAGTTCATAGGTACCGAAAGACTAGGTCAAGATCGGACATATGTGGGCGTGTTTGACTCGATGGAGTCAGTGAGGCGTCCGCGAACTAGACTCAAGGGGTCGGCGTGACAAAAGCAGAGGGGAGTCGGGTCCGTGAGCGGCTTGCTGGGCTCGGTCAAGGGACCACACGACGTCAAGCGGATCGCCGTCGAGGAGCTGCCACGGCTCGCGGGAGAGATCCGTGACGTGCTCGTCGACTCGTGCGCGACGTTCGGGGGTCACCTGGGCCCCAACCTGGGGGTGGTCGAGCTCACCATCGCCGTCCACCGGGTGTTCGACTCCCCGCGCGACCCCATCGTCTGGGACACCGGCCACCAGGCCTACGTGCACAAGCTCCTCACCGGCCGGGCCGCCGGCTTCGCGGCGCTCAAGCAGGAGGGCGGCCTGTCGGGCTACCCGAGCCAGGCCGAGTCCGAGCACGACCTCGTCGAGAACTCCCACGCCTCCACCGCGCTGTCCTACGCCGACGGCCTGGCCAAGGCGTTCAAGCTGCGCGGCGAGCGCGACCGCACGGTCGTGGCGATCATCGGCGACGGCGCGCTGACCGGCGGCATGTCCTGGGAGGCGCTCAACAACATCGCCGCCGTCAAGGACCTCCCGGTCGTCATCGTGGTCAACGACAACGGCCGCTCCTACTCGCCCACGATCGGCGGCCTCGCCTCCCACCTGTCCTCGCTGCGCGTCAACCGCCGCTACGAGGACTTCCTCGGCTACGTGAAAGACAAGCTCGGGAACGTTCCCGTGGTCTACGACGCCCTCCACGGCTTCAAGAAGGGCGTGAAGGACGTCCTGGCGCCGCAGGCGATGTTCGAGGACCTCGGCCTGAAATACGTCGGCCCCATCGACGGCCACGACGAGCAGGCCATGGAGGCGGCCCTGCGCAAGGCCCGCGACTTCCGCGGCCCGGTCATCGTCCACGCGCTCACCCAGAAGGGCCGCGGCTACACCCCGGCGGAAAACCACGACGAAGACCAGTTCCACTCGCCGGGCGCCTTCGACCGCGCCACCGGCACCGAGAAGCCCAAGCCGCGCATCTGGACCAACGTGTTCAGCGAGGAGCTCGTCCGGCTCGGCAAGGAGCGCGACGACCTCGTCGCGATCACCGCGGCCATGCTCCACCCCACCGGCCTCAACGCCTTCGGCGAAGCCTTCCCCGAGCGCATCTACGACGTCGGCATCGCCGAGCAGCACGCGCTGACCAGCGCCGCCGGCCTGGCCCTCGGCGGCCTCCACCCGGTCGTGGCCGTCTACGCCACGTTCCTCAACCGCGCCTTCGACCAGCTCCTCATGGACGTCGCCCTCCACCGCCTGCCGGTCACCGTCGTGCTCGACCGCGCGGGCGTCACCGGCGACGACGGCCCCAGCCACAACGGCATGTGGGACCTGTCGATCCTCCAGGTCGTGCCCGGGCTGCGGATCGCCGTGCCGCGTGACGGCGACCGGCTCGCCGAGCTGCTGCGCGAGGCCGTGGCCGTCACCGAGGGCCCGACCGTGCTGCGCTTCCCCAAGGGCCCGGTGGCCGAGACCGTCGAGCCGGTCGGCAAGCTCGGCGAGATGGACCTCCTGCGCGCCGCCGCGGGAGAGCCCGACGTGCTGCTGGTCGGGGTCGGGCCGATGGCGCAGGTGTGCGTCGAGGCCGCGGGCCTGCTCGACGCGCAGGGCATCGCGGCCACCGTGGTCGACCCGCGCTGGGTCAAGCCGCTCGACGAGGCGATCGTGCTGGCCGCCGGGGCCCACAAGCTGGTCGCGGTGGTGGAGGACAACGGCCGCGTCGGCGGCGTCGGCGACGCCGTGGCCCGGCTGCTGCGCGACGCCGACGTCGACGTCCCCGTCCGCACCTACGGCATCCCGCAGCAGTTCCTCGACCACGCCAAGCGGGCCGCGATCCTCGGCCGGGTCGGCCTGACCGGCCAAGACCTCGCCCGCCGCATCACCGAGGCGGTCGCCAAGCGCACCTCCCACGCCGAGCCGGCCCGCCGTTGACGCGACGGGGCGCCGGGCAGACCATTGAGCACGAAGCCAGAGTGATACCCGGATCCAGGAACCCCCAAGGGCAGGTCACCGCACCGCCCGAGAAAAGGCATGATCGCTGACCGGATGGGAAGGATCACTGGCCGTGGACATCTTTCGGACGAAGAGCGTCGAGCAGTCGATCCGCGACACCGAAGACCCCGAGCACAGCCTCCGCAAGCGCCTCAACGCCATGGACCTCACGGTCTTCGGCATCGGGGTGATCGTCGGCACCGGGATCTTCGTGCTCACCGGTCAGGTCGCCAAGGAGCTGGCCGGCCCGGCGGTGGCGATCTCGTTCGTGGTCGCCGGCGTCGTGTGCGGGCTGGCGGCCCTCTGCTACGCCGAGTTCGCCTCCACGATCCCGGTGGCGGGGTCGGCCTACACCTTCTCCTTCGCCACCCTGGGCGAGTTCCCCGCCTGGGTGATCGGCTGGGACCTCCTGCTGGAGCTGGCGCTGGCCGCGGCCGTGGTGGCGGTCGGCTGGTCGGGCTACTTCGCCTCGATGCTCAGCTCCATCGGCATCCCGCTGCCGGCCGCGATCGCCGGTGACGACCCGGTGGTCAACGTGCCCGCCGTCCTCATCGTCGCGATCCTCACCACGATCCTGGTGCTCGGCATCAAGCTGTCGTCCCGGGTCAACCTCGTCCTGGTGATCACCAAGGTGGCGGTGGTGCTGCTGGTCATCATCGCCGGGCTGTTCTTCGTCCAGGCCGCCAACTACACGCCGTTCATCCCGCCGGCCGAGGCCACCGAACGCGTGGGCGGCATCAACGCGCCGCTCATCCAGGTGCTGTTCGGCATCACGCCGGTCGCGTTCGGCGTGATCGGCATCTTCTCCGCGGCGGCGATCGTGTTCTTCGCCTTCATCGGCTTCGACATCGTCGCCACCGCCGCCGAGGAGACCGTCGAGCCGCAGCGCGACGTGCCCCGCGGCATCCTCGGCTCGCTGGCCATCTGCACCGTCCTGTACGTCGCCGTCAGCCTGGTCGTCGTCGGCATGCAGCGCTACAGCGAGCTGAGCACCTCGGCGCCGCTGTCGGACGCGTTCACCGCGGTCGGCCACCCGTGGCTGGCCACGATCATCAGCCTGGGCGCGCTGGCCGGGCTGACCACCGTGGTGCTGGTGCTGCTGCTGGGCCAGACCCGGGTGCTGTTCGCGATGTCCCGCGACGGGCTGGTGCCGCGCGGGCTGGCCAGGGTGCACCCCCGGTTCGGCACGCCGGCCCGGCTCACGCTGGTGATCGGCGTGGTCACGATGGCGCTGGCCGGGTTCGTGTCGTTCGGGGAGCTGGCCGAGCTGGTGAACATCGGTACCTTGTTCGCGTTCGTGGTGGTCTCGATCGGGGTGATCGTGCTCCGGCGTACGCGGCCGGACCTGCCGCGGGCCTTCCGTGCCCCGCTGGTGCCGCTGCTGCCCGTCCTGGCCGTGCTGTCCTGCCTCTACCTCATGCTCAACCTGCCGGTGGAGACCTGGCTGCGGTTCCTGGTCTGGATGGTCATCGGCGTGGTCATGTACTTCGGCTACGGCTACTGGCACAGCAGGACCGGCGAGCGCCGCAAGGAGGCGTCCCGCTGACGGGCCGCTGAGGGGCCGCTGAGGGGCCGCTGAGGGGCGGGCGCGGCCACCCGCCCCCCGCGATCAGGAGGAGAGCAGCTTGCCCGCGGCCGCCTTCATCGCGCAGCCGTTGCGGTAGCCCTTGCTCCACTGCACCTTCTTGCCCTGCCAGCGGCCCTGGATCACCACCACGTAGGGCTTGAGCTCCTGGCCGCACGGCGTGTTCGCCGGGACATGGATCTTGTCCAGGTCGCCGCCGAGCTTGCGCAGCAGGGAGCAGGCGGCGCGAGGGTGGGGGTGGGTGCCGCCGTCAGGGTTGCAGTGGAGCGTGGCGCCCCGCTTCGGCTCGTCCTTCGTCGCGATGATGATCTGCAGCTTGGCCTTGGGGGGACGCGCCGCCTCCGCGGGCGACGCGCACGCCAGGAAAGCCGCGCACAGCGCGATCGTGCCGATCGTTCGCATCATGATTACTCTCCGTTCGTCGTGCGGCACCAAACGCTACGGCGGCGGAGGTCATGAAAAACGGGGGCCCGGGTCGGGCCCCAGTAAAAAGAGCGGCGGTAGGGATCACGCGGGGAGCGAGGCCACCCCCGGAGGGAGGAAGCGCGGCCGGGCGATGCCGGCCCTGTCCAGATAAGGCGTGATGCCACCCAGGTGGAACGGCCAGCCGGCGCCCAGGATCATGCACAGGTCGATGTCCTGCGGGGCGGCGACCACGCCCTCATCGAGCATGATCCTTATCTCCCCGGCCAGCGCCGCGAGCACGCGGTCGCGTACGTGCTCGGCGGTGGACGGGGACGAGCCGCCGGCGAAGAGCGCCACCGCCTCCGGGTCCAGGGTGAAGTCGGGCCGGTAGACGCCCAGCTTGCCGGCGGCGACCAGCTTGGCCAGGTTGTCCGAGACGCCGAAGCGGTCGGGGAAGGCGGCGTGCAGGGTCTCGGCCACGTGCAGGCCCACGGCGGGGCCGACGAGCTGCAGCAGCGCGAACGGCGTCATCGGCAGCCCGAGCTCGTCCAGGGCGTGCTCGGCGACCTCCAGCGGGGTGCCCTCGTCGACGGCCGCGACGACCTCGCCCATGAAGCGGGTCAGCAGCCGGTTGACCACGAACGCCGGGGCGTCCTTGACCAGCACCGACGACTTCTTCAGCGTCCTGCCGGCGGCGAGGGCCGTGGCCAGCGTGGCGTCGTCGGTCGCGGCGCCCCTGACGATCTCCAGCAGCGGCATGACCGCGACCGGGTTGAAGAAGTGGAACCCGACCAGCCGTTCCGGATGCTTCAGCCCGGCGCCCATCTCGGTCAGCGACAGCGACGAGGTGTTGGTGGCGAGCGTGCACCCGGCCGTGACCACCGCCTCCACCTCGGCGAACACCTGCTTCTTGACCGCCATGTCCTCGAACACGGCCTCGATCACGAAGTCGGCGTCGGCGAAGGCGTCCTTGGTGAGGGAGCCGGTGACCAGGGCGGTGAGCCGGTTGGCGTGGTCACGGGTGAGGCGGCCCTTGGCGAGCAGCTTGCCGATCTCGGCGTGGACGTAGCCCACGCCCTTGTCGAGCCTGGCCTGGTCGAGGTCGGTCAGGACGACCGGCACCTCCAGGCGGCGGGCGAACAGCAGCGCCATCTGCGAGGCCATCAGGCCGGCGCCCACGACGCCGACCTTGGTGACCTTGCGGGCGAGCGCGGCGTCCGGGGCGCCCGCGGGCCGCTTGGCCCGGCGCTGCACCAGGTCGAAGGAGTAGAGCCCGGCCCGCAGTTCGTCGCTCATGAGCAGGTCGGCCAGGGCGTCGTCCTCGGCGGCGAACCCCTCGTCGCGGGTGGCGGTCTCGGCCAGGGCGATCAGGTCGAGCGCCCGGTAGGGGGCGGGGGCGGCGCCGCGCAGCTTCATGTCCGCCAGGAAGCGGCCGTCGGCCACGGCCTTCTCCCAGCCGTCGTGACCGGCGCGCTCGACGGTGACCTCGCCGCCCAGCACGCGGGCGGCCCAGCGCAGTGATTCCTCCAGGAAGTCGGCCGGCTCGAACATCGCGTCCGCGACACCCAGCTCGTACGCCTCCGCGCCCTTGATCATGCGGTTCTGCGCGAGCGGGTTCTCCACGATCAGCTTGACCGCGTTGGCCGGGCCGATGAGGCGCGGCAGCAGCTGCGTGCCGCCCCAGCCCGGCACCAGGCCGAGCGAGCACTCCGGCAGCGCCACGGCGGGCACCCCGGAGGAGATCGTCCGGTAGGTGCAGTGGAGCGCCACCTCCAGGCCGCCGCCCATGGCCGCGCCGTTGACGAACGCGAACGACGGGACGTCCAGCTCGCCCAGCCGGCGGAACACGTGGTGGCCGAGCGCGCCGATGGCCAGCGCCTCCTCGCGGGTGGCCAGCGCGGCCGCGCCCTTGAGGTCGGCGCCGACGGCGAAGACGAACGGCTTGCCGGTCACGCCCACCGCGGCCAGGTCGGACCGCTCGGCGATCTCCGACAGGGCGCCGTTGAGCGCGAACAGGCCGTGCGGGCCGAACGTGGTGGGCTTGGTGTGGTCGAAGCCGTTGTCGAGGGTGATCAGCGCCATCGTGCCGGCGCCGTAGGGGAGCTGGACGTCACGCACCAGCGCCTTGGTGACCACCTCGTCGGTGTTGCGGTCGCTCAGCAGCGCCCGCCAGTCGTCGATGGTTCCGCCGGGTCCGGCGGTTCGTTCGCTTCGCTCGTTCACGCGAGGTTCTCCCAGATCACAGTGCCGCCCATGCCCATGCCGACGCACATGGCGGTGATGCCGTACCGCACGTCCGGACGCTCGCCGAACTGCCGGGCGAGCTGCGTCATCAGCCGGACGCCCGAGGAGGCCAGCGGATGGCCGTAGGCGATCGCGCCGCCGTACGGGTTGACGCGGGGATCGTCGTCGGCGAGGCCGAAGTGGTCGAGGAACGCCAGCACCTGGACGGCGAACGCCTCGTTGATCTCGAACAGCCCGATGTCGGAGATGCCGAGCCCGGCCAGGCGCAGCGCCCGTTCCGTGGACGGGATGGGGCCCACGCCCATGACCTCGGGGTCGACGCCCGCGAACGCGTACGACACCAGCCGCATCCTCGGCGTCAGGCCCAGCTCGTCGGCGGTGTCGCGGGCCGCCATGACGCAGCCGGTGGCGCCGTCGTTGATGCCGGAGGAGTTGCCCGCCGTGACCCGGCCGTGCGGGCGGAACGGCGTCTTCAGGCCGCTCAGGCCGTCCATCGTGGTGCCGGGCCGCGGAGCCTCGTCCTCGACGGCCAGCCCCCAGCCCCGCTCGGCCGTCCTGATCGCGGTCGGCACCAGGTCCGGCTGGATCTTGCCGTCGGCGTACGCCTTGGCGGCCCGCTCCTGGGACAGCACCGCGTACGCGTCGGCGCGCTCCTTCGTGATCGCCGGGTGGCGGTCGTGGAGGTTCTCCGCGGTCATGCCCATGACCAGCGCGCTCGGGTCGACGAGCTTCTCCGACAGGAACCGCGGGTTCGGGTCGACGCCCTCGCCCATCGGGTGGCGGCCCATGTGCTCGACGCCGCCGGCGATGGCCACGTCGTACGCGCCGAACGCGATGCCGCCCGCGACCGTGGTGACCGCGGTCATCGCGCCCGCGCACATGCGGTCGATCGCGTATCCGGGCACGGTCTTGGGCAGCCCGGCGAGCACCGCGGCGGCCCGGCCGACGGTGAGGCCCTGGTCGCCGATCTGCGTGGTCGCGGCGATGGCGACCTCGTCCACGCGCTCGGGCGGCAGGGCGGGGTTACGTCTCATGAGCTCGCGGATGACCCGGACGACCAGGTCGTCGGCGCGGGTCTCCGCGTACATTCCCTTCGGCCCCGACCGGCCGAAGGGGGTGCGGACGCCGTCGACGAAGACGGCTGACCGGACCACGCGTGTCTGGGTCACCCGGCGCTCCTCACGGTTCGGGTGCGGCGGTCTGGTGCGAGACCGGGGGGCGCCAGGCTATCCGTG
>DASUCK010000414.1:0-26535 GCA_036276095.1 Nonomuraea sp. | reverse complement strand
TCGCTGCATGAGATCTTTGAGGCTCGCGCCAGAGGCAGCGGCGATCGTGTTTCCGGTGTGCCGGAGATCGTGGAAGTGCAGGCCAGGGAAGCCGATCTTCTTCGTGTTCGCGTCCCCCTTGGCCGCGCGTCGGAAGTTGCTCCGCCGCAGGATGTCGCCCCGCAGACCGGTGAAGATCAGGGCTTCCGGTTCGGGACCGGTGAAGGTCTCCAGGTGCTCACGGAGCGCCGGGACGATCGCATCGGGGATGGCCACCGTACGGACGCCTGCTCTCGACTTGGGCGGCCCGACCAGGAGTTCACCCGAGTCCAGCTCGATATGCTGTTGCTGAACGCTGACGGTCTTCTTGACGAGGTCCAGATCCATCCGACGCAGAGCGGCCACCTCACCCCATCGCAGACTTGCGAAGGTGGCCAGAAGGATCAGCGCCCGAAGCCCGTACGCCCACGAAATCAGCCAGCTCGAAGACCTTGGCCACCGTGAGCACGGGACGCTCGTCCGGCTTCTCCTCGACGGCACCTCGAATCCGGCAGGGGTTACGCGGGATGATCCGGTCATCGGCCGCAGTCATGAGCACGGCCCGCAGGAACCGGTACGCCTTGGCCACCTCCGACGCGCCAACGCCGCTTTTGATCAGGGTTGCCCACCATTCCCGTACCGTCGCAGTGTCGAGTCTGCCGATCGGGACTTCGCCGAGGTACGGCGAGACGTAGCGATTGAGCAGGCCCTTGTAGATCTCGACGGTGCGGGGGCGAAAAATTCGTGCGTTCGGCGATCCACTTCTCCGCGTAGTCGCCGAGCTTGGCCTTGGAACGCTGAGGGTCTGTCCAATCGCCCGTGATCAGCTTGGCTTCGATCAGGGAGAGTGCCTGGTCGGCCTCCTTATCCTTCTCATCGGTCGTCTCGCCTACGCGGATCTTTCCATCCGGGCCGGGTAGCGGATCTGGAAGCGGCCCGAGGGAAGGGACCGGATGCTGCCGAAGCGTCGTTTGCCTGGTCTGTTCGCCATCACGTTGCCATCCCTTCTTCGGTTGCCGAAAGTCCTTGCTCCCGCTCAGCCATGAGTTCGCGCCACCGTTGCCGGTCAGCGATGGCAGCCAGGAGCCGTTGCTCGAGTGGTGGAAGCTCAGGGTCGCCTGGGGGGACAGGTCGCCAGGTGTAGCGGTCGCGGTCGGTGTTCTCCGTTGCCCAAAGTCCGAGGGCTTCCAGTGCCCAGACGCGGCGGTCGGCGCGGTGATCGGTGAGTGTCTTGTTGGACCACTTGCGGGAGACCAGGACGCGCCGGCCGGCGTAGCCGAGGTGTTCGGGCTTGTGTGCCTTGCCCCGGCACCGGCCCGGAGCTTGACCCGGTCGGGCGTT
Source organism: Nonomuraea sp. (assembly GCA_036276095.1). Classification (GTDB taxonomy): domain Bacteria; phylum Actinomycetota; class Actinomycetes; order Streptosporangiales; family Streptosporangiaceae; genus Nonomuraea. Next base: position 25,176 of record DASUCK010000414.1, on the reverse strand, counting down.
CTTCGGCTGGACGCCGTAGCGCAGCCAGTTCGGGCAGGTGGGCGAACACGGTTCGTAGCGCAGCGCCGCCGCCATCCGGTCGGCATGGCCCTTCTGGCGCTGGTTGTCCGGCTCGCAGGTCTCCGCGATTGACTTGGTCAGGTACTTGGTCAGGTAGTGGCGGATCAGGTGATCGGCCCCGTCGGTCCGCCGAGCACGCCCTTGGCATCCACCTGCGTGCCGAAGCTGAGCACGTGCATGGGCTGGTCGTCGCCGCCGATGGCATCAAGGCGGCGGCTCCGCCGCCGCACCCGCGCGGCCCTCCCCGCGCGAGCGTGCGGCCTGGGGGCCGGTCTCGCGCGGGAGCCGCGCCGGCTGAGGGGTTGGAAGAGCCGCCCGCGTGGCATGACGGCCACGACCTCTCGGCCGACGGATCAGCTCCAGCACGAACGCCACCGGCTCCTGCAACACGGCAGCGACGATTCCGATTGCGACCATCACCAGTGCGACACCACGACGGATACGGCTCACCCTCCGAAATCTATGCCTCCGGCGGGGGAGTTGGCTCCGGGATGATCGGCGACCGCGCCCAACCGGGGCAGTCGGTTGGCTGAGGTAGGCCCGATCTTCCTGGTGTTCTCGTCCCACTTGGCCGCGCGCCGGAAGTTGCTGCGGCGAAGGATGCCGCCTCATGCGCCTGTGAAGACCAGCGCGTCGGCTTCTGGGCTGGTGAACTGGTCGAGATGATCGCGAAGTGCCGGGACGATCGCTTCCGGGATGGCGACCGTACGGACTCCCGCGTGGGACTTGGCGGACCGACGAGGAGTTCGCCGGTGTCGAGTTCGACATGCTGTTGCCGAACGCTGACGGTCCGGGCGGCGACGTTGAGGTCCATCCGCCGCAGGGCCGCTACCTCGCCCCACCGCAGGCTGGCGAAGGTGGCGAGGAGGATCAGGGCGCGGAGGCGTACCGGCGCCAGCTCTGCCAACTCGAACACCTTCGCCACGGTGAGGACCGGCCGTTCTTCCGGCTTCTCCTCGCCCGCGCCCCGGATGCGGCACGGGTTGCGCGGGATGATCTGATCGTGGGCCGCCATCATGAGCACGGCCCGCAGGAAGCGGTACGCCTTGGCGACCTCAGACCGGCCGACGCCGTTGCCGAGCAACACGGCTCGCCACTCGCGGATGATGGCCAGGCGCCGCTTGGCCTCACCATCGAGCGGGGGGCTGGGCTGAGACATGTGGATCTCCGTAGTAGGTCGGAGACCCAGGTGTCAACGATGATCGTCAGTTTTAGACTCCGGACCCGGCCCGCTGCCGGTACGCGGTGAGTCGACGGCGTACGAGGTGGTACATCGCCTGTCAGGAACTGGCCCGTTCCAGTACGAGCCGGGCACAGACCAGGCAAGCCTGTTTGGCCGTGGGCGCGAAAGAGATGAACCAGCCGCAGATGGGCAGTGGGTACACCGGCTCTCCGCACAAGCTGTTCTTGGTGTCCGCTGAAACGGCATGCTGTATCGCCTCGCGGCCTGCGCCGGACAGGCCGACGCGATAGTCGGCGTTCGGTTCGCTCTCTCTCAAGGAGATGAGCACGTCGTCCCAGTGGACGGGCCACCGTCGTACCCCGTACGGGAGACCAGCCCAATCACCATCGAGCTCTACCAGTGGCAGCGTGCCGCTCCGCAGGACATTCGCCACCGTTCCGGTCTGTCCTATCGGCAAGCTGTCGACAGCCCGGGTACGGGCGGGACGGTGCAGCATGTCTACGATCTTGACCCGGCATCCCAGCTTCTCGTGAGGCTCCTCCATCAGGTGCCCGCTTCTTCTGCCGCTCCCTGAGCAGGAAAGTCGCGGATCGTCCCTGAGGTGGGATGCCTACATCGGAGATCTGCGTAGCGGAAGGCGATCCGTCGTGCGGCCCGTGATGGCTCGCTGGCCGGGTGGCGAGCGTACAGCACACGCTTGCCCCGGTCGTTCCAGCCCGCTCGCCACCAGTACCACTCGCCATCGCACCAGACCACCAGCCCCACCCAGACGGATACCAGGGCGAGGTCGTAGCCGATGTGAGTGTCCGCCTGGATGCCTTGCTCGTTTTGGAGGATCTCCCGCAGGAGTTCTGCGGAGGATCCGGCTTGCGATTCCTTGCCGTTCTTGGGCACGGCGATAACCTGGTCGTGCATCGTTGACGCCCCAAAGCTCTCGATGCTTCAGGCCCCCGTCTGCGAGTGGTGTTGCAGCACCATTCGTCCCGTAGGCGGGGGTCTACTGTAGGGCCCCGCTTTAGGGGGGCTAAAGTTGAGCGTAGAGCCCGGGTCGGACCCCTGCAATAGGGGGCCTAAAGTGCCCCGAATGTCGGTCGCTGAGGAGGCGGCACACGGATGGACTTGAAGACGCTGAGAGAAGCCGCGCAGGTCAGTGATCCCGTGGAACGAGCCCGCATCCTCAGCCGACTCATGACCGAGGAACAGGGGCTGGTGACCGAGGCGGCCAAGATGCGGCGGCAGGCCATCGCCGAGGCGCGGGAGTCCGGAATGAGCTTGGAGGAGATCGCCGGGCGGCTGGGCGTCTCGCCGGGGCGCATCTCACAGATGCGCAAGGGGCCTGCGGCTCGCGCACCGGATGGGCCCGCCTCGTCGGCCCCGCGGGTGCTGGTGCAGCGCGCATTGCCCACCGAGCCCGCCGTCCGGGGCTCGAAGTCCCTGTTCCTGGCTGAAGCGGAACGGCAGGGGCTCAAGGCGGATCGCCGGATGCTGTACGTGGGGCTGGAGCCTGCCAGCGAGCACGTGGCGGCGTGCCTGCGTGTCGAGCCGGGTGTCGAGATCGTGGCCCGGCGCAAGATGATGACCGCGAACGACGTACCGGTACGCATCGCGACGAGCTTCTTTCGAGCGGACCTGTTCGGCGATACGAGGATTGCCGAGCCGGAGTTCGTGAAGCCGTCACTCCAGTCCGCGTTGACCGCCCTGGGCTACGCGTTCGGTCACGCCGAGGAGAACCTGACCGCCCGGCCGCCGACAGCCTTTGAGCGCGAGACGTTGGAGCTGGAGGCCGGGGAATGGATCGTGCAGGTGTTGCGCGCCAGCTACTCCACCGAGGACACGCCTGTGCACGTTCTTGAGACGATCTGCGCCGCGAACCGGCACATCTTCCCCATCGGCCAGGTCTCGGGATACGACGAATTCTGAGTGACCAACTGAGTGACGACCGCGCCGGACGGCCCTGGACTCTAAGGGACCGGCAAGGACTGCAAGCCAAGGTAGGGGCGGCAATCCGTCCTGATCCCGCCCCTCCCGGAAGTGCCTTACCAGCGAGGGGTCACTGGTTCGAACCCAGTACCGCCCACCAGCAGAAAGGGCGCGTCTCCGATCATGGAAACGGGGCTTCGTGCTATTAGCCGGTGCGGATCATGGTCTGTTGGGTCCTGTGGGTGATCTTGGTGTATCGCCCGCGTCGGTGATCTTGCGGTCGGCTTCTGCCGTGCTGTGCTGGTATCAGGGTGGCGCGGACGGAGTCGTGTCCCATCTGCATGAGGTCCTTGAGGCAAGGCTCGCGCCGGAGCTGGCGGCGATCGTGTTGCCGGTGTGTCGGAGATCGTGGAAGTGCAGGCCGGGGAAGCCGATCTGGTTCCGTGAACATGCTGTCGCCGAACGCTGACGGTCCGGGCCGTGAGGTCCAGGGCCATGCGCCGCAGCGCCGCCACGTCGTTCCAGCTCAGGCTGCGAAGGTGGCGAGCAGGGCCAGGGCGCGGAGCCGTGCCGGCGCCAGGTCGGCCAGCTCGAACTCCCTGGTCACCGTGAGGACCGGCCGTTCGTCCGCTCGGCGATCCGCTTGCCGGCGTAGTCGCTGAGTACTCGAAGGGCCGCCTGCCGCGACGTGTACGCCGGGATCGGATAGACGCTGATGGCCCTGGCCGGGATCGCTTATACGGGGAGGGCGTCTCCGGGGAAGCCGTGGCACGGGTGAACCTCGCAGCGCATCATTCCGGCTCGGACGCAGGGGTCCCCGGCCATGATCTCCGCGGCTTCTTCGGCCGGCACGGTCATGATCGCGACGCCGGCCACGGTGTCGGAGGCGACCGGGCACAGGATCGCGATCACCCCCTCCGCGCGCAGCGACACCATGCGGCGCTGGTGTTCGAGTTCGATGGCGTCCGCGCCGTCCCTGGTTCGTTCCGGCCCCCACTGAAGGAGCGCCAGGCTGTACGGCTTCGCGGTCGCGGCCAGAGCCCGAATCTGTCCGTCGGTCACGGTCGTGCTCATGATGTCTCCTTACTTCTCGATGCGCTCGGCCAACGAGACGATGATGCCTTCGGGCCCGCGGACGTAGGCCATCCGCCACACGCCTTCGTATTCGCCGATGCCTCCTACCAGGCCGTAGCCGTCGGCTGTGGCGTGGTCGACTGCGGCTTGGAGGTCGTGCACCTCGAAGGCGACGTTGCGCAGGCCGAGCTCGTTGGCCGGCGCGGCAGGCGAACCCGGGAGGTGGTCCGGCCGCGTGAAGCTTGAGAGCTCCAGCGTCGTACCTCCGCCGGGCGCTCGCAGCATGACGATCTCGGTGCGGGCGCCGGTCATGCCGATCACAGTGTCCAGGAACTCGCCTTCGACGGGCATCGTCCGATCGGCCTCCAGGCCGAGGCCGACGAAGAACGCCGTCACGGCGTCGAGGTCGGCGACGGTGATGCCGACGTGGTCGAAGCGCCTTATGAAGGTCATCGGATCCCTTTCGAGGTTTCTTCAAGAGACGCTGAGAAAGGTAGCAGCCGAGGTTCCGTAAGGGAACCCCGCCTGCTAGATTGCTGCCATGCAGCGAACGCGGTTCGGGGAGATGGCGTGTTCCATCGCGCGTACCTTGGACGTGATCGGCGAGCCCTGGTCGCCGCTGATCCTGCGCGACGTGTGGGCCGGGGTGCGCCGCTTCGACCACATCCAGGCCGATCTCGGCATCTCCCGCAAGGTACTCACCGAGCGGCTCAACCACCTGGTCGAACAGGGTGTGCTCAAGCGGCTGCCCTACGATGCCCGCCCCCGCTACGAGTACCACCTCACCGCCAAGGGCGCCGATCTCGTCGAGATGCTCATGGCGATGGCCCGGTGGGGTGACCGCTGGCTCGCCGGCGAGGCCGGGCCTCCCGTCCTGTACCGTCACCATGCCTGCGGGCGGATCGGCCACGTCGACCCGCGGTGCAGTCACTGCGGAGAGCCGATGCACGCCGACGACGTCGACCTCCTCCCAGGCCCGGGTTCGGCCTGATGGCCAAAGGTCGTGACGCCGACCTTCCACGTCGTGATCTTCGATCGGGCCCGTTCACGCAGCCTCCCGCCGGGGCCCCGCCTGATCGGCTTGACCGACCTCGCCCGCCGTCACCGACCGCTACAGCTGCCATCCCGCTTGGTCGGCAGGGCGGGCGGCGTGAAAATTTCACCTGGCGCATCTGGATTTGTGGGCGTGCCGGGTTGTCGCTTTTCCTGGTGGCCGGCGAAGGCGCATTCACCGGTGCCGCTCTGCGGCGTGTTTAGCGTCCGGCCGAATCGTTCCTGTTGGACGGGCCACTGGACGGTTGACGGCCGCACCAATAATCTCCGTGCGCGCTTCATGCGTTCCGTGGACGTCGTGAACGGACGGCGCCGGTCAGACCGGTCAGGCCGGTCAGCCGGTCGGGAGCGGCATGAGCGCGCCCGGCCCGCACAGCACGTCCCCTTCGACCAGGTACGCATTCACGCAGAGAGGTGCGAATTGACAACACCCTCCAAGGTACGGCGCGCGGTCTCGTCGGTCGCGCTCGCGGTGGCGGCGCTCGTGGCCGTTCTCCTGCCCGCCGCTCCCGCGCACGCGGCGTGGGGTCCTGACCAGACGGTCTTCATCAACGTGATCTCGAACGACGGGTACGGCAGGCAGCTCGCCCGGCTGGAGGGCACGATCGCGTTCGACGACGGCAACGCGATGTTCCGGTACTCGCTGCAGTTGTGCTGGGGGAGCGGTGCCTACCCGGCGCCGTCGGTGCGGTTCTACGTCAACGGGACGACCTTCTACGGGCCGGTCGGCGCCGGGGAGACGACCGCGACCGGGTGCCAGCGGGTGTTCCTGTACGCCTCCCAGACGAACGTCGGCGGTCTCGTCAGCAACGTCCGCATCGACGTGACCGCCGGGTGGTTCTATCCGGGCAACCAGTACAACACCCGTACCAAGTCGGCCACCTACGACAATCCCTTCAACTGAGCGAGCCGCCACGGCATCCATGGCGCGTTCGGTGAGCACACCGCCTGCCCTGGCGGTGTGCTCGGCCGCCGCTGGAGGGGATCGGCAGGGCACGGTGAGCCGGTGCGGGTGGTGGCGTCCATGGAAAGTCGCCGGCGCGTACGGCGAACGCCCCGAGCAGATGCTGCTCGAATCCGTGGTGACACGGCGGTCGAACGAATTCGGCGCGTCGGGTTCATGACGGGCCGCCGGCCGGAATCTGGAACCGGCCGAACGTTGGAATGCGAGCCGTCCGGGCCGGATGTCGTCGGTCGGCTGTGCGAAGATTCCGGCGGTTGACGGGGTGGTTCGTCATGGACGGTGATGATGTACGCGGTATCCCTGGGTGATGACGGGGCGGAGTTGCGGCCGCTTGAGCCGTGGCGGGCCGAGGAGTTCCTGAGCCACATGGATCGGGGGCGGGAGTTCGTGGGGCGGTACATCAGCCTGCCCGACGTCGTCACCGACCTGGAGTCGAGCCGTTCCTGGCTGCGGGCGTACGCGGAGAAGGCGGCCGCCGACACCGGGCGGGTCTACGGGATCTGGGCGGACGCCAAGCTCGTCGGCGGTGTCCTCTTCAGGACCATGGACGTCGCGCGCGGCGTCGCCGAGGCCGGCTGCTGGCTGGAGCCGTCGGCGGCGGGGAGGGGGCTGGTGACCAGGGCCACTCGGGTGATCATCGATTGGGCCGTCGAGGAGCGCGGCATCCATCGCGTGGAATGGCTGGCCGCGGCGGAGAACGCGGCCAGCGTCGCCGTGGCGCGGCGGCTCGGGATGAGGAAGGAAGGGGTGTTGCGGGAGAGCTATCTCCACCGGGGGAGGAGGTATGACATGGAGATCTGGTCGGTGCTCGCGCCGGAGTGGCGGGCGGCCAAGGGCGGCGTCACGAGGGCCTGATCAGGTGGAGCCGATCGCCGGGCCCGACCCGGCGGGGGCCGCGGAGGCCAGGGTGCGGAGCTGGTCGGCGAAGGCCAGCGCCTGTTCGGCGGTGAGGCGGGGCTCGGCGCCGACGTAGAAGACCACGATGTCGCCCGCGGGGGAGCGCACGGCGTTGAAAGGAATCATGATGGCGATCAGTCTGCCCGGCGGGACCGACAGTTTCCGGTGTACCGGTCCTTAGACCGCCCAGGTCGTGGGGACGGACGTGGTGGCGGCCAGGCGGGACGACGGGTCGTCCCCGGTGGAGAGCCAGCCGGCGGGCACCGGGCCCGGCGTGTTCGCGCAGGCGTGGTCGGGCACGCAGTTCAGGAACATGAAGCCGTTCGGGGTCGCGGACGCCGGCGCGTACGTCGGCGCGGGGCCGCCGGCGCTGCACAGCGTGGACTACGCGGCGGCGTTCGCCGAGGTCGCACTGCTCGGGAACGCCGCGATCCCGGACCCGGACAAGTCGGCCGTCTACCAGTATTGGTCGCTGCCGGCGGGCACGGCGCAGCCGCCCGGCGAATGGATCAAGATCGCGCTGAACGTGGAGCGGCCGCTGCCGCTGGCGGAACGGAGCCGGCTGTTCGCCCTGCTGGGCATGGCGCTGGCCGACGCGTCCATCCCGACGGCCATGACCAAGTTCACCTACCGGCACTGGCGGCCCCAGGCGGCGATCCAGCAGGCCAACATCGACGGGAACCCGCACACCGCGCAGGATCCGGGCTGGCGGGCGCGGGCGGGCAGCGCGGGGAGCTCGCCCGAGTACATCTCGGGCCACAGCTCGTTCAGCGGTGCAGGGGCAGCCGTCCTGGCGGGGTTCTTCTGCGCCGATCGCATCCCGTTCACGCTGGTCAGCGACTCGGCACCGGTCGACCCCGCGACCGGCGAGCCGTGGCGGCGGCGGTTCGCGGGGTTCTCGGCGGCGGCCGACGCGGGGCGGTCGCGCGTGTACGGCGGGCTGCACTTCGGCTTCAGCAACGCCGACGGGCTGGCCATGGGGCGGGACGTCGCCGCGGAGGTCCTCGCCACGCGGCTCCTGCTGAAGAACGGCCCCACGCACGTCGGCACCTGCCCCCGCTGACCAGGCCCGCGCCCGGCCGGGCCCGCGCCGACAGGCGGGGCGGGGACGTGGCGGAAGGCGGGGCGGGGACGTGGCGGAAGGCGGGCGGAAGGCGTGGTGGAATACGAGGCGGGCAGCAGACAGGAAGTGAGCCACCACATGGAACACCGCGTATTGGGACGCACCGGGCGCGAGGTCGGCGTCGTCGGACTCGGCGCCTGGCAGCTGGGCGCCGACTGGGGCGAGGTCTCCGAGGAGGACGCCTTCGCGACGCTGGAGGCCGCCGTGGAGTCGGGGGTCACCTTCATCGACACCGCCGACGTGTACGGTGACGGCCGCAGCGAGCAGATCGTCGGCCGCTTCGCCAAGTCCCGTCCCGGCCTGACCGTGGCCACCAAGATGGGCCGGCGCGTGGAGCAGCTTCCCGCCAACTACGTGATGTCCAACTTCCGCGCCTGGAACGAGCGCTCCCGCCAGAACCTCGGCGTGGACACCGTCGACCTGGTCCAGCTGCACTGCCCGCCGACGCCGGTGTACTCGACGGACGCGGTGTTCGACGCCCTGGACACGCTCGTGGCCGAGCAGAAGATCGCCGCGTACGGGGTCAGCGTGGAGACCTGCGAGGAGGCGCTGACCGCGATCGCCCGGCCGGGGGTGGCGAGCGTGCAGATCATCCTCAACGCCTTCCGCCTCAAGCCCCTGGAGCGGGTGCTGCCGGCCGCGCGGGCCGCCGGGGTGGGCGTCATCGCCCGGGTCCCGCTGGCCAGCGGGCTGCTGTCGGGCCGGTACGACGAGCACACGACCTTCGGCCCCGACGATCATCGCACGTTCAACCGGCGCGGGGAGTCGTTCGATGTCGGGGAGACGTTCTCGGGGGTGAAGTTCGCGACCGGGCTGGAGGCGGTCCGCCGCCTGGCGCCGCTGGTGCCGGAGGGGGCGACGATGGCGCAGTTCGCGCTGCGCTGGATCCTCGACCAGGACGGGGTCTCGGTGGTCATCCCAGGCGCCCGCAACCCTGGCCAGGCCGCCGCGAACGCCGCCACGGCCGCCCTCGCGCCGCTCCCGGCGGAGACGTCGCAGGCCGTGCGGGCTGTGTACGACGAGCTGATCCGGCCCCACGTCCACCATCGCTGGTAGCGCGGGAAGGAGCGCTGGGCCACCAGCCTGTACAGGCACCACCTGCACCACCCGCACCAACCCGGCCTTCGATCCGGCCCTTGACGCGGCCCCGTTCCGGCCGCCCGCTCGCGCGGGACGGGGTGCCGGAGCTCTGCTCTTTACTCGTTGTGCGATATCGGTAACGCCGTGCACACGGGATGGCTACGGTGATCCGCATGGGCCATCGTGCGCATTACGTGATCGTCCAGGACGGCTCCTGGGACGTCCATTTCTCCGATTCCGGGGCCAGTGACCTCGACCTCGACCTGCTCCCTGGGCCGGATTTCGCGCTCACGTTCATGAGCGGGCAGCGGCATCTGACCGGGCGGGAGCTCGTCTGGACCAACGAGCTGTTGTGCGAGGCGGCGGCGATCGTCGTCCCGGGGGCGAAGCGCCTCGGCTTCTACCTGGTCAACCATGGCGGCATCATGAGCCGGTCGGTGCTGCTCGACGTGCTCGCGCTGACCTGGCCGGGCTGGCGGGTCGAATGGCTCTACCAGGGGCTGGCCGACGTCCTGGTCCGGCTCGGCGAAGACCTGCGCCAGGTGCACGTCGGCGTCTCGTCGTTCCTGCGGCGGCTGCGCCCGGCGGGCCACTACCGCGGCTGCCTGGTCACCGTCGCCGAGATGGGCGGCATCAGGGCGTACGCGCTGCTGAACGCCCCCGTCGAGGTCGTCGCCATGGGGGAGCGGGTGCTGTCGCGGCTGCCCACCGAGGCCCTGACCACCGCGCTCCACCAGACGCCCGACTCCGGCGTGCACTTCGACCTCGTCGCCCGTCAGGCGTGGTTGTGGAGCATCGACCCGCTCTACCGCGTGCTCGACTGGCCGTCCACGGGCTGGCCGGGCTGGACATGGCACTTCCTGGCCGACGACTGGGCCGCCCACCTGGCCATGACCGCCAACACCGTCCGCTTCCCCGTCATGGAACGTTGCAAGGCGCTGAGCAAGCTGGAGACCCGCATCGGCCGGCACGCCGCGCGCCGCCCGGCCGGGCAGGCGTTCACGCCGGCCGACCTGGCGCTCGCCCAGCCCGGACCGGCCGGCCACGACCGCGGCATGGCCACGCCAGAGGAGAGCGATCACGCCGCGGCGCGGCAGGGCGCGTACGCCCCCGTGCTGACCGCCATCGCCGCGCTCGCCCGGAGGATGTGATGCCCACGGGCCCTTACGCTGTGAGGATGATTCGCCCCGCCACCCCCGACGACGTGCCCGTGATCCTCGACCTCATCCGCGAGCTGGCCGAGTACGAGCGGGCCGCCCACGAGGTGCGCGCCACCGAGGAGGGTCTGCGGGCAGCCCTCTTCGGCCCGCGCCCGGCCGTCTTCGCCCACCTCGCGGTGCAGGACGGCGAGGTCGCCGGCTTCGCCCTGTGGTTCCTGACCTTCTCCACCTGGAGGGGAGTCCACGGCATCTACCTGGAGGACCTGTACGTACGCCCGCCGCACCGCGGCGGCGGCCATGGCCTGGCGCTGGTGGGGGAGCTGGCCAGGATTTGCGCCGAGCGCGGGTACGAACGCCTGGAATGGGCGGTGCTGGACTGGAACGAGCCGTCGATCGGCTTCTACGAGAAGCTGGGGGCGGTGCGGCAGGACGAATGGCTGAAGTACCGGCTCACCGACGAGCCGCTCCGCCGCCTGGCCGGCCGCCACGAATGACGGGCGGGCCGTGCAGGAACGCCACGCAGGTCACGGGCGGTGACGTGACCTGCGTGGCACATGCGTTGACCGCGGACGCGAACGCCAAACGCGAACGCGAACGCGAAGCGAACACGGATAGGAACGCGAACGCGAAGCGAATGGGAAACGCGAACGCGCATGGGAACGCGGATGGGAACGCGGACGCCGCGTCAGACGCCGGCGCGCGGCCGCGGCCGCATCGTCTCGGCCTGGTCGTACATCTCGGCGCTCGGCTCCTCGATCTCGCGGTGGGTCTCCTCCATCCGCAGCGCGATCCCCATCGCGAAGAACGTCGGCGCCCACTCGCCGACGAAGATCCCCCAGCGGTCGGCCCGGTCGATGCCGGCCCGCTCGAACCTCTTGGACGTCATGAAGGACGCGCAGGCCAGGCCGATCGAACACAGCCCGGCGAAGTACATGTGCTGGGATCGCACGCCCATCTTGTGCAGTGATTTGATCATGGTTCCCCCCTTGCTGAATGTGGGTACCCGCACGAAGTCGACGTAACCGATCATTACCAGCATGTTTCCGGCGTGACGCTTGTGCGGGGCTTGTTACAGCGGTGAATCACATGTAACCGGCGCACAGCCACGGACGGTCAGCGTGCGTAACGCGCCCTTCCTACCTTGGGGATCCCGGACGCCGAGCGTAGGAGAGGTCGATGGCGCGCTGGATCGCCGAGTGGCACCCCGATGACCCCGCCTTCTGGGCGAGCACGGGCAAGAGGGTCGCGCGACGCAACCTGATCTTCTCGATCGCGGCCGAGCACCTCGGCTTCACCGTGTGGACCCTGTGGAGCATCGTCGCCACCAGGCTGGGGGCCTACGAGTTCACCACCGACCAGCTGTTCTGGCTGGTGGCCCTGCCGAACCTGGTCGGGTCGGCGCTGCGGGTCCCGTACACCTTCGGCCCCGCCAGGTTCGGGGGCCGCAACTTCACCGTCGTGAGCGCGTTGCTGCTGCTGATCCCCGCGGTGCTGCTCGGGGTGGCGGTCGGGAACCCGGCGACGCCGTACTGGATGTTCCTGGTGATCGCGGCGCTGGCCGGGTTCGGCGGCGGGAACTTCGCCTCCAGCATGGCCAACATCACCTACTTCTACCCGCGCGGCAAGCAGGGCGTCGCGCTCGGGCTCAACGCCGCCGGCGGCAACATCGGCGTCAGCTCCGTGCAGCTCGTCATGCCGCTGGTGATCGGGTCGCTGGGGCTGGCCGCGGCCGGGTGGTTCTGGATCCCGTTCGTCGTCGTCGCGGCCTGCTGCGCCTGGTGCTTCATGGACAACCTGACCAGCGCCAAGGCCAGCCCGCGCGAGCAGCTCGCGGTGGCCGGCAAGGCCCAGACGTGGATCATGTCGTTCCTGTACGTCGGCACGTTCGGCTCCTTCATCGGCTACTCGACCGCCTTCCCGCTGCTGAGCCAGAGCCTCTTCCCCGACGCGCCGTACGCCGCCGTCGCCTTCGCCGGGCCGCTGGCCGGCTCGCTGATCCGGCCGGTCGGCGGCTGGCTGGCCGACCGGCTCGGCGGCGCCCCGGTCACGCTGTGGAACTTCGCCGCGATGGGCGGCGGCGTGCTGCTGGTCTGGCCGGCCAGCACGTCGGGCAGCTTCTGGCTGTTCTTCCTGGCCTTCCAGGCGCTGTTCCTCACCTCCGGCATCGGGAACGGGTCGACGTACCGGATGATCCCGGCGATCTTCCAGGCGAAGGCGGTGGCCGAGCGCGGCGCGGGCGAGGAGGCCCTGCTGCACGGCAAGCGCCAGGCCGCGGCCGCCATCGGCATCATCTCGGCGGTCGGCGCGGTCGGCGGGTTTCTCATCAACCGGGCGTTCGGCATGGCGTTCGCCGCGGCCGGCACCCCGGCCCCCGCGTTCGCGGCCTTCGGGGTGTTCTACGCGGCCTGCCTCGCGCTCACCTGGTGGTGCTACACCCGCAGGGTCGGCGTCAACGTCGTGGCCAGCCTCGCCTACGCCAGGGTGTGACGTGACGAAGACACACTGTCCCTACTGCGCCCTGCAGTGCGGCATGGAGATCGGCCCGGGGCTCGACATCCGGCCCAGGACCGACATCCCCGCCAACGCCTCGGGCGCGCTGTGCCAGAAGGGCTGGACGGCCGCCGACCTGCTCACCAACGGCGCGCGCCTGACCGTCCCCCTCCTGCGCGGCGAGCCGGTGGAGTGGGACGCGGCGCTCGACCACGTCGCCCGCCGCCTGGCGGCCATCCGCGCCGAGCACGGCCCCGACGCCGTGGCCGTGCTCGGCGGGGGCGGCCTGACGAACGAGAAGGCGTACACGCTGGGCAAGTTCGCCCGGGTCGCGCTCGGCACCAGCCAGATCGACTACAACGGGCGGTTCTGCATGTCCTCGGCGGCGGCCGCGTCCATCAGGGCGTTCGGGATGGACCGCGGCCTGCCGTTCCCGGTCACCGACCTGGCCGGGGCCGACCTCGTGCTGCTGGCCGGCGGGAACGTGGCCGAGACCATGCCGCCGCTCGTGCGCCACCTGTCCGGGCCGCGCCTGATCGTCATCGACCCGCGCCGCACCCCGACCGCCAAGCTGGCCTGGCTGCACCTGCAGCCCGCGCCCGGCACCGACCTGGCGCTCGCCCTCGGCCTGCTGCACCTGGTCGTCGCCGAGGGCCTGGTGGACGAGGAGTACGTCGCCGCCCGCACCACCGGCTTCCACGAGGTGCGCACGTCGCTGACCACGTGGTGGCCGGAGCGGGTGGAGCGGATCACCGGGGTGCCCGTCCACCGGATGCGGCAGGCGGTCCGGGCCATGGCGGCGGCCTCCTGCGCGTACGTGCTGACCGGGCGCGGCGCCGAGCAGCACGCCAAGGGCACCGACACCGTCAGCGCGTTCATCAACCTCGCCCTCGCGCTGGGCCTGCCGGGCCGGGCCGGCTCCGGGTACGGCTGCGTGACCGGGCAGGGCAACGGGCAGGGCGGCAGGGAGCACGGGCAGAAGGCCGACCAGCTGCCCGGCTACCGCAGGATCGACGACCCGGCGGCGCGCGAGCACGTCGCCGGGGTGTGGGGCGTGCCGGCCGAGTCCCTGCCGGGGGCCGGGCGGTCGGCGTACGAGCTGCTGGACGCCCTCGGCACCCCGGACGGGCCGCGGGCGCTGCTGCTGTTCGGCTCCAACCCGGTGGTCTCGGCCCCGGCCGCCGAGCACGTCGCCGGCCGCATCGGCGGCCTGGACCTGCTCGTGACCTGCGACGTCGTGATGTCCGAGACCGCGGCGCCGGCCGACGTGGTGTTCCCGGTGACGCAGTGGGCCGAGGAGACCGGCACCATGACGAACCTCGAAGGCCGCGTCCTGCTGCGCCGTCGCGCCGTCGCGCCGCCCGCGGGCGTCAGGAGCGATCTCGACGTGATCGCGGGACTGGCCGAGCGGCTGGGGCACCGGTTCGAGACCGACCCGGTCAAGGTGTTCGACGAGCTGCGCCGGGCCAGCAGGGGCGGGCCGGCGGACTATTCCGGCATCACGTACGAACGGATCGAGCGGGAGAAGGGCGTCTTCTGGCCCTGCCCGGAGCCGGGGCACCCGGGCACGCCGCGGCCGTTCCTGGACGGGTTCGCCACCCCGGACGGGCGGGCCAGGTTCGTGCCCGTGCGGCACCGGCCCGCCGTCGAGGACGTCGACGACGACTACCCCGTCTACCTGAGCACCGGGCGGGTGCTGGCCCACTACCAGAGCGGCGCGCAGACGCGCAGGATCGCCCCGCTCGTGCGGGCCGCGCCGGAGCCGTACGTCGAGCTGCATCCCGACCTCGCCGAGCAGCTCGACATCGCCGCCGGGGACGTGGTGCGGGTCACCAGCCGGCGCGGCGAGGCCAAGGCCGTCGCCCGGATCACCGACGCCATCAGGCGCGACACCGTGTTCATGCCCTTCCACTGGGAGGGCGCCAACCGGCTCACCAACCCGGCGCTCGACCCGGTGTCGAGGATGCCGGAGTTCAAGGTCTGCGCGGTCAGGGTGGAGAGGGACTCATGAGGCTCGTCGTCGTGGGGAACGGGATGGCCGGATCGCGGCTGGTCAGCGAGGTACGCGCGCGCGACCCCCACATCAGGATCACGATCTTCGGTGCGGAGCCGGGCCAGCCGTACAACCGGGTGCTGCTGTCGAACGTGCTGGCCGGCAGCTCGCGCCCCGACCAGGTGCGTCTCCTCGACGCGTCCTGGTACGCCGCCCACGGCGTCGAGGCGGCCCTCGGCAGCCCGGTCGCGCACCTCGACCGCGAGACCCGGCACGTGGTCACCGGGGACGGGCGGCGGGAGCCGTACGACCTGCTGGTGCTGGCCACCGGCAGCGAGGCCGTCGTGCCGCCGATCCCCGGCGTGGCGCGGGCCATCCCGTTCCGCACGCTGGAGGACTGCGAGCGCATCCTGGACGTCTGCGGTCAGGCCCGCAACGCCGTGGTGATCGGCGGCGGGCTGCTCGGCGTCGAGGCCGCCCGCGGCCTGGCCGGGCGTGGCCTGCCGGTGACGCTGCTGCACCTGGCCGGCCACCTCATGGAACGGCAGCTCGACGTCGAGGCCGGCGAGGTGCTCGGCGAGACGTTGACCGGGCTCGGCGTCGAGATCCGCACCGGGGTGGCCGCCTCCTCCGTGGACGGCGCCGGCGTCCGGCTGGCCGGCGGGAAGCTGGTCGAGGCGGACCTGGTGGTGCTGGCCTGCGGCGTCCGCCC
Source organism: Nonomuraea sp. (assembly GCA_036276095.1). Lineage (GTDB taxonomy): Bacteria > Actinomycetota > Actinomycetes > Streptosporangiales > Streptosporangiaceae > Nonomuraea. The sequence continues at coordinate 9,467 of DASUCK010000414.1, read as the reverse complement.
GGTCACCGGCCTGGCCGCCGAGGCGGGGCTGGAGGTGCGGCGGGGTGTCGTCGTGGACGACGAACTGCGTACCGATGACCCGTCGATCTTCGCGATCGGCGAGTGCGCCGAGCACGACGGCACCGTGTACGGCCTGGTCGCCCCCGCCTGGGAGCAGGCGTCCGTGGCCGCGGACGTCATCACCGGCGGCAAGGCCCGCTACCGCGGCTCCCGGCTGGTCACCCGGCTCAAGGCCAGGAGCGTCGAGCTGGCCGCCATGGGCGAGACCCACCTCACCGAGGAGCAGGCCGAGGTGGTGCGCTTCAGCCACCGCGCCCGCGGCACCTACCGCAAGCTCGTCATCAGGGACGGCCGGCTGGTGGGCGCCATCCTGCTGGGCGAGAGCGACGCCGTCGGCACGCTCACCCAGCTCTTCGACCGCGGTGCGCCGGTCCCCGGAGACCGGGCCGGGCTGCTGCTTTCCGGCCTGGCGGCGGCGTCGGCGGCCGACAGCCCGACCCTCATGCCGGACGCGGCCAGGGTCTGCCAGTGCAACAACGTGACCAAGGGCGAGATCAGGGCGTGCTGGGAGGCCGGGGCGCGGGACGTCGCCGGGGTGGCCGCCGCCACCAGGGCCACCACCGGGTGCGGCACCTGCCGGGACGCCGTCGAGGGCATCGTGAGCTGGCTGTGCGAGCAGGAAGGGATTTCCGTATGAGCAGGATCGTCGTCGTGGGGTACGGGCCGACGGCTCACCGGCTCGTCGAGACCCTCGTCTCCACGGGCTTCGGCGGCCGGATCACCGTGATCGGGGAGGAGCCGCGGCCCGCGTACGACCGGGTCCACCTGACCTCCTACCTGTCCGGCACCAGCGCCGAGGACCTCACCTACGAGGTGCCCTCCGGGGTCGCCACCCGGCTGGACACCCGCGTCACCGGCATCGACCGGGCGGCCAAGCACGTGACCACGGCCGGCCGCGGCGCCGAGCCGTACGACGTGCTGGTGCTGGCCACCGGGTCGGCGCCGTTCGTGCCGCCGGTGCCGGGAGCCGAGCACGCCCACGTCTACCGCACCATCGAGGACCTCGACGCGATCAGGACCGCCGCCAAGGACGCCGCCGAGGGCGTCGTGGTCGGCGGCGGGCTGCTCGGGCTGGAAGCCGCCGACGCCCTGCGGGCGCTCGGGCTGAAGACGCACATCGTCGAGATGAGCCCCTGGCTGATGCCGCGGCAGGTGGACGAGGGCGGCGGCGCCGTGCTCAGGCGGCACATCGAGCGGCTGGGGCTCGGCGTGCACGCCGGCGCCGGCGTCCAGGAGATCCTGCACAAGGACGGCCAGGTCACCGGCCTGCGCAAGCCGGACGGCACGGTCATCGACGCCCAGGTCGTGGTGTTCTCGGCGGGCATCAGGCCGCGCGACGAGCTGGCCCGCGCGGCCGGACTGACGGTGGGCCCGCGTGGCGGCATCGTCGTCGACTACGGGATGCTGACCGAAGACCCCAGCATCTACGCCGTCGGCGAGTGCGCGCTGGCCGGCGGCATGGTCTACGGACTGGCCGGGCCGTGCAACGCGATGGCGGAGGTGGCCGCCGACCGGATCGCGGGCGGGTCGGCGACGTTCGAGGGCGCGGACCTGTCCACGAGGCTCAAGCTGCTCGGCGTCGAGGTGGCCCAGTTCGGGGCCATGGACGGGGCGCTGGACGTCACGTACATGGACCCGGTCGCCGGGGTCTACAAGAAGCTGTTCATCAGCGACGACGCCAGGACGCTGCTCGGCGGCATCTGCGTCGGCGACGCCGGGCCATACGCGTCGCTGCGGCCGTTCGTCGGCAAGGCGCTGCCGGCCGCGCCGTCCGACCTGCTGTTCGGCGGCGCGGGGGCGAGCCTGGACCTGCCGGACGAGGCGCAGGTGTGCTCGTGCAACAACGTGTGCGCGGGCGACCTCCGCACCGCGGTCGCCGACCGGGGCGTCACCGACGTGCCCGGGCTCAAGGCGTGCACCCGCGCCGGCACCACCTGCGGCAGCTGCGTGCCGATGCTGAAGCGGCTGCTGGAGACGTCGGGCGTCGAGGTCGGCACGGCGCTGTGCGAGCACTTCGCGTACTCGCGGGCCGAGCTGTTCGAGATCGTACGGGTGCGCGGCATCACGACGTTCTCGCAGCTCGTCGCCGAGCACGGGCAGGGCAGGGGCTGCGACGTCTGCAAGCCGGCCGTGGCCTCCATCCTGGCCTCCCTGCACAACGGGCACGTGCTGGAGGGCGAGCGGGCCGCGCTCCAGGACACCAACGACCACTTCCTGGCCAACATGCAGAAGAACGGCACGTACTCGGTCGTGCCGCGCATCCCCGGCGGTGAGATCACCCCGGACAAGCTCATCGTGATCGGCGAGGTCGCCCGCGACTTCGGCCTCTACACGAAGATCACCGGCGGGCAGCGCATCGACCTGTTCGGGGCGCGGGTCGAGCAGCTGCCGGACATCTGGCGGCGGCTCGTGGAGGCCGGGTTCGAGTCGGGGCACGCGTACGGCAAGGCCCTGCGTACGGTGAAGTCCTGCGTGGGCTCCACCTGGTGCCGCTACGGCGTACAGGACTCGGTGGGCCTGGCCGTGCTGCTGGAGCTGCGCTACCGCGGGCTGCGCTCGCCGCACAAGCTCAAGTCGGCCGTCTCCGGCTGCGCCCGCGAGTGCGCCGAGGCCCGCTCCAAGGACTTCGGCGTCATCGCCACCGAGAAGGGCTGGAACCTGTACGTCTGCGGCAACGGCGGCTTCAAGCCCCGCCACGCCGACCTGCTCGCCTCCGACCTGTCGACCGAGGAGCTGATCAGGACCGTCGACCGGTTCCTGATGTTCTACATCCGCACGGCCGACCGGCTGCAGCGCACCTCCACCTGGCTGGAGTCGCTGGAGGGCGGCCTCGGCCATCTGCGGGAGGTGATCATGGAGGACTCGCTCGGCATCTGCGCCGACCTCGACGCGCGGATGGGACACCACGTCGACACGTACGCCGACGAGTGGGCGGCCACCCTGGACGACCCGGAGAAGCTGGGCCGGTTCGTGAGCTTCGTCAACGCGCCGGGCGTGCCCGACCCGTCGATCGCCTTCGAGAGGGAGCGCGGCCAGATCAAGCCGGTGATGTCCCGATGACCTGGACCCCGGTCTGCGCCTACGACCACCTCCTCCCGGAACGCGGCGTCTGCGCCCTGGTGGGAGGCCGGCAGGTGGCCGTCTTCCGCACCCACGACGGCACGCTGCACGCGCTCGACAACCGTGACCCGTTCAGCGGCGCGTACGTGCTCTCCCGCGGCATCGTCGGCACCAGGAAGGGCGAGCCGACCGTGGCCTCGCCGCTGCACAAGCAGGTGTTCTCGCTGGTGTCGGGAGCGTGCCTGGACGAGGCGGAGGTGTCGGTGCCGGTCTACCCGGTGCGGCTCGCAGGCGGGCGAGTGGAGGTGCGCGTCCGGTGAGGCGCGGCGGCCGGCCCAGCGCGGCGGCCGGTACGGGGCGGCTCGTCCAGTGCGGCGGCCAGCCAGATCCATGGTGGCTAGTCGAGCGCGGCGTCGGACGGCGGGTAGACGTGGGGGGTCCGGTGGCCGACGGGCAGGACGCAACGCCGACCCGCCTCGACGCTGTCGCAGCGTTCGGCGTCTTCGCGCTGGGGAAGGGGTGCGGCGTTCGCCTGAGTTGACGGCACCGGACGGACGCTATCGGCGGCATCTGCCGCGCTGGTCTCGTGGCGGCAACGATCAAAGCACTGAACGGTCTCGCCATATCCGGTCATTTCGTCGAGTAATACCAGACGAGGTAAAGGCGACGTGCAAAGTGCCTCAACAGCGCATTCGGTCAGGAGCGACGCGGGCATCACCTCGGCCATGAGCAAGATTTCTCACCGCAGGGCACTCCTGCTGGCCATGATCGTCCCCGCCATGCTCGTGACGGGCTGCGCCGCCGGTGGCGGCAACTCGCAAGCGATGAAGGGCGCGGCGAGCCCGGCGACGCCGACGGAGGACATGGGGTCCCCCGAGGAGACCGGCACGGGCATGGAGTCGCCCGAGGCCGGCGGGGCTCGGGCCGCCGTCCAGAGCTACTTCGACGCCCTCAAGTCCGGCAACGTGGACAAGGTCGTGGGCTCGTTCGCCGACGACGCGGTCGTGGAGATCAACGGGGCGGCCACGGCGCAGGGCACCGACGCGATCCGCAACCTCTACCAGAAGCAGCTCCAGGGCGCGAACGGACTCAAGAGCGCCACCCACTCCATCCAGGAGGAGCGCGAACTCGGCGAGGCCTCCCTCGTCCGGGCGACCAGCAAGCAGGGCAACAACACCTTCCGCGACCTGTTCGTGCTCACGCAGGACGGCGGCGAGTGGAAGATCTCGAACTTCATGAACAACCGGGGCGAGTCCTGACCGGCCCGCCGCGTGACGGAATACGGTAGGGGGGTATAGTGTTGCTGTCGGTGTAGTGAAGGGGGTTCCCATGGCCGGATACACCGACAGCAAGCAGGACCAACTGCGGCGGTTGCGCCGCATCGAAGGGCAGGCGCGCGGGCTTCAGCGCATGATCGAGGACGACAAGTACTGCATCGACATCCTGACGCAGGTGTCGGCGACGACGAGCGCGCTGCAGTCGTTCGCGCTGTCCCTGCTCGAGGAGCACATGGCGCACTGCGTGGCCGAGGCCGTCCAGAACGGCGGCTCGGAAGCCGAGCTCAAGGTCAAGGAGGCCGCCGACGCCATCGCCCGCCTCGTGAGATCGTGACCCGGAGCCGCTGTGGCGCGCGGGCGGTGCGGGCGTGACCTAGCGTGGAGCCGTGCAGGATTTGTCGCGCTTTCAGCATCCCCGGTTCGCCCGCGCCTACGAGCGGTTGAGCGTCGAGGCCGAGCGCCGGGGCACGGCCGGGCACCGGCGGCGGCTGCTGGCCGGGCTGGCCGGGCGGGTGGTGGAGATCGGCGCGGGCAACGGGCTGACCTTCGCCCACTACCCGCCCGAGGTGCGCGAGGTCGTCGCCGTGGAGCCGGACGACGCGCTCCGCGCGCTCGCGGAACGGGCCGCGGGCGCGGCCCCGGCGCCCACCCGGGTGGTGGCCGGCCACGCCGGGGCGCTGCCCGTCGAGGACGGCGGGTTCGACGCGGCGGTCGTGTCGCTGGTGCTGTGCTCCGTGCCCGACCAGGCGGCGGCGCTGGCCGAGGTGCGCCGGGTGCTGCGGCCCGGCGGCGAGCTGCGCTTCTACGAGCACGTACGCTCCGGGCGGCCGGCCGTGGCGCTGCTGCAGCATCTCGTCACGCCGGTGTGGTGGCGGGTCGCCGGCGGCTGCCATCTCGACCGTGACACCGAGCGGGCCATCGCCGACAGCGGGTTCGTGATCGAGGAACGCGACCGCTTCCCCTTCAGGTCCCTCCCGTCGTCCCCGACGCTGACCCACCTCCTGGGGCGCGCCCGAGCCCCTCGCTAGGATCCCCGGCCCTTTCACCCGAGCCCCTCACCCGAGCACCTCGGCAGAACCCCCGAAGCCTCCTGACGCGGCGGATGTGGTCCTGAGGGTCGGCGTCTTCCCTTTTCTCCGCTGGATGTGGAAATGTTGGGAAATGCCGGGCCTAATTCTGGGCGGTGTCGCCGGGCATGCGGGGAGTGATCCGGCCCTGGTCGACCAGGGCGAGGTAGACGGCGAAGGCGCCCTGGGTCCACAGTTCGGCCTGCTGCGCGGTCAGCCTGAGCTCCTCACCCTCGTGGGAGACGATCATGTACGCGCCCAGGGGCAGCCGTCGCCACGCGACCAGGACGTGCTCGTAGACGAGCACGTCGAGCATGGCGCTCAGATATTGACGTCCGGCGGCGGACACGGCGTAAGCCTCCTCGTCCCTCGCCGAATTCTCGCCCTGGCCTCCATTGTGCTCGCCTTATCGGGAAATGTCGCTTGTTCCAGGATTGGCCGCCGCCGGGAACCTGGGCCGCCCGGCCGGTGTAAGTACACCGGAGGTGATCCCCATGAGGAGAATGTCGGCCGTGCTCGTCGCGGCCCTGGCGGCCCTGGCGGCCCTCGTCACCGGGGCGGTACCGGCCGGGGCGGCGGGCGGCTGGGCGGCGACGTACATGGATCCGCTGCCCGGGAGGTTCGCGGCGGGCACGCCGTACGCGCTGGGGTTCTGGGTGCTCCAGCACGGCAACCACCCGTTCGAGGGGGACCTGGGCGCCGTCGGGCTGCGGCTCACCAGGGCCGAGGACGGGAGGAGGCTGACGTTCGGCGGCACGCGCCTGCCGGAGGCCGGGCATTACGCCACGTCCGTGGTCGCGCCCGAAGGGACGTGGAAGGTCGAGGGCGTCCAGGGCCTCTTCTCGCCGCACCGCGTCGGGACGCTCACCGTGCCCGGCGGGCTGCGGCTCGAACCGGCGCGCAAGGAGGTCGTCGAGGCGTTCGTGAACCTCGGGAGGGACTACTGGGACGCCGTCCGGCCGCCGGGGTTCCCCGACCTGCCCGGCGGGAAGGTGACCGTCGGAGACCGGACGGCCGCCTCCGACGCCGGCCCGCCGACCGCGCCCCCCGCCACCGCCGCGCCCCGCGCCACCGGGGCTTCCGTCGCTGCTCCTGCGCACGCTTCGGGGGACGGTTCTGCGGGCGGGGGCAGCGAGGCCGGTGGGATGCCGGCGTACACGTTGCTTCTTGCCGCCGCCGGTGGCGCGCTGGTCGCGGTGGTGGGGCTGCGTCTGCTGCCGCGGCCGGGAGGCCGGGCCGGCGAGCGGGATGACGGGAGCGAGGGGCCGACGGACTCCTCGTCGGAGACGATCGTCATCTCGGGTTAGCGCGGGGGACCGCGGGTAGGTCGCCGGGGTGCGCCGCGGCACTGTCCCGAGCAGCCGTGTCGCGGCGCCCCCGGCCGGCCTTACGTTGCGCCGGGGCGTCGATGCGAGGTTGAGGCCGAGGCGAGATGGGTGCTGTGCTGGGGCTCGTGGCGTTGCTCGCCGCCGGGATCGCGGGGGTCTACGCGGTCGCGGCGTACCTCTCGCCCCGTGAGGTCGCCGAGACGGGGCCGTTCCTGTCCGGCGCGCGGCCCCGGGAGCACGCGATGTCCCGGTTCCACGTGCGGTGGTATGCCGTGACGCTGGTCTTCCTCGCCTTCGACATGGAGATGATCTTCATGTACCCGTGGGCGCTCGTCGTGGCCGAGCTCGGGGCGGTGGCCGTGGTGGAGATGTTCCTGTTCCTGGGGCTGCTGCTGGTGGGGGTGCTGTACGCCTGGCGCGAGGGGGCGTTCCGGTGGGCCTGAGGGGGTGGCTGCTGCGCCAGGCCGCCGTACGGCCCCGGGTGCTCGTCGCCTGCTGCCCGTACGGGACGCGGGCCCGGCTGCTCGTGGAGGCCGAGCTCGACCGGCGGGGCTGGCCGGTCGCCTCCGCCCCGGCGGAGGCCGGGCTGCTGGTGGTGTGCGGCGCTCCCGGCGCGGAGATGAGGCAGGCCGTCCAGGGGGTGTGGGAGGCCATGGTGGAGCCTCGGGCGCTCGTGGAACCGGCTTCCGCGGTGTCGCGCGAGGAGGTCGCGGCGGCGCTAAACGACGCGGTCGAGACGCTGGCGCGCGGCGGCACTCCCCGGACCGGGCCCCCGCCCGCTCCACCGGCCGCCGACATGGACCTGCCCGGCGGGGTCCCGATGGCCGGCCGTGGCCCGGACCGGGACGGGCTGACCCTGGACCGGCTCCACGTGCCGCTCGGGCCGGTGCTCGCCGACTGGCCGGCCGGGCTGGTCGTGGACACGGTGCTGCAGGGCGACGTGATCCAGGAGGCCGTGGTCCGCGCCCTGCCGCCGGGCGAGCACGGCACCCCCTTCTGGGCGGAGCCGGGGCGCGGCGCGGCCGCCCGCCTGGACGGTCTCGGCAGGCTCCTCGGCGTGGCCGGGTGGCCGTGGGCGGCGCGGGAGGCGCGCCGCCTGCGGGACCGGCTGCTCGCCGTGGCCGACGGTGGAGGTGGCCGTGGAGGGGAGGTGGCGGGCGAGTTCCGCGGGTTCGCGCGGCGGGTGCGGGGGTCGGTGGTGTTGCGGTGCATGCTGCGTGGTGTCGGGGTGGTCGGCGGTGGCGGGCCCGAGCGGGCGCGCGGCGACGTGCTGGACCGGGCGTACCGGTGGGTGGAGGAGGCGGAGGACGCGATCGGCGGACCGGGCCGGCCCGGGGTGCCGGACAGATTGCCGGACAGATTGCCCGACAGATGGCCCGACAGATTGCCGGACGGGCTGCTGGGCGGGTTGCTCGCGGGGGCCGACCTGGCGCAGGCGCGGCTGATCGTGGCGAGCGTCGATCCTGATCTCGAACGGGTGGCGGTGCGCCGTGGGTGAGGCGGTCGCGCTGGTCCTGGCGCTGGGGGTGCTGGCCTGGGGCGCGGCAGCGCTCGACGCCCGGCTCGGCGGGGCCGGGGGGTGGGGGGCGCCGTTCAGGGAGGCGGCACGGCTGGTGGTGCAGCGGCGCAGGAGGACGCCGCTCGCGGACACCGTGCTCGTCCGGGTCGGGGTCGTCGGTCTGCCGCTGGCCGCGTTGCTGGCCGCGGTCGTGCTGCCGGTCGGTGGGGCGGCGGTACTGGATCTTGGGGTCGGGGTCGTCTGGTTCAACGCCATGGAGGTGTGCGTCTGGGGGGCGGTCTGGCTCGTGGGGTGGGGGGTCAACTCGGCGTATCCGCTCGTCGGCGGGTACCGGTTCGTGGCGCAGGGCCTGGCCTACGAGCTGCCGCACATGTTCGCGCTGATCTCCGTGGCGCTCGGGGCGGGGTCGTTGCGGATGGCCGATGTCGTGGCGGCGCAGCGGGGCGTCTGGTTCGCGGTGTGGATGCCGGTCGCGTTCGCCGTCTATCTCGTGTCGGCGGCGGCGATGGCGTTCTGGGGGCCGTTCGGGCAGGCGGTCGGGCGGGACGTCGCCGGCGGCGTGCCGGCCGAGCTGGCGGGGGCCGATCGTCTGGTGTTCCTGGCCGGGCGGTACGCGCTGCTGGTCGTGGTGGGCGCGGCGGCGGTGCCGTTGTTCCTCGGCGGCGGGGCGGGGCCGTGGCTGCCGGGGTGGGCGTGGGCCGGGATCAAGACGGCGGCCGTGGTGGCGGGGCTCGTCCTGGCCGGGCATCGGGTGCCGGTCGTGCGGGTGGATCGGTTCGTGGCGTTCGCGTGGGTGGTGCTGATCCCGCTCACGCTCGCGCAACTGCTGGTGGTGGCGATCGTGGTGCTGCCGTGACCGCGGCCTTCTGGGTGCTGGCCGTGCTGGCCGTGGCGAGCGGGGTGACGGTGTTCGTGGTCGACTCGATGGCGCGGGCCACGTTCGCGCTGCTGGCCTCGCTGCTGGCCGTCGGCGGGACGCTGCTGCTCATCGACCTCCAGTACGTGGGCGTGCTGGTCGTCCTCATGATGGTCATGGAGATGCTGGTCATGGCCGTGTTCATGATCATGTACATGATGAACCCGGGCGGGCTCATGCCCATGACCATGGTTCACAACACCAAGGGCGCCGCGATCATCGCGGGTGCGGTCTTCCTGC
>DASUCK010000413.1:0-7501 GCA_036276095.1 Nonomuraea sp. | reverse complement strand
ACCCTGCGGCAAGCCCTCGACCAGGAGTGACCGACCACGATGACCCCCGACGCCGGGCACGAGGCGAGATACCGCGCCATCGCCGCCGACCTCGCCGCGAAGATCCGGTCGGGACACTACGCCCCCGGCGCGGCCCTGCCGCCGCAACGGCAGCTGAGCGCCGCCTACGGGGTGACCCTCATGACGCTGCGCCAGGCGTTGCGGGAGCTCAGCGACGAACGGCTGATCGTGCAGCGGCCCGGCAGGGGCACGTTCGTCGCCCCGCCCCACCTGGCGTACCAGCTCGACTCGCTCCGCAGCCTGGTCGACGACCTGCGTCAACAGGGCCACGACGTGCGCACCTCGGTGGCCGGGCAGGCGGTGCGCCGGGCCCCCGCCCGGATCGCCGCGGCGTTGCGGCTGCGTCCCGGCGACACCGCCCTGCGGCTGGAGCGGGTCCGCGAGTTCGCGGGGCGTCCCGCGGTGCACCAGGTGTCCTGGGTGCGCCGGCCGGTGGCCGACCGGATCCGCGACCGCGACTTCACCGGCGTCTCCCTCTACGCGGCCCTCGCCGACGCGGGAGTGTCGGTCGCCCGGGCGTCGGAGGTCGTACGGCCCGGCCTGCTCGACCCCGCCGCCGCCCGCCACCTCCGCGAGCCGCCCGGCAGCCCGGTGCTGGTCAGCACCCGGATCACGTACACGCTCGACGCCACGCCCGTGGTGTCCGACCATGCCACCATCCTCGGCAGCATGATGGAGATCCGCACCGAACGCGCCGCCACGGGCCTCTCCCTCACCTGGGGCGCCACCAGCTGAGCGCCATGGCTCGGTGGCGTTCCGCCCTGAGGCATATCGGCCACCGTCGCGGCACTGCTCGACGCGACAAGCACGGAAGCAATCTCGCGAGGCACGTCGCGAAGCACCTGGAGAGGCCGCGCGGCCTCCCTTGACCGCTCGCGTCGTCGTCCGGCGTGCCGGACATACGTCCTACGGTGTAGTTCATCGGTATTCTCCCAGCGGATGTCCCGCCGGGCGTTCGCGGACAGGCTGGGTGGTACCGAAAGGAGAAGACGTTGAGTACCCACCACGATGCGTTCCGGACCCAGGACAGGACCGACCTCCGCGGCGGCGGCATGCCCACGTGGCTGATGCTGACGCTGGTCGCCATCGGGCTGCCGCGCACGATTCTCGCCGACCTGGACGTCGTCCCGCCGGAGAGCGGCCTGCTCTACTACGTCATCGCGCTGGCGCCGTTCGCCGCCTGGCTGGTGGTGGCGATCGTCCGCGAGACCACGAGACCGGTCAGGGATTTCCTCGTTCTGGGGGCGCTGTACGGGCTCTCGCTCGTCGTCGTCCACCAGGTGCTGTGGAACGTCGGCGCGGGGATGGGACATCAGGCGCCGGCCGGCGCGGCGAGCTTCGCCGAGAACTTCGGTCCGGCATTCCAGGATCTCGCCATCCGCGGCTACACGATCATCATCGCCATGGGGATCGGCGTCGGCTCGGGACTGGTCGTCGCCATGGTCGCCCTCGTGGCCACGGTCGTTCGCTCCAGGCGGTCAGCGGCGTCGTAGCCCGACTGCCGCGCGGAAGCCCGGGTCGAGGTGGTCGCCCTCGGTGGCGGTGACCGGGACCATCACCCACGGCTGCGCGGGGCCGAGCAACGGCGAGTAGGCCGGGACGAAGCCCTGGTCGAGCAGCGACACGGCGAAGTCGGCCGACGCGCGGCCTGAGACGTTCAGCGCCCCCGTGCCGTGCCACGGCAGGATCGACGAGCCGCCGAGGTAGGAGAAGCCCAGGTTGCCGCGGCGCGGGTTCGGTGTCAGCCGGATGTGGTGGGAGAACAGCGCCTCGTCGAACCCGAGGTCCCGATCCGTCCACACCACCGCGAGGTACTGGATCGTGTCGTCCCAGGCCCTGGCCAGCACCGTGCGCCGCTCGGCGGTCAGCGGCTCGGGGACGGCCGGGTCGGTCAGGTTGAACAGGTCGGCGTAGAGGCGCCGGGCGAAGCCGGCGTCCCGCGGCCGGGCCAGCGGGACCGTGTACATCAGCGATCGGAACAGCGCCTCGAAGTGCGGCACCGCGCCGGCCGCCCGCGCCGTGCGGAGCGTGGCCTGCTCCAGCGCGTACGGGGGCCCGGTGGTGACGTCCAGCCCGGCGAGCAGGTCGTGGAGTTCGGCCACCCGCTGCGGCACCAGGGCGGCGTGCCGTCGCATGGCGCCGGCTCCCATGCGGCGCTCGGCGGCCTCGTTCAGGTCGGTCATCGTCAGGACGTCCGCGCCGCCGATGAGCGAGTGGTAGTGGACGAGCTTCGACTGGTACGCGCCGAGCAGGTCCTCGGGGTGCGTCCGGAAGTGCCGGCCGTCGACGAGAACGGTGATCGCCAGACCCGGCGGGTAGACCTGCTGCACCGTGCGATGCAGCTCCCGCAGCCGGATCAGGGCGGCGAGCTCGGCCAGGTCGGGCATGCTGCCCATCGCCTTGAGCGGGTTGTACGGGAACTTGACCGGGAATCCCCTGGTGATGAGCGGGATGGGGGCGCCGTCGGCCACCCGGGGGCGGATCTCCCGCTCGGCGACCGCCAGGGTGAAGTTCGCCCGCGCCCCCTTGCGGAACTGCGGACGCATCAGCAGGTGGTAGACGGCGGCCACGAGGTCGTCCCCCTTCGGGACGCTCTTGCCGGTGCCGGCCGCGGCGTGCTCGGCGCTCTGGACGAGAGCCTCGACGATCTCCAGTGACTCGCGTTCGCCGAGCCGGATCGCGTGCCCGGCCGCCAGTTCCCCGTCGGACATCTCGGCGAGCGGCAGCTCGGCCAGCGAGTTGGCGTGGGACAGCGCGGGCAGCCGCCGGGCCGGCGCGGTGCGGGCGCAGCGCGGGACGGTCTCGAACGACCGGACCACGTCGGCGCCGTCGTGCGGCCGCTCGTGGACGTAGCCGGGCAGCGCCACCGCGACGAACAGGGCGTCGGTGAGGACTTTGGCCATCGCCTGCCGGTTCTCGCAGATGTCGTCGAAGACGGCGACGATGTCCAGGTCGGCGAAGCTCCACAGGTTCTCGGCCTTCAGCTCGGCCACGGGGCGTGAGCGGTCGTCCGGCAGGAAGGCGGCGCGCGGCCGCGTGATGCCCGCCCGGGCGAGCGCGTGCTCGGTGTGCTCGCGCACCCGTTCCCGCCGTCCGGTGTTGAAGACCACGCGGCCGCCGGCGTCGTACACGTCCCAGACGAAGCGCGCCAGGCCGGGCACGGGCGTGTCCCAGCGCAGGTTCTCCCACGGCCGGTGGAAGGCGCGGCAGAAGGCCGCGTACCCGGCCTCTCCGCCGGTCTCCCCGACCCACAAATCCCAGGCCGGCCGGTGGTAGGAGGGCAGGGCCGCGAGCCCGTCCGGGTCGACGCCGACGGCTCTGAGCGCGTGGCGGACGCGGGCGCGCGGGTCGAGCGCGCACATGTCGATGTCCAGCATCACCGCGGGCGGCCTGCGCGTGGGGTCGTCCCGGCGCCGGCGCGCCCGCTCGGCCACCCGCCGCAGCACCTCCGTCAGCACGGCGTGCTGACCCGGGTCCACGCTGTGCACGGGGCCGCCCGGCCGGGCGCCGCCGAGCAGCGCCGCCGTACGCGGCGACAGGAAGCGCAGCTCGGCCGCGAGCGCCTGCTGGACGTGGTGCGCGGGCAGGCCGGCGACCCGGCCGAGGGTCGTGACGGCCTCCGTCAGCTCCGCCAGCCTCAGCCGGCCGGCCGCCTGGTCGGGCACGTCCACGGCCGCGTCGGGCACCACGACGCGGCCGGTGGCGCGCCCGCCCGGCGCCACCTCGAAGCGGGGACGGCCGATGCCGACGCCGTACCTGTCGAGGCAGATCCGGAACACCCGGGCCAGCGAGGCGGGTAACCGGTCGGCGCCCGCCCGGACGGCCCCGGCGTCCACGACGCGCGTGTCGGGGCGGTGGACGGGGTACGCGGCGCCGTCGCGCTCCACCGCGCAGTGCAGCCGCAGGACCGGGTCGGCCTCGATGAGCCGGGAGACGCGCGTGCCCCGGGGGTGGGGCGGCTCGCTCATGCCGGCCGGCCCGGACATGGCCCTTTCCTCTGGTTTCCGCTCGTCGTTGCTTTCCTTGAATGCGGCGCCCGGGGCGGGTTAAACCACCGCGCTGAACGCATTCCATTCACCGCTTCCGTTATTGTGCGAGGAATCCCCGCGATCATGCGGGCCCGGCAGTAAAACCACCGTCGCAGTCCGCCGACGTCTCGCGCCAGGTCATCGTCCGGGCATTTACCGGACATGAGACCGCAGGCAGGCGCGCTCCAGCGAAGGCGGCAAAGGGCCGGCGAAAGAGCCTCTGATAAAAGGCGTTCCGGGCGTCCGTGAAGACGCCGCGAAGCCGAATTGAAACGTCCATCCGGTTCACTGGTCGGCAGGCTGTCAACGCCGTCCGGAATAACCGCGTCCCGGACAGACATTGGAGCGGCTCGGTGGGCTTGGACATTCGGGTGGAGGAGGCAATCGCCGGCATCCGGCCGTCGGACTGGGACCGGATGGCGACGAGCCGGGACTTCTACCTCTCGCACGGGTGGCTGCGGACGCTCGAAGGCGACCCGCGCGTCAGGAACCACTACGTGCTCGCCTCCCACGGCGGTGACCTCGTCGGCGCGCTTCCGATCTTCGACGTCCGGTTCGAGGGCAGCGGCTTCTACGCGCCGGAACGGCATCACCAGGCCCTCACCGGCGGCGGCCGGTGGCTGCTGGCCGGCGGGCGGCGCGCGTACCGCAGCGGCGTCCTGCTGCCGGGCGAGGGGCCGGACCGGCGCTCGGTGCTGCGGGCGCTGCTGGAGGCGGGGCTGCGGCTGGCCGCCGAGCGGCAGGCGCGCGGGCTGGTGTGGATGTTCGCCCCGACCGGCATCGCCAGGGAGCTGTGCGAGGAGGGCGCGGTCGCCGCGTTCGACACCGTGGAGGCGTGCCTGGACAGCGACGGCTGGGACGGCTACCTGGCCGGGCTGGGCGCGCGCCGGCGGAAGAACACGCTGCGCGAGCGGCGACGCTTCGACCAGGCCGGGTACGAGCTCGCGGAGCTGCCGCTGAGCGGATGCTGGGAGACCCTCGCCGAGCTGGTCGCCAACGTGCAGCGCAAGTACGGCCATCGCAGCACCCCCGAGTCGATGCGGCGGGTGCTGGCGCCGCAGGTCGAGTTCCTCGACCCGGCGAGCGTGGCGTTCACCGCCCGCCGGGACGGCCGGACGGTGGCCGGCGCGCTGCGGTACCGGTTCGGCGACACCCTCTACGCGCGGATGGTGGGCTTCGACTACGACCGCCTGCTGGGCGCGTACGAGTACTTCAACCTGTCCTACTACCTGCCGATCCAGCACATGGAGCGGGCCGGGCTGCGGCGGCTGCACCTGGGGATCGAGTCGGCCGCGACCAAGGCCGAGCGCGGCGCCCGGCTCTCGCCGCTGTGGACGGTGGCGCTGCCGTGCGACGGGGCCGTCCTCGTCCCGTCGGAACGCGCCGCCGGAGAGCGCCGCGCGTGGCGGGAGCGCTACGACGACCGGGTGCTGCCGCCCGAGGACTGGGACGTGCCGTGGTGAGCGCGCTGGAAGTCCGCTCGGTCAGCCGCGCCTTCCGCGGCCGGACGGGCACCGTCGAGGCGCTGCGCGAGGTGTCGTTCTCCGCGCGGTCCGGCGAGGTGGTCGGCCTGCTCGGGCTCAACGGCGCGGGGAAGACCACCCTGATCAAGGTGATCAGCACCCTGCTGCTGCCGACCGCGGGAAGCGTCCACGTCGACGGGGTGGACGTGGTCACCCGGACCCGCCAGGCCCGCCGCCGGCTGTCCGTCGTCTTCGGCGGGGACCAGGGGCTGTACGGCCGGCTGTCCGGCCGCGACAACGCGCGCTTCTTCGGCACCCTGTCCGGACTCGACCGGCGGCGGCTGGACCGGCGGGTCGCGGAGGTGATCTCCATGGTCGCCCTGGACAAGGTCGCCGACCGGCCGGTGGAGACGTACTCGCGGGGCATGAAGCAGCGCCTGCACCTGGCCATCGGGCTGATGCCGGAGCCGAAGCTGCTCATGCTGGACGAGCCCACGGTCGGCCTCGACCCGATCGAGGCCGACCGCCTGCGCGGCGTGATCGGCCGGCTCGCCGCCGACCACGGCCCCTGCATCCTGCTGACCAGCCACTACCTGCGGGACATCGAGGACCTCGCGGACCGGGTGGCGATCCTCCAGGAGGGGCGGCTCACCCATGACCTGCCGCTGAAGGACCTGCTGCGGCAGGCCGGCTCGGCGGCGGTGGTGACGGTGAGCGTACGCCGGGAGGAGCCGGTGCGGCCCGACGAGCACGCGGGCCGGGCCGGCGTGCGCCTCATGGACGCCCGCCCGGCCGGAGACGGCGTGTGGACGGCCCGGTACGAGGTGGCCCAGTGGGACCCGGCGACGCTCACCGAGCTGGCCGGCCGGTGGCCGGGTGGCGTCGTCACCGACGTGCGGGTGGAGCCGGTGGGGCTGGAGCAGGTCCTGCGCGACCTGAGCGAGGGCCGGTGATCGGCCGCGCGCTGCTCGCCGGCGCCCGCGTCCAGCTCAAGGGCGAGAGCCGCATGTCCGGCGTGACGGCGGGCGTGGTGCAGCCGGCGGTGTTCATGACGGTCACCATGCTCGCCGCCGGTCCGGGCGCGGCCGGCGGCAGGACCGCGATCGGCTGCGGGCTGCTCGGGTTGTGGGGGGCGATCGTGTGGAAGTTCGGGCTGGTGCTGCGCCAGGAACGGCAGCGCGGCATCCTGCCGGGCATCGTGAGCCGGCCCGCCGGGCTGGTGGTGGTGCTGGTCGGCAAGAGCCTCGGCACGGTGCTCAGGTCCGTGACCCTGACCGTGGTGACCGTCGCCGTGGTCGCGGCACTGGCCGGGCACCCGGTACGCGTCGCCGCCCCGGTCCCGTTCGCCGCGGCGGCGCTGGCCACGCTGGTGTCGGCCGGGGCCCTCGGGCTCCTGCTGTGCTCGGTGTTCCTGCTGGCCAGGTCGGCGGTGCGGATCGCCGAGACGCTGACGTACCCGGTGTTCATCCTGGGCGGCCTGCTGGTCCCGACGTCGCTGCTGCCGGACTGGGCCGAGCGCCTCTCGACGGTGGTGAGCCTGCGCTGGGCGGCCGAACTGCTGCTCGACGCCGCCGCCGGACGTCCGCAGCAGCCGGGCGACTGGCTGCTGCTCCTCGCGACCTCCGCCTGCTACGCGGTGGCCGCCGCCGTCGGCCTGCGCGTGGTGCTGCGCAAGATCCGCGCGGAGGGCACGCTTGAGCTGGTCTGATCTCGCGGCGCTGCGCACGGTCGCGGCCCTGTCGTGGCGGGAGTACCTGGCGGTCTACCCGGTGCGGGTGCTGCTGGCTGGCTCGCTGCCGCGGGCGATCCTTCAGGTGGTGTTCGTCGCGTACGTGGGGCTGGTCGCGGCCGGCCCCGCCGGACGGGACTTCGCGCTGGTCGGCGCGACCCTCCAGGTGGTCACGATCGCCACGGTGATCAAGGGCGGCGACATCCTGCTCGGCGACCGGA
>DASUCK010000412.1:0-3118 GCA_036276095.1 Nonomuraea sp. | reverse complement strand
GCGGATGCGTGCACGGCGTGCCGTGGCTGGTGGCGCGGCTCGGCGGGGCACTCGCGGCGCTGCTGGCCACCGGCGGCGCGTCGCCGCTGGCCCGGGTGCTGGAGCGCGCCATCGAGGAGACCGCGGCGGCCCACGGCGGCCGATGCGACCTCGGCGACCCCGACTCGCCGTCGGCGACGGTGGCGCTGGCGCGGGTCCGGCGGGAGCGGGTGGAATATCTGGTGCTGGGGGACTCGCCGGTGATGCTCGCCCAGGCCGGGGGCGGGATCAGGGTGGTGTCGGACGACCGGCTTGAGCGGTTGCCGGGCGGGCGGCCGTACCCGGTGGAGCTGGTACGGCGGATGCGGAACGCGGCCGGCGGGTTCTGGGTGGCCGCCGCCCGGCCCGAGGCGGCCGCGCAGGCGGTGTGCGGGGCGGTGGACGTACGCGGGGTGCGGGCGGTCGGCGCGTGCACCGACGGGGTGACGCGGCTCGTCGACTGGTACGGCTGGACCTGGGACGACCTGGCGGCCGCCCTGGACGGGGACGGGCCCGCGGCGGTGATCGGGGCCGTACGGGAGCTGGAGGCGTCCCGCGGCCCGCTGCGCGGGAAACGGCACGACGACGCGACCGCGGCATGGGCCCGGATGCCGCCGGCTTAGCCTTTCCTTCACACACGTTTCCTCACCGCTCACGATGCGGCTTGCGCCAGATCATGATCTCGGTGGCCGGAAGATGCTCAGCGAAGCGGTTTTCGGGTGATGCCTGCCGCAGCACCGCGCGCAGGTCCCGCTCGAAGTCCTCCAGCTTGTCGCCGAACAGGTGAGGGGCGGAGTCGGACCGGGAGAACACCCACGCCACGATGTCGTCGGCGGTGCGGCCCGCCACCTCGCCGGCCGGAACGAGGTGTCGTTCGAGGTTTCCGAACCCGGCCCGGGCCAGGACGAGATCCTCCCGGCCTGGCGTGCCGTTGACCAGCATCCCCTGCCCCGCGCGGCGTACCGGGCCCAGGTACCGGCGCACCAGCTCGCTGATCTGCGGGTACGGGGGAGCGGGCAGCGGCAGCGGATCCGGCTGGGCAGGCGGATTCTTGTAGTCGCTGATGTGCACGAACGCGCCGCCGGGCTCCAGCATTCGCAGCACGGTCGCGGCGACACGATCGCGATTCGTCCAGTGGAAGGACTGGGCGAACGCCACGACACGGAACTCCCCCAGACCGGCTGGCAGGTCCTCGGCGCGGGCAGCCATCCAACGCACGTTGGTCACCCCGCGCCGCTCGGCCTGCCGCTCCGCCTCGGCCAGCATGTCCTCATCCGGGTCAAGGCCGACCGCCTCGGTGAAGAACCGGGCCAGGGCGAGCGTGACGGTGCCCGGCCCGCAGCCCACGTCGAGGAGTCGGCCACGGCCGTCCAGGCCGAGGGCCGTGGCCACCGCTCCGGCAAAGTCCCGGGCATACGGCAGTCGGCCGCGCTCGTAGTATGCCGCACTTCCCTGAAACAGCGAGCTGTCCCACTGCCATCCCTCAGGCATGTCAATCCCGCTCCATGTGTCGGTGAAGTCGCTGGCGGTCAGAGCCCATCGGCGATGACGTGGTCGTCCTGACCCCTCTCGGGCCAGGCTGAAGATGTGCTGTGCCGACGCCTGCCTCAGGTTTTCGCCACTCGGCTTGTTTCTCGACGTCTGGCGTGTGACCAACCTTCAGTCTGCTCTGGAGGTGTTCACCTCGATTCTCCGCAGTGAGGGCAGGAGCAGCGGTAACAGCATGGCGGCCACCAGCAGGCCACCGCCGGCGATCGTCACCGCTGCGGCGCCGAACACCGTGGCGAGGACCGGGGCGGACACCTGGCCGATGGGAATCGACACGAACGATCCGAACTCGTCGCAGGCGCCGACCCGGGAGCTCAGCCGTTCCGGGACGCCGAAGGCCAGTGCGATGGGCGCCATGGCTGCTTCCGGCATAAGGGGCGATGCTGTCAGCGCGTACAAGATCCATCAAGCGATTTTCCGAAGGGTGACCGCCACCGGGCGCCAGCTCGTTGCTGGACGCGTACGCCAGACCCGACCGGCACCGGCTGCGCCACTCCGCCGCCGCCCGCCCGCGTCAGAGGGCTGGTCAGATGCGGATCCAGGAGGTCACCACCGGGTCGCCCTCCCGCGGGCTGATGCGCAGCCGCAACGGGCCAGGAGGCAGAATGCCGGTGGTGAAACGGCCCAGGGCGTCGGAGTGCAGCAGGGTGCCGCCGTCGCGGCGCTGCACCTCGATCCGCGCCGGGCCCCCGGACAGCCGCCCCACCAGCCGGCCGTCGGCCACCTCCAGCTCCACCACCAGGTCGTGCGCGGTGAACGTGAGCAGCCGCGGCCGCCCGCCCCGTACCCGGGTGGCCGACAGCTCGTCCCACGAGTCGAACGTGAGCTCGGCCAGCTCCGCGTCGAGCGTCCGCAGCGCGTACGCGCGCATCGCCTCGTCGAACAGCTCCGCCGGGACCGGGTCGAGCCGGCCGGCGATCTCACGGAGGCGTTCCTCCAGTTCCATGCCGTCGTCCATGTCCTTCACCCCAGGATGCCGCTCACGCCGCGCTGGCTGATGAGTTCACCCAGCCGCTTGAGGCATCGCCCCCGGTTGGGGCCGATGCTGCCGACCGCCATGCCCAGCCCGTCCGCGATCTCCTGATAGGTGGGGCGCGGCGAGGCGATCAGGACCCGCAGGAGCTGCCGGCACCGTTCGGGCAGCTCCTGGAACGTCTCCCACAGCAGCCGGTCGCGCTCGGCCCGCTCGCCGGCCTCCTCCGCCTCCAGCAGGAGCAGCTCGGGCGAGCGTTCGTCCGGGTCGAGCCCGAGCAGGTCCAGGTCTTCCACCGGCACCGCGCGGCCGCTCGTGCGCAGCACCCGCAGCGCCTCGTGCTTGGCCGTCGTGGCCAGCCAGGACCCGGCCCGCGCGGGGTCGCGCAGCTTGGTCAGGTGCTCGGCGAAGAGGTACCACGTCGACTGGCAGGCGTCCTGAGCGTCGGCGGCGTTGACCAGGTAGTTGCGCGCCATGGCCCACACCAGCCCGCTGAAGCGGTGGTAAAGCTGCGTCCACGCCGTCGGGTCGCCGTCTCTGGCCGCCGTGACCAGGGTTGCGGTGTCGTCCACGGCGGTC
>DASUCK010000411.1:0-2967 GCA_036276095.1 Nonomuraea sp. | reverse complement strand
CTTCATCGCCGATAGCGACGACCAGGTTGGCCCGCTGTTCGACTGGTACACCAACGGCACCGTCGCGTTGGCCGAAGGCGGCTCGATGAAGGTCTCGCGGGCCTCGGCCGAGTACGTCAAGCCGATCTGGGCGAGCATCGGCGCGATGGTGATCGGCCGTCACCTGTTCGACATCATGAACGGCTGGGAGGGCAGGCCACCGGTGGGCGAGCACGTGGTCGTGGTGTCGCACCGGCCCAAGCCCGCCGGGTGGCATCCTGAGGCGTCGTACCACTTCGTCGACGACGTGGCATCGGCGGTCGCCATGGCCGAGGAACTCGCGGGGGAGCGTGGCGTCGCCGTGGCGGCGGGCGAGGTCGGCGGGCAGGCGTTCGCCCTCGGGCTGGTGGACGAGGTGGCGATGGACGTGGTGCCGGTCGTCCTCGGCTCCGGCAAGCGGTTCTTCGGATCGGTCGACGCCCAGTACCTGCTCGAGGACCCGCACGTGGTGATCCAGGGTGACCGGGTGCTTCACCTGCGCTATCGGGTTCGCCGTTGAGGCCCGTTCGGCGGCTGCCCGCCGGTCCCGCTGCGCACGCCGCAGCGGGCCTACCCGTGCGCTGCCGCCCGCCGAGCGGGCCGGCTGCAGCTCGGACGGGAGCAGGCCCGGCGCGAGGCCGGCGTCTACCTGGTGCGCCCGGCCGCGCATCGCAACCAGGTTTGGGAGGCCGACCACCAGAAGCTGCCGATCCTGGGGCTGCCGTCGCGTGGGGCGCTGGCCCGATCTCGATGATCAGTGACTCTGGGTGAGTTTGGCGTGAGCTGTTGACATCAGCTTGATGTCCGAGATGTCGGCTGGGGATACCGCTGCTGATCGGCAAGTCGCTCGGCTCGTACGGCGCCGCCGTGGCCGCAGATCGCGGTCTGCCAGGGATCTGGCTGATGCCGTTGCTCACCATGCCCGCATGCGTGGAGCCGTTGCGTCGGGCCACCCGGAGGCGGCTCGCCGGACCAGATCGCCACCACCGTGGCGGCCACCGCCAGCTTCTATGCCCCCCAGGAGGAGGCGTTGTAGGGCTCGTAGAAGGCGTGGACGTAGGTGATCGGCAGGTCGAAGCCGTAGGGGGTGAGCGACCGGCGTGGGAGCTTGGCTATGACGGCAGGGAGGCGCTTTCGGCGGCCGGTGGCCCGGCGGGGGTCAGGAAGGCGCTGACCTGGTCGGCGAACTCCTCCGGGCTCATGATCCGGATCCCGAGGCTCTCCGCCTTGGTGCGCTTCGAACCGGCCTTCTCGCCGGCCACCAGCAGCGACGTCTTGGCCGACACGCTGGAGGACGCCTTGCCGCCGGCCCGTTCGATCAGTTCGTTGACCTCGTTGCGGGACAGCGACGCCAGCGGGCCGGTCATCGCCCCGGTGACCACGACCGACATCGACGCCAGCGGCAGCTCGACGGACGTGTCGGGACCCTCGCCCTCGACGGGCGGCGTGGCGCCCGGCTCGACCATGTTGACCCCCGCCCGGACGAGCTTGTCGATCAGCGGCGCGAGCGCGGCCAGCTCGGCCACCACGACCGGCGCCTTCTCCGGCCCGATGCCGTCCACCTGCTGGATCGCCTCTTCGTCGGCGGCCCGGATGTTGTCCATCGTGGCGAAGTGGCGGGCGATGCGGCGGCTCATCGACCGGCCGGTGCCGCGGATGCCGAGCGCCGCGAACACCCGGCTCAGCGGACGCGTCTTGGTCTGCTCAAGGGCCGCCAGCAGGTTGTCGGTGCTGGTCTCGCCCATGCGCTCCAGGCCGAGCAGCTGCTCGCGGGTCAGGAAGAACAGGTCGCCGAAGTCGGCGATGAGGCCGGCGTCGAGCAGCTGCCTGACGCGGTTCTCCGCCAGCCCCTCGATGTCGAGCTGGTCGCGGCCGACCGCGTAGATGATGGGGGCGATCGTGCTGCAGTCGCGGCCGCGGACGCACCGCCAGCGCTCCTGCGACTTGTCGATGTCACCGCCGCACTTCGGGCACGCCTCCGGGACCGGGATCGGCCGTTCGTCGCCGGTGCGCAGGTGAACGACCGGGGCTTCGACCCGCGGGATCACGTCGCCCGCCTTGTAGACCGTCACGCTGTCGCCCAGCATGAGGCCGCGGCGGGCGATGTCGGCGACATTGTGGAGGGTCGCGTATTGGACGAGGCTGCCGTCGAGCTTGACCGGCTCCAGCACCGCGCGGGGCGCGATGACGCCGGTGCGGCCGGTGTTCCACTCCACGCCGATGAGCTTGGTGATCTTCTCCGTGGCGGGCAGCTTGTACGCGACGGCCCAGCGCGGCGCCCGCGAGCTGAACCCGGCATCCGCCTGGTCGGCGGCCAGATCACATCTGATCACGATGCCGTCGATGCCGAACGGCAGCTCGGCACGGGCGGCCGCGATCTCGTCGATGCGCTCCCGCACCCGCTCCAGCGTGTCGGCCACGATGCCGGCCACCGGCGTGGCGGCCGTGGTCTGCACGCCCTGCCCGGCCACCCACCCCATGATCTCGCTGTGCGGGGCCTCGCGAAGGCGCGCGGCCAGCTCGGAGACGTCGTCGGGCGGCGGCACGACGCCGTAGCCGAAGAACGTCATCTCGCACGCGTACGGCCGCTCGCGCGTGCGCAGGTAGCCCGCGGCGGCGCTGCGCGCATTGGCGAACGTCGTGCCGTCGTGCGCCTGCCGCTTCGCGCACGCCTCGGCGAACTGCGACGCCGTCATCATGACCTCGCCCCGCAACTCCACCGTGACGGCGTCGGCCAGCCGGTCGGGCAGCCCCACGATGGTGCCGATCGCGTGGGAGACGTCTTCGCCCGCCATGCCGTCACCGCGCGTGACCAGCTGCGCCAGCCGGCCGTGGCGGTAGCGGGCCGAGATCGCCAGCCCGTCGAGCTTGGGCTCCACGCTCCACGCCGTGACCGGCCGGCCCAGCCGGCGCTCCAAGCTCGTCACCCAGTCGGCCAGCTTCTCGGGG
>DASUCK010000410.1:0-2972 GCA_036276095.1 Nonomuraea sp. | reverse complement strand
GGAACCCTTGGACTGCTGACCGCTAGGCGCACCGCGCTTGGCGCACCGCGCTCACATGTCGTGCCGGGGTCAGATCGGTCCGGTCCAGGGCCCTTGGTGGGCGGTGCCGGGTGAATGGGCTACGCGCCCACTCGCCGAGTCGGAACCGCTAGGCGACCTTCGCCAGGTGTCCCGCCAGGTGGGTGACGACGTCACGCGCGTCGGCGTCCGCCCCGTGGATGAAGCTCGACCTGCGCCGGCGCAGGACCGGGAGACCCAGCGCGTACAGGCCCGGCGCGTCGACGACGCCGCCGTCGTGCCGCAGGTTGCCCTTTTCATCCACGACAGACACATGCAGCCAGCGGTAGTCGGGCCGAAACCCCGTCGCCCAGACCACCGATCGGATCTCGCCGCGGCGCAGATCGATGCTCAGCCGCGGCGAAGGCGGCGCGTGCGTCGGCGCGGGCCGTTCGGGCGCGTCGGCGTCGACGCCCGTCTCCCGGGCCCAATCGTCGAAGCCGTCGAGCAGGCGCTCCAACTTCAGGTCGGCGAGCGCGAAGAGGTGGCGCAACCCGCCCGAAAAGAGCAGCTGCCCGTCCCGAACCATCGACAAACGGCCGACCAGCTCCACGCCCTTGCTGCTGAGGGCGTTCAGGTCCAGGGTGCTCCGCTCGGGCGTGCCGACGAGCTGCGGCGAGGGCAAGCGCCGCGCCCGCGTCAGGTCGTCTATCTCGTCGTACCGCTGATCCCACACACCCGAGGCGTCCATCCACCAGAGGACGTCACGTCCGCGGTAGGTCCGCGGCAGCCGCACGTGCTCGCCGACCGACAGCGTCACCGGTCGACCCGAACGGTGGATCTCGTCGGCCAGCTGAACTCCCGTCGCCGACGCGCCGACGACCAGCACGCCGCCCGGCGGCAGCTGCTCGGGGGTGCGGTAGTCGAACGGCGTGAGGCAGGTAATCCCGGCCGGCATGCCCTGGCTCAAGGTGGGCACGTGCGGCCGGTTGCACGCGCCGGTCGCCAACACCACCGCGCGGGAGTGGAAGTCGCCCTGGGTCGTCGCGACGTGGTAGCCGGTGTCCTCACGCCGCACCGCGGTGACCGCGGTCTGCGTCCGCACGGGCGCTGCTGTCACCTCCGCGTAGCGGGTGATGAACTCGACCACGTCGGGCATGGCCATGTAGCCGTCCGGCTCCTCGCCGTCGTAGGCGTACCCGGGCAGGCGCGACTGCCAGTTCGGCGTGAGCAGCCGCAGCGACTCCCAGCGTTCGCGCCGCCAGGAGTTGGCGACCTCGCCTCGTTCGAGCACCACATGGTCGATCGAGCGATCCGTGAGGTAGCGGCTCGCCGCGAGGCCGGCATGGCCGGCCCCGACGACCACCGCGCCGACGCGTCGGGTCAGAGTACCTCGACGGAGACGTTCACGGGGTTCGTGATGACGTCGTACACGGCGGAGCGCTTCTGCGACTGAGCCACCAGGGCCTCGATCTCCTTCTTCGACGCGTCGGCGTCGATCTTGAAGGTGACCTTGATGTCCTCGTAGCCGTTGCGCACGTCGCTATCGACGCCCAGGATGCCTCGGATGTCCATCTTTCCCTCGACCTTGGACTCCACGGAACGGAGCTGGATGCCCCGGTTCTGGGCGACCGCGGCCACGCCGGCGGTGAGGCAGCTGGCCAGGCCGACCAGGAGGTACTCAACCGGCGTCACGCCCTTGTCCTCCGACGCGAAGATCTCCGGGTGATCGGCCTCGAACGAGGTCTCGGTCTTGTGGGCCTGCTCCTCGCCGAGCCCGAAGAACCCTTGGACGTTCGACGTGCTGTGCGTGCCGTTCTGCCACTTGCAGCTGGCTCGCCAGGTGAACTGCGCGGCTTCGGGCGCGCCCTTGAGCGCCTCCCGTGCGTCGAGCAGGGCCTGGACGTTCACGCCGTTGTTCGCCGATGCTGCCGACATCCTTCGTCCCCTTTCTCCTGGTCGCGAATCCCCCGCGGCCGAGAGTCCTCGCTGCGTGGAGCCTGGTGAGCAAACGAGGACCGGCCCGGCTGAGGGCCGTATCGTACACCCCAGGCGTCCGAGAATCGTCATCCGTGGGAGGACTCGCTGGCCCCGCCCTGGGTGCGCCGCTGCGCGAAGCCCTGGCCGATCCGGCGCTCGCGGCCGAGCACGCGGCCGGCCGCGCGATGTCCGAGGCGGACGCCCACGCCTTCGCCTGGGGGACCGACTGGGACGAGAACCAGGGCGCGGGGATGTTCCTCTGCGAGGTCGCTGCGCGGCTCCTCGGCGAAGACCCAGACGCTTCGCCGTGAAAACTAGCGTGCCTAGCCAGCCGTGCAGCGACGGGTTCTGTCAGGCTCGCTTAGCTCGTCTTTGAAGCCGGACGCCCCCTTGTTCGCGTCATTCGGCCACCGCGGCGCCGCATGCTTCCGCCTCACCGCGGAACATGTCGGCGGCTTCCGCGCTCGGCAGCCCGATTGGTGACCGCCTCTCCCGCGAGCAAGCGGTCGACGCAGCGTTTGGCGTCGGTCAGCCCGAGATCCGCCTGCCGCTGAATCGCCTTGGTCAGAGAAATCTTCCACAGCCCGCGCCGCCACCCGCGCAGGACCACGGTCGTCGGCACCGGCACGTAGGGCGGGCGGTCCGGGTTGCCGAGGTACCACAGGTGCCGCCCCTCACCCATCTCGCGGATCGTCATCCGCGCCTAGGCCCTGTACGCTGCCCCGGACTCGGGGATGGGCGTTTGGCACATTTCGAAGAAGCACTCGTGGAAGTACGGCTGGCCCGCCGCCTCCTGGAGTGAACCGAGACGCGGGCCGCCACCGGCGTGCCGCCGAGGCTGAAGCGCGGGGACCGCGCTAAGACGATCGCCTCGAGGGGCGCGGGGTCGACGGCGTCGTGCAGGCGCCCCCAGGTCAAGAAGTACCGGCGCTCCCCGCCCGAGAGGCGGACCTCGACCGCGACGACGTCCTCCACCGCGCCCTACACCGCCCTGT
>DASUCK010000409.1:0-6165 GCA_036276095.1 Nonomuraea sp. | reverse complement strand
GAACCCCCGGCCCGGGCCGGGGGTTCCGGGTCGTCAGCAGGCCAAGCGGTCCTGGCATCGCGGCTATCGCCCCCGTAGACACGGCCCGCCCCATTCGCTGATCCTGACCTGCCGCAGGTCCTGGTCTACCCCGTCCAACGGGACCGCCTGCTCCCTGCCCCGGACGACGCCATCAGCCGGGGAAGTGGCATCGAGCCGCTCATCGGTCCCGTCCGTGCCGCCATCCTGCGCTCCACCGTGACCGGGGCCACCACGGGCGACCTGGCCAGACGACACCGCGTCTCCCCTTCGAGCGTGAGCCGGCATACGCGGGTCTGATCGCCGTCGGAGGCGGTAGATGAGCTCCTTTCGTGGGGCCGGTGGAGTGACGCGTTCGAGGGACCATCCGCTGGTGGTGGTCGTGTGCCGGCCGCCACCCCAGGAGACCGTAGATTCGGTGATCTCGTCCGCGATATGCTCGACGCTTCGACCGATCAAACCCCTATATCCTACCTTTTTTATGTATATTGTGGAGCTCGCGCGGGTGATCCAGGAGGCGGGATGACATCACCGACAGATCCGTTCGCCACCACTGGCGACCAGGAGCTGGACAAGCTCCTTCGCGACTTCCGACAGGATTTGGCGGCGCTGGAAGGACTGCGCGATCAGATCGCCACTGTCAAAGGCCGGGGCGAGGCGGCCGACGGCCGGGTCGTGGTGAACGTGACGCAGACCGGGACGCTCGCCGGGCTCACGATCGACCCGCGCGCCATGCGGCTCGGCTCCGACCAGCTCGCGGCGGCGATCATGGAGGCCGCCGCCCGTGCGGCGCGCGACGCCGAACAGGAGGCGCGCGACCTGGTGGCGCCGTTCATCGCCGGCACGCTGCTGGACGACGACCGTGCTGACGGGGCTCGGCGGCATTGAGGATCAGTCCCGGTCGCGCGAGCATCTACGGGTTCGGCACCCTCGGCCTCGCCGCCTTCGTGTTCGAGATGCTGGCCGTCGACTACCCCGAGGGCGATCCGGACAAGGCGCGCCAAGCCGCCGCGGTCTGGGCCCGCCTGGCCGACCGCATCGAGAAGAGCCCCGACCACACCTACTCGGCTGCGGAGGCGGTATGGCGCAGGAACGACGGTGGCGGGGTGAAGGAGTTCAAGTCGGCGGTCACCGCCCGGCTGTACCCGCAGCCCGAGGAGAACGGGTACGCCGCCAAGCTCGCACGACGGTGCCGCGACAACAGCACGGCCTGCGTGGACTTCGCCGAGGCGACCGAGTGGGCCAGGGACGCGTACTGGACGCTGGCCCTGGCGAACCTCGCCAGCTTCGTCTTCATCACCACCTTCCCCTGGCAGGCCGGGGCGGCGTACCAGATCACGCAGATCCTCATCCGGCGGGCGCAGGCCCGGCTGCTGTCGAAGCTGCTGGAACACGGCATCGCCAGGATCGTGCTGAGCAAGCTGACGGAGTACACGATCGGCAGTGCCTTCTTCGCCGTGGGCGACGTGGCGGTCGTGGCGGGCGTCAAGGCGGCACGCGGTGAGGACCCGGGGTCGCTCGGGGAGAACGCCACGCAGGTGCTGAAGGAGTTCGCCGCCTCGGCCGCCTTCTATGGGGTGTTCGACGCGGCCGCGCCCCTGGCCGGGAAGGTGACCGCGAACATGGACATCCAGTATTTCCTGAGCCGCCTGGCCGGCGGGTCGATCGGGTACGGCCCCTCGTACGACGCCATGAACGGGCAGTCGGGCGAGGAGCTCATCCCCACCTGGAAGGAGACCCTGGGCCGCGTGCTCCTGTACTTCACCATGGCCCACAAGCCGGCGGGAGGCTGAGGACGGGCATGGAGTTCGACAAAGCACAGATCCGCTCGGCAGCGGCCGCGTTCGACCTCGAAAGGAGCGACCTGGCCAGGTTCGTCGCCGAGGCCGCCGAGGACCTCAACGCCATCGGCGACTTCTGGGGCGGCACCACAGAGGGCGTGACGTTCGTCAAGGGCCAGGGCGGCGCGAGCGGCTACGAGGCGGTCGCCGGTCAGAGCATCGCAGGCATCCAGGTACTCCTCGATGCGCACCACGAGATCGCCGAACGACTGCGCCTCATGACGAACAACGTCGAGGTGGCCGACTGGGACAGCGTGGCCGCCATCCTGTCCAGGCTTCCGCCTGCCGATCCCGACCGGCGGATCTGGGGTGGGGGCTGATCGCGCGGTCGATGCCGGCTGGCCGACGCCGTCAACCGTGGGCTGTCGGACTCAGCCGAGCTCGACGCGCCGGCAACGCCCGCGCATGCCCCCTCGACCCCAACCCGGAGCCGACAGGCGGACCTAGATAGGTACCGCGGGTGGCGAATCGACTGCGTCCGCGTCGAGCATCGGCTGGGCGTCACCGGCAAAGCGATCCAACTCGTCACCACTGAGCAGCCGCACGGGAGCGGGCGCGCGCTCCGCCCACTCGGCCAGCGCCCGCGTCGGCAGCCTGCCGTTCGCGCCCACGAGTACGAGGTTTCCGATCCGGTCGCCGTTCAGCACATCGGGCTCACAGAACAGGCCCACATCGCCGAACGCCGCACGCAAGGTCGCGACCTGACGACGCGCGAAATCGAAGGGCACCGCATCGGCGATGTTCAGCGCGTAGTGCCCACCCTGGCGCAGTGCCCCTGCCGCCGCGGTGGCGAACTCCAGACTCGTCAGCCGCGCGGGCACCCCGGTCCGGATCAACACGTCCGTGACGATGAGATCGTAGGCTCGCGGACGCGAGGACTGCATCGCGTCCCGCGCGTCCGCGATACGAATCTCTATCGCGGCATCGGACGGCAACGGCAACTCTTTTCTGACCGCCTCCATCAGCGTGGTGTCCCGATCGACCACCAGCTGAGCCGACCCGGGCCGGGTGGCGGCCACGTACCGCGGGAGCGTGAGACCTCCGCCGCCCAGGTGCAGCGCGCTGATCGGCGCACCAGGGTCGGCGACACAGTCCGCGATCGACGCGAGCCACTGAACGTACTTGAATTTCAGGTGACGTGGGTCGGCAAGGTCCACATAGGACTGCGGAAAATAGTCAAACAACAGCACCCAGAATCCGGGGCGATAGGGGTCCGGCGACAGGTCGACCACGCCGAAATCGGTCGACATGCTCATCGCACCTTTGGGTCGTTCGTAGACAGCCATAAAACAGCAGACCTTCCTGGCGACCTGACGGCAGTGCATGCACGTTCATTCCTGAACCGACCGGTGGGCTCGCCGGAGACCCGGGAGGTCCATAAGCTGATGTCGAGCCATCCCAGCCGGCCGGTTCTGGCAGTAGGTATACCCTGTCCGCACCGTGTCGTCGAGATCGGAGTCACAATTCGGGAGGGCTCGCCGGACCTCCGCAAGCACGGGGGCGGGTGGTCGCCTTATGAGATCGATCCATCCGCGGCTTGACCTTCAATCCCCGCAGTGCGTTACTCGTGCGGGGGCACAAAGAACCGCCGGACCAGTCGGGGTTTCACCCAGAACCAGATCGCCGACATTTCGAATGTCCAGGGTGATCAGGTCGCGGGCCGCGTCGGAGGAGCACGACACGAACCACGTGGGCTCCAGCAGACTCCTCCGCACGAAGATCCCTGCCGCCGCCCACTGTACCTGCACAACGAACGTCGCGCACACAATGCCGGCCCGGACGTTCCACCACCGCATACGAGGCTTCATCTCTGCGCATCCACCCGGCCCTATCTGGGACCACACGCGCGTGCCCGCCGCTCTGGACCTCCTACGGGCCCCAGATCACGACATAGCTGCCCGGCGAATGTCCGGCGAATGTCCTCCTCACGCCCTTTGACTTTGCGGCCTACGCATCAATACTCACGCAGTAGAGCTTTCCAGGACGGTCACAGAGAGGTGACACAGGCATGAGAACTGCTCTAGCGTCGGTAGGCGACAGACTCCTCGCGCTCCTCGCACCCAAGGCGGTAGCCAGTGCGGGAGGATGTGAATATGAGCGAGGCTGCCTCCGCAGAACGTGTTATCAGTCGCCACTATACGATTACCAGCATTACACTCTCTACAGTAACTGTCAGCTGGTGTACGACGGTTGTTGCGTCTAGGTCTCCACTGAAGGCTGCTGTGTGAATGCCTCTTCCCGGATGACCCACACCGAGGTTATCAACGGCACGGTTTCTAGGGATCAGGCAGTAATCGATCTCCCAAAGGGGCCGGTCGATCACCATGAACACCCCTCCCAGGCGCTGTGGTCTGGGAGGGCAGACCTCGACGGGATCCATCTGACTGCTGCCCCGCGGGGAGGGAGCCGGAACATTGATTGCTTATATTGGCTTCGGCTGTCGTGTGCTGCTCGCGGTGGTGTTCTTCGCCGCGGCGGTGAGTAAGGCGCGGGGGCGGCGTGAGCGAGCCGAATTCCGGGCGTCGTTGGGGGCGTTCGGGGTGAGACCGCGCTGGCGATCGGGTGTCGCCGCGGTTGTGATCACGTGTGAGCTGGCCACCGCGGTGCTGCTGGCAGCCGATGTCACCGCACTCGCGGGTCTGGCTGTCGGGGCGACGCTGTTGCTCGTCTTCACGATGGCGATCACCTCGGCTCTGCGGCGGGGCGCATCGGCGACCTGCCGGTGCTTCGGCGCGTCGACGCAGCCGCTGGGCAGGCGGCACCTGGTGCGTAACGCGCTCTTGTTGGCGTTCGCGGCCGTGGGTTTCACGGGGACCTCGCCGACGGCAGCCCTCGGCGCCGCCGGGTGGAACCCGGCGGCGTTGCTGGTGGCCGGGTTCGTGGCGGTGATCTTGGCTATTCTGGTCATCTCCTATGACGATCTTGTGGCGTTGGCCCTTCCCCGTTGAAGGCGGCGAAGGCGCTGAAGCCGCGTCGCCGAACCTCTGAGAACGTGATCTTCCTAAGGAGGACGTGTCGATGGATGTGGTGTTGATCGCGGCGGTGGTCGTGGTCGGTGTGCTGGGCGGGCTCAACCTGCTGTTGATGCTGGCCGTTCTGCGGCGGTTGCGGGAGTACGACGAGAAATGGGCACAGGCAGGCATTGACAACCTCTCAGTGCGCAGGCTGATCCCCGAGCCGGGAACACGGATCGCCGATTTCACCGCGACCACGCTGGACGGCGCCGAGATCACCTTGCGCGATCCAGCCGGTGTGAGTGGTGTGGACGGCCCGCTGCTGGTCGGGTTTCTCTCCATCGGATGTTCGACCTGTCATGAGGAGCTTCCCCATTTCGTGGAGTACGCCGGCACCGTGCCGGGCGGGCGGGAACGAAACCTGGTGGTGATCTCCGGTACGGCCGACGAGGCGGCGGACCTCATCGAGGCCGTCTCACCGGTGGCCCGCGTGGTGGTCGAGCCGATGGACGGTCCGCTGATGACCGCGTTCAACGTGCGGGGCTGGCCCTCGTTCATCGTGCTCGGACAGGACGGCACGGTCCAGGCCGGCGCCGGCGCCGTCGCCAAGCTGGCGCGGTCGCAGCAGGCCGTCTCGGCGTGATGCGCGCAGCTGGTCAGGCTATCGGGGACGACGCGGCGACTGAGTACGCGTCGGGCGGCGAATCGGGCTGGCGGGAACGGTGTGTGACCGCGCTGGGGGTGGCCTGGCAGGCCAAACCCGCGCTGCTTGCCGCGCAGCTGGCCGGGGCACTGGTCTTGGGCGCTACACCGGTCGCGGTCGCGTGGCTGACCAAGCAGATACTCGACGAGCTCCTGGGGCAGCAGCAGTCCATCGGCTGGCTGATCGGGCAAAGCGCGCTACTGGCCGGACTTGGACTGATCGCGGCGGCGCTGCCCCACCTTTTCAGCTACGTCGATGCCGAAATGGGCCGCTCCATCCGGCTGCACAGCCAAGACCGGCTGTACGCGGCGTTGTCCCGCCTGGCCGGGCTGTCCAAGTTCGAGGATCCGGTCTTTCATGACCGGATCCGGCTGGCTCAGCAAGCCGGTGAGATGTCCCCACAGACGATCCTGGCCGCCTCACTGAGCGGCGTGCGCACCGTGGTCACCATGCTGGGGTTCACCGGCTCGCTGCTGGCGGTCAGCCCCGTCATGGCCGCGGTGGTGCTGGTCTCGGCCGTCCCGGTGGTCGCCGCCGAGCTGAGCTTGAGCAACAGGCGCGGCCGGATGATGTGGTCCATCAGCCCGCACGAGCGGCGGCAGGTGTTCTACTCCCAGCTGATGACCGACCGCACCGCCGCCAAGGAGAT
>DASUCK010000408.1:0-7502 GCA_036276095.1 Nonomuraea sp. | reverse complement strand
GGCGGCGCGCAGGTTGTCGTGCTCGCCGATCATGCGGTCGTACCAGGACGCCTGGCCGGGGCCGAGCCAGCCGGCCGCGCCGCGGGCGGCGAGGGCGAGGTAGTGGTCGCGGTGCCGGCGCCGCAGCTCGGCCTCCTCGCCGAGGACGCGGAGCCAGCCTGCGCCGTACTCGCGGAGCGTGTCGAGCATGCGGTAGCGCTCGCCGGCGCCGGTCGGCAGCCAGGTGAGGATGGACTCGTCGGCGAGCGCGTCGAGGAGCAGGCCGACGTCCGCGGCGGGGAGCCGGTCGTCGGCGCACACCCGGCGTACGGCCTCGGCGTCGAAGTCGCCGGCGAACACCGACACCCGCGCCCACAGCAGCCGCTCGGCGGGCTCGCACAGCTCGTGGCTCCACCCGACGGCCGTGCGCAACGCCCGGTGCCACGGCGGGCCGGCCGCGGCCGAGTCGTCGGCCAGCGTGGCGAACCGGTCGTCGAGCCGGTCGGCCAGCTGCTCGACGGGCAGGTCGCGCAGACGGGCGGCGGCCAGCTCGATGGCGAGCGGGATGCCTTCGAGGCGGCGGCACAGGCGTACGACGGCGGCCGCGTTGTGCTCGTTGACCTCGAACTCGGGCACGGAGTCGGCGGCCCGGTCGGCGAGCAGCGCCACCGCGTCCTGGCCGGCGGCGTCGACGGCCCCGGCGGCCGGCACGGGCAGCGGGTCGACGACGTACACGAACTCGCCGGGCACCTCCAGCGGCCGCCGGCTGGTGGCCAGGACGCGCAGGCCGGGCACGGCGGCGAGCAGGCGGTCGACCGTACGGGCGCAGGAGGGCACGAGATGTTCGCAGGTGTCGAGCACGAGCAGCACGTCGTGGCCGGACAGGTGCTCGGCCAGCACCTCGGCCATGGGGCGGGTGGTCTGGTCGGTGAGCCGGAGCACCTCGGCGATGGCGTGCGGCAGCAGGATGCCGTCGTCGAGCGGCGACAGCTCCACCAGCCAGGCGCCGCCGCCGAACTCCGGACGCAGGTCGGCGGCGGCACGCAGGGCGAGGCGGCTCTTGCCGACCCCGCCGACGCCGGTGAGGGTGACCAGGCGGGAGCGCCGGCACGCCCGCCTGATCTGGTCGAGCTCGGTGCGGCGCCCCACCAGGCTGGTGAGTTCGGGCGGGAGGTTGCCGGCCTGCCACTTTCCTGACATCGTGATCGCCTTCATTCGGGGGGCTCAGAAGAGACTGTCAGAAGGGAACGCGTGACAGCAGCTTGCCGGATCCTCCCGCCGTCCGTCACGGAAAGTGAGAAGGTCGTCACCCGAAGGCTTTGACCTCCAAAAAGGCAGACGGAGCTGGTGCCGTTGCCGGTCAGCACCACCCGCAGCCGGGTCGTGGCGGTGGCGGTGAAGGTGACGGCGTCTCCGGCCGGTTCGCGGCCCTTCGCCGCGGCACGGGCCGCGCCTGCGCGGAAAATCGCACGTCACGTGAGAGGTTCGAGTCGGGAGACGCTCATCTGACCTGCCGGAGAAAGTCCCGTGGAACACGATCATCTGGAGCGGAGGGTCAGCCGGCGACGGCTGATCGGCGGCATCGGCACACTCGGCATCGGCGGCCTCGGAGGCATCGCAGCCATCGGCGCGCTCCTGCCGGCCCACGGCGCCCGGACGTCCCCGGCGGAACCCGCCGGGTTCGCGGCGGACGCGGCGTTGTTCGCCGGCGCGCCGACGTGCGCGCTGAGCCCCGAGGCCACGCAGGGTCCGTACTACTTCGACGCCGGCAAGCTCCGCGGCGACATCCGCGAGGGCAGACCAGGCGTACGGCTCCGCCTCGCCCTCAAGGTGCAGGAGGCGCGCACCTGCCGGCCGCTGCCGGACGCCGTGGTCGACATCTGGCAGTGCGACGCGATCGGCGTCTACTCCGGCGCGGAGGCCCAGTCGAAGGCCGACCACGACTCCCCGCCGAGCTTCGCCGACATCAGCGACAAGACCGTCATGCCCGACCTGAAGCCCGCCGACAGCACGCGCTACCTGCGCGGCGCCCAGGTCGCCGGCGCCGACGGCGTCGTCCGGTTCACCACCATCTGGCCGGGCTGGTACCCGGGGCGCACGGTGCACGTCCACGTACTGGTGCTGGTGGACGAGAAGCGGGTGCTGAGCACGCAGCTCATGTTCGACGAGGCGCTGAACAAGAAGGTCATGGCCAGGGAGCCGTACGCGGGGCACACCGGGCGCGACACGTTCAACCACACCGATCCCGTCTTCACCGACGGCATGCTGATGAAGGTCGTCGAGGACGGCGACGGCTACCTCGGCACCATGGTCCTGTCCGCGGGCCGCTGACTCCCAGACCCGCCGCACCACCCGCAGCGGGCCCGCGCCGGAGAGGCCCAGGCCGGCCAAGCCCCGCTACCGCCACGCCGCTTCGGACCAGCCGACCTACGCGGGCGGGCCGGGGTTGTCGGCGCCTTCCGGGCCGGCGGTCCGCACCGGGTGTCCGTCCTGGTCGGTCGCGTGGTCGCCCGGGCGGGTCAGGGCCAGGTGGGCGGCCCTGAAGCGGGCGCAGCGTGCTTCGAGCTCGCGTTCGTCCTCAAGAATCCACTGTTCGATCATGGTCATTCACGTGATCACACGCCGGCGGCCGGGGCGGCGGACTTGGGGGAGTCTTTTGGCGCCAGCAACTCGACCGTGCCGCGTTCGCCGTCCACCCGGATGCGGTCGCCGTCCCGCACCCGCATCGTGGCGTTGCCGGTGCCGACCACGGCCGGGATGCCGAGCTCGCGGGCCACGATCGAGGCGTGCGACAGCGGCGCGCCCAGGTCGGTGACGACGGCGGCGGCGCGCGGGAACATCGGCGTCCAGCCCACGTTCGTCAGCGTCGTCACCAGGATCTCGCCGGGCGCGAGCCGACCCCCCTCCTCGGGCCCGCCCAGTACGCGGGCGACGCCCTCCACGACGCCGGGCGCGCCGGGGAATCCGGTCACCGTGTCGCTGACCGGGACGGTGGCGCCGCGGGCGTCGTACAGGTCGGCCCGGCGGTCGGCGTCGGCGGCCCAGCGCACCGGGTCGAACCGGCCCACGATCAGCGTCGGGTACGGCGGCAGGGCGGCGTACCGCTCGTAGGTGGCCCGCCGCACCGGCACGCGCTCCACCGCCGAGTCGTCGCCGCGCAGCAGGCCGAGCAGCTCCTCAAGATGCAGGAAGAACAGGTCGTCGCCGTGACCCGTCAGCTCGCCCGCCCGCACGACGAAGTCGCGCAGCACCCAGAACGCCCGCATGTTCTCCGAGCGCGTGTCCTCGCGGTCGCGGACGACCTTGCCCCAGCGCCGAACCCGCTCGCGCATCGCGGCCTCCCTGCGCGGGTGGCGGCGGGCGAAGCGGGCCCAGGCGGCCTCCCTGGCCTGCTGCTGGCGGGCGAGCAGCGCCTCGGTGCCGGTACGCAGCTCCCGCAGGCCGGCGAGCTGCGCGTCGATCCAGGCGGGGTCCTCGCCGGGCCGCGGGATCGACACCTCGAACTCGTGCGGGCCGCGATGCCCGTACGCCGCCGCGAACTCCGCTCGGGTGATCTCGCCGCGCGCCAGCTTGGACAGGCCCGTGAGCAGGCCCATGCTGGCCAGGTCGCCGGCCGCGTTGACGCCGGTGAGCATGGCCTCGGCGTCGACGTCACCCATCAGCTTGCGCAGCTTGTAGCGGGTGTAGACGAGCGTGGAGCCGCCCTGCCGGCCGGCCGCCTCCAGCATGCGGCAGGAGGTGACCAGGTGCGGCTGGATCGCGCGCTCGTACAGGTCGGCCAACTCGGGGCCGGAGCCGGTGGCGGCGATCGCGGCCCGCAGCTCCTCGCAGCGGCGACGGGAGGTGGCCAGGAACGCGGGCATGCGCTTGGTGTTCGCGCTGACCCGCCGCAGCAGGCGGACCGCCATGGGCACGACCCGCTTGACGATCTCCCAGCGCGAGATGTTCACCTTCGGCACGTCGAGGCCGGGCGGGAGCTTGCCGAAGACGTTCTCGACCGCGTTGACGCGCCTGGTCATGCCGAGGGCGCCGGCCATGGTGTGGATCACGCTGAGGTTCATGTAGAACCGGCCGCCGATGTTGCCGACCAGGTCGAAGCCGGGCAGGGCGGTGGCGGGCATCGCTTCGTGGATGAACAGCCGCACGAACGACCAGGTCATCGGCGTCATGACGTCGGGGATGGCCTCGCCCAGGTTGCCCGCCGTCCACAGGTAGTCGCCCTTGAGACTGTCGTTCCACTCCTCCACCCGCGGCGGGATGCCGGTGATCGGGCGGGCCTGGAGGACGGCGAACGCGCCGTCGCGACGGGCCCACTCCACGTCCATAGGCATGCCGTACAGCTCCCGCACGCGGGCGCCGAGCGCGGCCAGCTCCACCGCCTCTTCCGGAGTGAGGACCGGCCGGCGGCGCAGCTCGCCGGGCACCCGACGCTCTCGGGTTCCGGTCTCGGTGCGGACGGTCATGACGGTCTTGTCGCCGGTCACCGCCTCGGTGACGGCGCCGTCCCTGACCGTGATCGTGTCGGGGGTGACCTGGCCGCCGACCACCGCCTCGCCCAGCCCCCACGCGGCGTTGATGACCGTGGCGTCGCGGTCGCCGGTGACCGGGTCGGCGGTGAACAGGATCCCGGACGCCTCCGCGTCCACCAGCTCCTGCACCACCACCGCCAGCGCCACCTCGTCGTGGGGGACGCCGTTCTGCTCCCGGTAGGCGATCGCGCGGGCGTTCCACAGCGAGGCCCAGCAGCGTTTGACCGCCTCCAGCAGTCCGTCGCCGCGGACGTTGAGGTAGGTGTCCTGCTGGCCGGCGAACGACATCCCGGGCAGGTCCTCGGCGGTGGCCGACGAGCGGACGGCGACGGGCACGTCCGCGCCGAGCGCCGCGTACGCCCGCCGGATCTCCTCGGCGACCGGCGCGGGGACCTCGTGGCGGGCGAACAGCGCCGCGGTGCTCTCGGGATCGGCCGGATCGATCTCGTCGCGGAAGTCCGCCACGAAGGCGCGGTACGCCTCGGTCGTGACGTGGAACCCGCCGGGCACCGGCAGCCCGGCCCTGGCCAGCCGGGCCAGGGACGCGCCCTTGCCCCCGACGCTCCCGAGGTCGGCCGCGGCGTCCTCGAACGGCAGCACGGTCTTCATGCGACACGCTCCTTCAACCCCACGACGGTCCTCATGTGGCACGCTCCTTCAACCCCAGGGAGGCCGCGAGCTTGTGGCCGGCGGCCTCCTCCATGGCGGCGAGAAAGTCCAGGGTGGCCCGCGCCACGACACGGGCGTCCGCGTCGGGCAGCGGCCGGTCCGGGGCGAGGGCGCGCTCGAGGGTGTCGGCCACCAGCTCGCCGATCCGGTGGTCGGGCAGCCGGGCCTCGTCGGGCAGCAGGTCGGGCAGGGAGACGAAGCCGTACAGGACGGACATGATCACCGTCGCGTGGTCGCCGGGATCCTTGCGCACCGCGCCGTGCTCGACCAGCCGCCCGAGGTAGGTGTCGAACGCCCCGCCCAGCTCCAGCCCGGTCGAGCTCTCGCGCTTGCGGCGGGTGAGCTTGCCGAGCACCTCGGAATCGCCGATCAGGACCGCCCGGACCAGCGGCCGGCGCAGCAACGCGCCCACGAACCGGCCGAACAGCTCGCTCACCGTGGCCGGCGCGGTGGCCCGGATGTCCTCCAGCAGGCGCACCCGCTCGCGCCGCAGCAGCGCCACGAAGAGGTCGTCGCGGGTCTTCCAGTGCAGGTAGATCGTGCCCTTGGCGACGTCGGCGCGCTTGGCCACGTCGTCGATCGTGGTCTTGTCGTAGCCCCACCGCAGGATCAGCTCGGCGGCGGCGTCGAGGATCCGGTGCGCCCGCTCCAGCTGGCGCACCGGATCCTGCGGCGGTCGTCCCACCCTGGCCATCCAGCCCTCCTTGTTTGACTGGATGACACTATTCGGTCATTTAATTCGCCGCAAGCTCTCCCAAAGGTGGCCTTCCGTCGAGCCGCCGCGGCCGGTCACGAGACCTCAGCGCATCCTGCCCAGGAGGAGTTCGGCCTGCGGGCCGAAGGCCGGGTCGCCGGTGTCCGCGGCCGTCCGCAGCAGGTGGCGGGCGAGGGCCAGGTCGCCGCGCTCGTAGCGGATCTCGCCGAGCCGGCAGGCGGCCTCGGCCACCAGCTCGGGATCATCGGTCAGGCCGAGCGTCAGCTCGTAGTAGCGCAGGGCGCCGTCGCGGTCGCCGATCCAGTAGCACAGCTCGCCCAGGTGCGCGGCGGCCAGCCCGGACTCCGGGTCGCCGGCGTCGATCACCCGCTGGTACCAGGTGAGCGCCTCGGGGAAGTCGCGGTTCCGCTTGGCCAGCGCGCCCAGGCACATCGCGGCCAGCGCCACGGTGCGGCCGTCGGCGGTCTCGGCGGCGCGCAGGTACCAGTCGCGGGCCCGTTCCTCGTCCTCGTCGTGGTAGGTCTGCCCGAGCGCGACCATCGCCCGCGC
This sequence comes from Nonomuraea sp., assembly GCA_036276095.1. Lineage (GTDB taxonomy): Bacteria > Actinomycetota > Actinomycetes > Streptosporangiales > Streptosporangiaceae > Nonomuraea. The sequence continues at coordinate 1,061 of DASUCK010000408.1, read as the reverse complement.
CGCCAGCCCCGCGTCACCCGCGTCGAGCACCCGCGCGTACGTCCGCCGGCCCTCCTCCACCAGCCCCGCCCCGACCAGCGTCTGCGCGAGCGTGGACAGCGCGATGGGCTCGCCGCCCTCGGCCGCCGCCCGCAGCGTGCGCAGCGACTCGTCCGTGTCGCCGCGATTGTCCTGCAACATCCCGAGGAGGCTGCCGAACACGCCCCTGATCGGGCTGTCCGCGTCGGCCGCCTGCCGCCGCGCGAGGTCGTAGAACGCCTCGTCGTCCCCCTCGCCGTCGAGCAGCTCCAGCAGCCTGCCGCCGGCGACGAACCGCACCTCGGGATCATCGTCCCTGGACAGCCGCTCGAACATCGCCCGCGCCTCCCCCCGGTGCCCGATCGCGGCCAGCCGGTCGGCGACGTTCAGCTCGACGACCGCCCCCTCCCCGGCCCGGTCGAAGTACGCGCGCACGGCCCCCGGGTCCGCGCACCGCCCGCCCAGCTCCCGCGCCACCTCGGCCCCCGCCTCCCCCATCAGGTCCAGCACGCGCCCGGCGGTGTCGTGGTTCCCGCGCTCGAACTCCTGGTACGCCAGGGCCCGCAGGTTCCGCAGCGCCTCCTCGGCGGCCGGGTGCGCGGCGGCGAGAGCGGCGGCGAAGGACCCGGCGGCGGCGAGCATGTCGCCCTCCTCCTGGCGCCAGTGGCCGATCAGGAGATGGGCGACGGCGGCCGACTCGGGATCGCCGGTCGCCGCGGCCGCGCCCGCCTGCTCGTACGCGCCGGCGGCGTCGCCCAAGCTGTGCAGGACCTCGGCCAGGTTCGTCCGCAGGCCGGCCACCAGCGGCTCGAAGCCGACGTCGATGCCGTCGCGGTACATCCGCGCGGCGCCCGCCAGGTCCCCCACGCCCCGGCACGCGTCACCCCAACCCCAGTAGCCCGTGGCCACGGTCTCGGGGTCACCCGTGGCCACCGCCCGCTCGGCCGCCTCGGCCACCGCCTCGTGCTCGCCGTCGCCGACGAGGTGCGCGATCAGCAGCCGCACGCACTCCAGGTCGCCCTCCGCCGCCCCGCCGGCCAGCG
>DASUCK010000407.1:0-8237 GCA_036276095.1 Nonomuraea sp. | reverse complement strand
GTCGCGGACGGCCAGCCCCGAGTTGATCTCAGTGAGCGCCAAGGTGGCGTCGGTGTAGCGCAGCGGGTTCTGCGGCACCGGCAGGGCCAGCGTCGCCTGAGCATACCGGGCTGCCTCGGCCACCGTCCCGGCGACGATCCTCCCTCACCCTATCTCCGCAGCTACGCCTTGGCATCAATCATCCTAGTGAGCCAGGTGATCTGGGCACCGTTGTCGAAGGACTCGCGCCGGGTGGGGGTGAACTGGGTGGGCTGGAACTGTCCGGAGAGCATGGGGATGCCCGCGCCCGCCACCACGGGGTAGCTCTTGAGGACGATCTCGTCGATCTCCGGGAGCAGGGAGGCGGCTAGCCGGCCACCGCCGCAGAGGTAGATGTCCATGCCCGTGTTCTCGGCCTTGAGGCGCCGGATGAGCTCGATCGGGTCGCCGCTGTGCACCTGCACCGTGGGGTCGTCGATCGTCAGCGTTCGGGAGACGACGTACTGGCGCAGGTGGGAGTAAGGGCTGGTGGTGGGGACGTTCAGGGCCGGCTCGTAGGTGCCGCGGCCCATCACCAGCGTGTCGAAGGCCTTGTTGGGCGCGCCGTCGAGGCCGACGAGCTTGCGGATGTGGGTGGGGAGTGTCTCGGGGTAACGGTCGTTGATCCAGGAGGCCATCTGGTCCGACAGGGGGTAGAAGTCGAACTCGGCGTTGGGGCCTGCGATGTAGCCGTCGAGCGAGACACCGATGTAGTAGACAAGCTTTCGCATAAGAGCAACTCCTGATGTAGTACTCTGCATGTAGTGGTTGAACGTAGTACTACAAGCGGAGTGGTGTCAAGTGCGAAGCAATCCCGAGCGGCGGCAGGCGCTGATCGACGCGGCCATCGAGGTACTGGCCAGGGACGGAGCGCGGGGGCTGACCTTCCGAGCCGTCGACGCGGAGGCGGCCGTGCCCCCGGGCACGGCCTCCAACTACTTCGCCAACCGCGACGACCTGTTCACCCAGGTCGGCGGACGCATCTATGAGCGGTTGCTGCCCGACGAAGCCACGATCGCCCGCAGCCGGGAGGGCCTACAGGACGAAACCCGCTATGCCGAGCTCATGCACGAACTGGTAGATCGGATCTCCGCCTTCAACTCCGGCTATCTGGCCCTGCTGGAGCTCCGGCTCGAGTCCACCCGGCGCCCCGAGCTGCGTGCCGTGCTCACCAAGCGCATCCGCGAGGACATCGACGCGAACATCGGCTACCACGCCGCCTCGGGTCTGCCCGGCGACTCGACCTCGGTGGTGCTCGTCTACCTCGCGCTGAACTGGCTGATCGTGGAACGGCTGACCCTGCCCGACATCTTCACCCAGCAGGAGATCCATGAACTGGTGGACGCCGCCGTACGGAGATCGCTGAATCCCTGACACGTAGGGTTAGTCTGACTATGTCCGTCGCCACGCACCGGCACCAAACCGGAAACCGCCTCCAAGGAGAATCGGACCGGATTTTGGCGCTAGTGCCGCATCAGGCTGCCCCGACGAGGCGCGAGTGATGATCTTTGTGATACCTTTGGCGTCGCCGTGCAGTACTGCGAATTTGAGGAGGTGAGTCCGATCAACGCTGTGACAGGTCGGGGCTCCCTCCTTTGCATGGCCTAGGGAGCACCCGCGCAAGGCATTTCCGAAAGGTTTGAAACGCTGATGCGCTTCACCTCCCAGACGTCGTCGGACGGCGTCACCGAACAGTTCTTCACCCTCGACGAGATCCCCGGCGTGCTGTGGACGCCGGAAGATGCCTGCGGTACTCGTCCCCTGATTCTGCTGGGCCACGGCGGCGGGCAGCACAAGACGGCCCCCGGCAACGTGTCCCGTGCGCGTCGCTACGCCGCCGAGGGTTTCGCTGTCCTCGCGATCGACGCGCCCAACCACGGCGACCGGCCCCAGGACGAGGAGTTCGGCCGGATCGCGGTCGAGATGCGGGTCGGCCTGGCCGCCGGTGAAAATCCGGGCGCGCTGGTCGCCGGCATGCACAGCTATCTGGCCGATCAGGCCGTCGCCGACTGGCAGGCAGTCCTGACCGCAGTCCAGCGCCTCGACCAGGTCGGCGTCGGCCCGGTGGGCTACTGCGGCATGTCGATGGGTTGCGGGCTCGGCATCCCTCTCATCGCCGCAGAGCCCCGGATCCGCGCCGCGGTGCTGGGCCTGCTCGGCGTGCATGGGCTGGCCGAAGACGCCGCGCGAATCACCGTACCGGTGCAGTTCCTGGTCCAGTGGGACGACCAGATGGTGCCGCGGGAGCAGAGCCTGGCCTTGTTCGACGCCCTGGCCTCGGCTCACAAGACGCTGCACGCCAACCCCGGCAAGCACGGGGATGTGCCGGCGTTCGAAGAGGACAACTCACTGAGGTTCTTCACCCGGCATCTGAGGTGACACGCGATCGCAGTGCCCGCGTGCTGGGCCGGAAGTCGTTTCCGGCCCAGCGCGTTCGGTCCAGACTGTTCGGCATGGCCGAGCGGGTACAGGTGCGAGAGATCGATGACGACGAGGGTAACCGGCTGCTGCGCATCATCCGGCGCGGCAGCGGGTCGGTGGTGACCTGGCGGCGGGCGCAGATGGTGCTGCTGTCGGCCCAGGGCATGTCAGTTGCGAAGATCGCGCAGGTGGCGTTCACCAGCGAAGATCGGGTCCGTGATGTGATCCACAACTTCAACGCCGACGGGTTCGACTCGCTGTATCCCAAGTACAAGGGCGGCCGTGCGCCGACGTTCACGCTGCCGCAACGCCGCGAGATCAAGAAGGTCGCCAAGTCCAGGCCGGCTGAGCACGGGTTGCCGTTCTCCCGGTGGAGCCTTGCCAAGCTGGCCGATTTCCTGGTCGCCGAGGGGGTGGTCGAGGACATCAGCCATGAGGGCCTGCGCGAGCTTCTCCGTGCGGAAAATGTCCCCTTTCAAGCCATAAAGACCTGGAAGGGCTCCCGCGATCCGGACTACGCGATCAAGAAGGCCCGCATCGAGCACCTGTACGCGATCGCCGACGGCGAGGTCGTCCCCGAGCCCGTCGAACCAACGGTGATCTTCTGCATGGACGAGTTCGGGCCGCTCAATTTGCAGCCCCGCCCTGGCAGGCAATGGACCGACGTCGGCGGCAAGAGCAAGGATCTCGATCGTGAACCTCGGCCCAGGATGCGTGCCACCTACACCCGCACCCAAGGGGTACGGCACCTGTTCGCCGCGTTAGACCTGGGCAAGGACAAGATGTACGGGCACATCAAGAAGCGCAAGCGGCGCGGCGAGTTCCTGGAGTTCTGCCGCTACCTGCGCAGCCTCTACCCGCCCGAGGTGCGGATCGCGATCATCTGTGACAACTTCAGCCCGCACCTGACGACCAAGAAGGACAAGCGGGTTGGCGAGTGGGCCGAGGCGAACAACGTCGAGGTCGCCTACACGCCCACCAACTCCTCCTACCTGAACCGGATCGAAGCGCAGTTCACCGCGTTGCGCGAGTTCACGCTCAACGGCACCGACCACGCCAGCCACCGCGAGCAGGGAAGCATGATCCGCCGCTACATCGCCTGGCGAAACCGCAACACCGACAACCCACGCCTGCGCCGCATCGTGAAGAGGGCAAACGTGGCCTGACGCGGCACTAGACGAGTGAGTCCGAACTCGTTCAGGTGCTCCCAGGCTGTGCCGAGCCGCGAGGTAGCGGTCTGGTGTTCTGGCTCCCGCACCCGCGCAAGACGATGCCATCACGGATGCCATCACGGATGTCGTTCACTGAGGCGTCCGATCGTCGCCAGCGCGGTTCTTGCCCTGTCTATGACGCTGGAGCCATGAGTACGGAGAATGTGACCGACAAGCAGACTGACGGCTCGCCTGCCGGGGACCGAGGGCAAGACGCCTGGGCGGTGATGGAGAAGTTCTACCGGGCCGAGGCCGCGTACGTGGCCGCGGGTGGGTTCGGCAAGGCTAGCTATGACGAGGTTGCCGCATGTCTGGACCCTGAGGTCGTCCTGTATCAGGCTCCCGGCTTGCCTTTCATGGGGACGGGGACGTGGCGAGGACGGGACGGGTTGGAGCGGTTCCTGGCCGCTTTCGGCCAGACCTGGGCATCCATGGAGTTCCTGGAGCAGGAATACTGGGGCGACAGGGACACGGTGGTGGTACGGAGCCGGGTACGGTTCCGCGCTCGTGCAACTGGTCAGGAGATCGACACGCTGATCATGCAACTGATTCGGGTACGGAACGGGCGCATGCTTGAATGCCGGCCGTTCCACTGGGATCCCGCCGCCATCGCCGCCGTTACCAGCACGGGGTGACGCTCGCGGCTGGGGCTAGGTCTCAAGCATTGCTCCCGGGCGCTGGCAGGGCGCCGCTACGCAACACCGCTGGACGTGGTCCTGGACGTCCAGGACATCTTCTGCCCGTGGAACACCGGCCGCTTCCACCTGCAAGCCGACGGCGACTCGGTCAGCTGCGAGCGCACGAGCGCTTCCCCCGACATACGCCTCACCTCCGCCGAGCTGGCGCGGCCTTCCTCGGTGGAACAACGCTGGCCTCACTGGCCGCCGGCGGACGTGTTGCAGAACTCCGGCCCGGCGCTCTGGCCGACCAGCCGGGCGTGCTTCGCCCGAACCGTGCGGAAGCTGGTATCACCGGGCGACGCCCGGATCGCGGGGAGGTGAAGAGCGGGTCGTCATTGCTGACCGGCTGTCAATCGGAGAGCCGACTGGTCCCCGGGGGCCCGGTGGGCCAGATGCCCTCGTCAATCCGGTCGGCACTGTAGTTCCAGTCGATCCCGCGCGTCGAGGTTCTCGCTCACGAAGACGAACACCGCGTATGTGCCGGCCGCCACGTCCGCGGCGCGTCCGATGGGCTGCGCCAGGTCTGCGAGCGATTTCCAGCCCACCGAGGTGCCGCAGCTGGCCAGGACTACTTTGGCGGCGCCAACCTCCAGCACCGCCATGAGTACGTCGTGTTCGTGGGCTTGCTCGGCATCATCGCCGCTCGCCGTGCCGTCATTGAGCACCAGGGACGTGATACGGTCCGCGCGCACCAGGCCGACGCCCTCGGTACAGAGGCACACGCGCTGCAGCGCCGCCATGTCAGCCGTCATGATCGCCCTTCGAGTGAGGGGAAAGGCGGTCCGGGAGGGTGTAGGCGGGCATCGGATTGACGCCGATCCCGGGGCCGTCGAACCGCTCCGCCCACATGTCGACGTCGCCCTGGTCGTCATCGTCGGAGTCCGGGTCGCCGGCGTCGGCCTGCGCCTGCTGGGCGGCGGCGTGCAGTTCTGCGGTGAAGTCGCGCAGCGCGGCCACGCAGTTGTAGCCGTCGAGGTTGCCGGGTTCGCTGCCGGGCTTGGTCGCCTTGGCTGCGTCCCATAGCGCGTCGGCGTACAGCCACAGCGCCCGGCGGGCGCGGACTTGCCTGGCCCGGTCGACCGGGTCCAGCTGCGCCAGCAGCGCCGCGTCGAGCTCGGCGAGGTCATCGGCGAGCGCGATGAAGTTCTCCTGGCGGCGGGTGCTCGAGGTGCTGTCGTCAGCCATCGTCATGGCTGCGACGCTACGCCGCCGTTCGGACGAATCCCGGCGCTTTCGGCGCTGTCAATAGTGATCGGGTACGGCCGGCATGACGCTGAGCTGGGGTTTCTCTCGCCACCACCGCGGCGGCCGCGGAGGCCTCGCTGGCAAGGAACTCGGCGCCGACGTCACGCCGTTGAGCTGCGGTATCGCTTATTGACACGGCACCGGCTCCCTGCGTCGCAGCTGGGAGCCGGTGCGTTCCGAGATCGTCGTCAGCCCCATGAACTGAGGTCGACGGCGTCGTCCGCGGCCGCCGCTTCGAGCCCTGCACCAGAGCACTGGTGCGGCGGCTGGTCCTTCGAGCCCGGCGGGTCCGGCGATGTGAGCCGGACGTCGAGGTAGCGCTGAATTTGCAGGCCACTGCCGCGACGGGAGCGAGGTCCGGAGTCCTCCAGCACCGTCATCACGGTGCCGATCAGGGCGGCGGCGGCCTCCGCTTCCTCCGCCGTGCCGACCAGGCGGATCTTCATGCGTGTCTCCCTTCGGTCAGCGGGCGAGCGGGGCGGCGATCGCGTGCAACAGCTTGTGCGCATCACGGGCGTCGCCGAGTGCAATGTCCACAGGCCGCCGCCGCTAGGCTCCGACGTGTTGGGATGCAGCCGGGAAGGAATCCGATCATCAGCAGCGACTTCGCCTCTCCGCCGGAGCAGCGGTCACGCCCGGCGCGCCGCCGCGTCACCGAAGCGGCCGTCCTGAGCCCACACGACCAGAGCCCGGCCGAGGTCGCCCAATGGACCTGCCCGCATGGGCGACATGCCGGCCACGGCTGCGTCGCCTGCTACCACGCCTGTGCCGACCCCGATCCGGCACATCCGCAATGGGAGGTCGCAGCATGGTTCACCACCGAGCGGCCGATCCCCATCAGAGCGTTGCAGGACGCGCACCGCCACGACCGCGAGCTCACGCTGACCCAGCCGTCGACGCCCCTGGTCTACCTACTGAGCGCACGGGTGAGAGCCGCCCTGGGCGTGGAGGCGGTGGCGGCAGTGGTGGGATTCCTGGTGCAGAACCGGCACATTGTAGACGCGTTCACCGTGACGGAGATCCGCGCCGTCCACTCCTGAACCCCCCTGCCGGGCGCGCGCGGGTGTTCGTGAGCGACACACGGGCCAGAGCGCTCGGGCAGCGCCAGTTCGGTACCGGGCCCGTTGATCCACTAGTCTCCAGGGGCTGCTCTGGCGGCGCCGGTGGTCTCGGAACGTGCGCATCGTCGGCCAGGCGCGTTCTACCGAATCATCACATCAAACGATCAAGAACGCCCCGCTTGACACCCATAGGGGCAGGGCATGGCCGCCCGTGGCCTGCGGCACTCCGCTAGTCGACGATCATATGGTGAAACCGCCGTCGACGTTGACCGTCGCCCCGGTGATGTACCTGCCGCCGGGGCCGGCGAGGAAGGCCACAGTCGCGGCCACGTCGGCTGGCGCCGCGTAGTGGCCAAGTGCGGTGAACCCGTTGATGGTGTCGGCGTTGGGGCCGTCAGCCGGGTTCAGCTCGGTGTCGGTGGCACCCGGATTCACAACGTTCACCGTGATCGCCCTGGGGCCCAGTTCGCGTCCCAGGGCCTTGGTCAGGCCGATCAGCGCGGTCTTGCTCATCGCATACAGCGCAAAGCCGGGGAACACCGCCCGCTCGGCCACGTTGCTGCCGATGTTGATGATGCGGCCACCGGCCGCCATGTGGGGAACCGCGGCCTGCGAGGCGACGAACGGCGCCCGAACGTTGACCGCGATGGTCTGTTCGAACTCCTCCAGGCTCAGCTGCTCCAGCGGTCCGAGAAGAAACGCGCCGGCGTTGTTGACCAGGATGTCCAGTCCGCCCAGCTCACCGGCAACCCGGTCCACCACGGCGGTCAACTCCGCCGCGTTGGCACTGTCCGCCTGCACGGCGATCGCCCGCCGCCCCGCTAGCTTGATCTGCTCGACCACATCATCGGCACGCTGCTGGTTCTGCTGGAATGTCAGCGCCACATCGGCACCATCTTGGGCCAAGCGCAGCGCCGATACCACGACTACCACCAGTGACCAGGGCCACCTTGCTGTCCAGTACGTTGGTCATGACGAAAAGCCTGGCCGATAACGGTACGCCAGTTCTGGCGGTGATCGGACGCCGAGTTCGAAACTACGGTCTCAAGGTGCTACGTGAATGGCACACCACCCTGTCGCAGCATCCAGCCGACGTGCCGGTCGAGGCGACGGTGTTCTCCGGCCGGGTGAGCAGGTCGCGGGCGTGACGGAACTGCTGGGGCGTCACCGCCGGTGGGCGTCCCAGGCGCTGGCCGCGGGCGCGGGAGGCGGCGGCCAGGCCCTCGTGCGTGCCCTCCACGATGAGCTCGCGGATGAACTCCGCCAACGCGGCGAAGACGTGGAAGACGAGCCGCCCGCCGGGGTGGTGGTGTTTTAGACCGTGTCCTATGTGGTGAGTGGGACGTTAGTAGGGCGTGGGAAGGAACGAGTGGGGGTGGATCGTCCCGGACGGGTTCTGGGAGATGGCCCGCCCGTTGTTGCCGCCGGCGCGGGTGCGTCCGCAGGGCGGCGGGACACAGGGGGGCTCGCCCCGAGGTGTGGACACGGGATGTTATGCGGCGAGCAGCACCTTATCGGTGGTTTGCTGCTCGTAGTCGATAGGGCTGAGATAGCCGAGGGTGGAGTGTCTCCTTCGGGTGTTGTAACGGGTGATCCATTTG
>DASUCK010000406.1:0-4197 GCA_036276095.1 Nonomuraea sp. | reverse complement strand
CCCATGACGGCCTTGAGGAGGGTGGACTTGCCGGCGCCGTTCGGCCCGATCACGGCCAGCCACTCGCCTCTGCGCACCCGCAGGCCGACGTCGTCGACGACGTCCCGCTCGCCGAGCCGCACCGACAGGCCGCGGGTCTCGATCACGTGACCGACCGCCTGGTCATCCGCAGCACCCCCACGAAGAACGGCGCCCCCACGAACATCGTGACCACGCCGATCGGCAGCTCCGCGGGCGCGAGCACGGTACGCGCCACCAGGTCGGCCAGCACGAGGAAGGCCGCGCCGCCGATCAGCGACAACGGCAGCACGATCCGGTACGAGCCGCCCGCCAGCCGCCGCACGACGTGCGGCACCACGATGCCCACGAACCCGATCAGCCCGCTCACCGCCACGGCCGCCGCGGTGGCCAGCGACGCCGCCAGCAGCACCGTGAACCGCACCCTCGCCGCCCGCACCCCGAGCCCGGCCGCCTCCTCGTCCCCGACGGACAGCACGTCGAGCATGCGCCCGTGCAGCAGGAGCGCCACGGTCGACACGGCCGCGTACGGCAGCACCATCCACAGCTGCTCCCACCCGCCGCCGACGTCGCCGAGGATCCACGAGTAGACCCGCTGCAGCTCCTCGACCTTGAACTGCTGCACGAACGTCTGGATCGCGGTCAGGAACGACGTGACCGCCACCCCGGCCAGCACCAGCGTGGCGGTGCCGCCCGACCGCCCGGCGGTGTTGCCCAGCGTGTACGCCAGGAACACCCCCCCGACCGCCCCGGCGAAGGCCGCGACCGGCAGGCTCCCCGCCACCGCCGGCAGCGCCACGATGGCCACCGTCGTGGCCAGCCCCGCGCCCGCGGCCGCCCCCAGCAGGTACGGGTCGGCCAGCGGGTTCCTGAACACGCCCTGGTAGCCGGCCCCGGCCATGGCCAGCAGCCCGCCCACCACGGCCGCGACCAGCACCCTGGGCAGGCGCAGCTCGTACAGGAGCCCCTGCTCGACGGGCGCGAGCCCCGAGTCGAGGTGGATCAGCGGCAGCCAGTCGAGCGCCTGGAGCACGACCTGCCACGGCGCGATCTCGGCGGCCCCGTCGAGCAGCCCCGCGACCACGGACACGGCCAGCACGCCCAGCGCGGACGCCACCCAGAGGGGTCTGGCCCTGGACGGGCCGGCCTGCGACGCCATGGTCAGTTCGCGCCGGCCTTGGCCACGGCGTCGCCGATGGTCTCGGCCAGGTCCACGATGCGCGGCCCCCAGCGGGAGGCGATGTCGTCGTCGAGCTCGACCACGCGGCCCTTCTCGATCGCCGACAGGCCGCCCCAGCCGGGCCGCTTGGCGATGACCTCCTTGTTCTGCCCGCAGCACCTGACGTCGGCCAGGAAGATCAGGTCGGGGTCGGCCTGGGCGACGAACTCGGCCGACAGCTTCGGGTAGCCGCCCGCCGGGTCCGGCGCCTGGTCGGCGATGTTCGTGAGCCCGAAGATCGCGTAGATCTGGCCGATGAACGTCTTGGACGTGGCGGCGTACGGGGTCTGGTCGAGCTCGTGGTAGTAGGTGAGCTTCGTCTTGGGGGCCGCGGCGGCGAGCTCGCCCAGGGCCGCCTTCATGTCGGCGACCAGCGCGTCGGCCTTCTCCTTGTTGCCGGTGGCCGCGCCCAGCTCGGCGATCTCCTCGTACGCCTCGTCGATCTTCGTGGCGGCCGGCTGGAGCAGCACGGGCACGTTGACCTTGCCCAGTTCGGCGACGATGTGTCCGAGGTCGTCGGAGATGACCACCAGGTCGGGCTTCTTGGCGACGATGGCCTCGATGTTCGGCTTGAAGCCGGACAGGTCCGTCTTGGGGGCCTCCGGCGGGAAGTTCGACCGGTCGTCCACCGCGACGACCTGGGGGCCCGCGCCGATCGCGAACAACGTCTCGGTGTGCGTGGCCGAGAGGGAGACGATGCGCTCGGGCCTGTCGGCGATGGTGACCGGGCCGTTGCCCGCCTCGACGGTGACGGGGAAACCGGCGGCGGGAGCGGAGGAGGCGGGGCCGGAAGGGGAGGCGGAGGGGGCGGAGGTGGCCGTGGTGGTGCCGGACTGACCGCATCCGGCCAGCACCAGCGTTCCCAGCAGCGCGCCCGCGAGGGCCATGCGTACGGGCCTCACGAGAAGTCCTTTCACACTGTCGGAACCGAGAGACCCGCGATGAGCGACGGATCACCCTTTTCCACGAGGGTTGACGGCGTCAGCGCGGAGGCAGGCGACCTGGCTATGACAGTTGCGGGACAGCGCCGGATTCGCACCGGACTTCGCTGCACACTGCGCTCGGTGAAGCGTATCAATTCCGGAAACGGGCGACGTATCAGCGGGGCAGCTGTGACTCCGCCTCGGCGACGACCTGCTGCGACCTCGGCCCGTGGGCGCCGAGTTCCCGGGCGCGTGCCACCTCGGCGGGGACGGGGTCGGGCAAGGTCTCCGGGCGGAGGTTCGCGGCGGGGCCGAAGGCGTGCGGTCTGGTCGCTGCCATGCGCCCCACCCTGCTACCTCACGCCTGGTCGAGGTCAAGCGTGCCGGATGATGGGGGCATGGACGAGATGCTGCTGCTCCGGCACGGTGAGACCGAGTGGAGCAGGGCGGGCAAGCACACCGGACGCACCGACCTGCCTTTGACGGAGCGCGGCGAGCGGGAGGCCAGGGCGCTGGTGCCGCTGGTCAAGGAGCGGCCGTTCGATCTGGTGCTGGTCTCGCCCGCCCGGCGCGCCCGGCGCACGGCGGAGCTGGCCGGCCTGCCGGACCACCAGGTGGACGCCGACCTGTGGGAGTGGGACTACGGCGGCTACGAGGGCATCACCACGCCGAAGATCCGCGAGACCCGGCCGGGCTGGTACCTCTGGCGCGACGGCGTCATCCCCGGCGACGCCGAGCACCCCGGCGAGAGCGCGGCGCAGGTGGGCGCCCGCGCCGACCGGGTGATCGCCCGCGCCCGGGCGGCCGGCGGACGGGTGGCGCTGGTGGCGCACGGGCACTTCCTGCGCGTGCTGGCGGCCCGCTGGCTCGGCCTCGGGCCGGCCGAGGGCAGGCTGTTCAAGCTCGACACCGGGACATACTCCCGGCTCGGGTTCGAGCACGCCGAGCCGGTGCTCCTGGCCTGGAACGCGCCCGTCGGCTGACGGTCAGCCGACCCTGGCCCGCAGGGCCGACTCGTGCAGCGCGCGGCTCACCAGCCAGCCGCGCAGCGAGCCGAGGCTCGGGTCGTAGGACATGGGCTGCTCCCACAGGGCCACGAACACGCCCTGGGTGACCTCCTCGGCGTACGCCCGGCTCTTGGTGACCTTGACCGCGACGCCGTACACGTACGAGCCGTGCCGGTCGTAGGCTTCGGCCAGGGCGTCGAGGTCACCGGCGGTCAGCCGGGCGCACAGCTCCACGTCGCTCATCAGTCGCACCCCAGCGTTGCGGCAGCATGGATGATGTCTCGGGCGAGGGCGCCGTCGCCCTCGGCCGCGTACGGGAACGAGCCGGGCGGCCGGCGGTCGGCCAGCAGCCGGCAGAAGTCGACCGCGCCGGCCGAGATGATCACGGCGACCCGGTCGGACGTCGGCGAGAGCGGGATCGTCCACGTGCCGCCGCCCGGGCCGGTGAGCACCACGGTCACCGACACGTCGCGGCGGGGGCCCTTCAGCGCGCGCGGCAGCAGTGCCAGGCCGAACTCGGCGATCATGTGCACGTGCTCGTCGCGGGGGGCGGCCGTGGCGCGGTCGGTGGCGGCCCTGATGTCGTCGGCGTGCGTCCAGGTCTCGAAGGTGCGCTGGACGAGGGCCTGGCGCAGCGGCGCGCGGGCCGGACGGGCGCCGGCGAGGGTCACCTCGACGCCGAGCAGCACCTCGCTGCTGGAGGAGACGCGTTCGAGGAGGTTGCCGGCCTGCTCGCGCCAGCGTCGGTGGAGGGTGGGGGCGCCGGCGGCGGGGACGCCCATGAAGCGGGCAACGGCGGCGTCGTTGGCCATCAGGTGCTCGACCAGGCCGGTGACGGTGCCGTGGCGGTCGATGGGGGTGTCCCACTGGTGCTCGCCGAGGTCGGCCAGCAGGTCGTCCATGAGGGCGACCTGCTGGGCGTACGGGACCGCGACGGAGGCGACCCCCAGCGGTGCCGGGCCGCGGCGGCGGCGGGCCATGGACAGCACGGCCTCGCGCAGCCGGGGCGGTGGCGGCTCGGGCGCTTCGC
>DASUCK010000405.1:0-3344 GCA_036276095.1 Nonomuraea sp. | reverse complement strand
GGCCTCCACTCCCGGCTCAGCGGGAGCGTGGCCGGCGTGACCCTCCGAGCAGGCGGCGCAGCAGGCGGGCCAGCAACCACCCGGTGACGAGGCGGCGAATCAGGGTGAACATGCTCGCCCCGAATGCACCCGGCGTGCCGGACGCTCCTGGGCGCGCCAACCGCTAGCTGACGCCCAGGTCGCTCACCATGAACGTGTTGCCCTCGCTGTCGACGAACCAGCAGGCGTGCCCGCCCAGCGGGTCGGTGGCCACGCCGTCCTCCCAGCTCAGCTCGGGCATGTCGTAGGTCTCGAGCGGGACCGCGCGTCGACGGAGCTCGGCCACCGCCGCGTCGAAGTCGGGGGCGAGCCACACCGCCGCCGTGCTCCGCGCGGTCCCGGCATTCGGCGAGCGGTACGAGATGAAGCCGGGGAACACGTTCATCTCGAGCTCAGGCAGCTCGCGCGTCGGGGTGAGGCCGAGGTGGTCGCGATACCAGTCGCGGGCACGATCGGGATCGTGCGCCGGGAGCATCGGCAGCAGCCGCAGGGTGTCGAACATCGAATCCTCTCCATCGGGGCCTGGAGGTTGATCGTCGCACGTGGACCCGGCGGCGTCACTGCGGTCGGCGGGGGGGACCTCTCCGGGCGCGACATCGTGCGCCTCAGCCTGACTGCGGTATTGGCCGGTTAGGGGATTGCCCAACTGAACGCGCCGCGACCGTGCCTTCAGCACCTGCCGATGCCATTCCGTTCCGCGCAGAGATCGTCGCGATCTCGGCGCCTGCTCGAGCTCGTGCTGGCGGCCGGACTCGTCGGTTCGCCGCGCTTCAGACGACCGGCGGGGATCGTGCTGGCCGGCTTCCCGGTGGTCGTTTTCCCCGCGAACGCCTTGTGGGCGGTGAGCCAGGTACCAACGATGGCGTGCGGCCGGTTGGATCCGATGGGCGCGCCTGCCACCGCAGGTCCCGCTCCGTCGCGGCAGCATTGTGGAGCTCAGTCCCGCGCGCTGCGAGACGCGCCGGCGGGGTGGCTGACGCACGGCGCCCTTGTTAGTCAGACCGCCGAGGGTGTTCAGGATCGCTGTCATGCGTACCCAGCAGGCATCATGGGTATCAGGATTCAGCGGCCTCGAAGGGCCGGCACCTGGCCTCACCGACGCAACGGAGAGGCCTCGCACGCTTCCTTGACATCGCGTCTACGGTTAGGAGGTGGCATGGTCCGCTCACTCGCAGTTCCGCTCACTCGCAGCAGCAATGGCGTTGGCGGTCCTTCTGAGCACCGGTACTAGTGAAGCTCTCGCGGGCGATGGGTCGGCCGCCTGCGGAGCGGCCGACCCACGGGGGATGGGCGAGTATCACCGTGATGCCAGAACGGGCCTTTACGCCCACCTAGATCCGCAGGCGCTCATCCTCTGCACCAACGACAACGGCTTGGCGCGCGGTTCGTTCGCATTCGTGAGCCTCCAATACGCGCCCGGCACGTGCACAACGAATGACTGCTCAAGCTCGATTATCCAGATCGGCCGCGGTATCTGCGACGACCCCGCAAACGTGACGAACTGCAATGGAGGTGGTCAGCGCCTCCTAACGGCGTGGGGACGCAATCCCGGGGCACCCGGATGCGCCGGGTGGACCACCGTACTCGCGACTCCGGTGAGCCATGGGGCCGCTCCGACGGACAATGGATTCCACTTCTACCGGGTCGTGCTGTCTGGCGACCGCTACCTCTTCGACCATTGGCCGATGGGCCAGCCGCTGGTCTCGGTCCGAAGCTTGGGTCGTGATGCTGTTTGTTGGCGCGGCGGCGCGGTCGGCTCGACATTTGCGGAACATTGGAACGTGGGTGATACGCTGGCTGGATTCGACGCTAACCACTATCAGATCATGAAGATCACTAGGCGGCTCAACGAAGCCGACGCCTGGGGTCCCGCGGCGATTAGTGCCCCCTGCGATGCTGATGGCGGCGGATTTTTCACTCCATACCACTGCCAGGTAACGGGCGGCAATCAATGGGAGGGATGGACAACACGATGAGATCCGGCCGGCCGCTTGGTTCGATCTTCCGGGCGGTGCTGTTGGCTGCAGTTGCGGTTCTGGTCGGCGGGGTTGCTGTGTTTGCCATAGGGTCAGCATTCGGTCCCCCAAGGCAGGCTGTGCCGAACGGAGTCGCGGCTCAGCCCTTGTCCACGCCCTTACGGTCTTGCGTGGGTAGTGTCGAGACGATCCGTGCCAGCTTCCGGCTGGATGATGGTGCGAGTCTGCGCGCCGCCTTCCCGCAGATGGGGCTCGCGCCAGAGATGGATGCAGTCGGCGGGCCCCTGAACGCGGTGGTCTACCGAGAGGGATGGCCTGGACAGATTCTCCCCGCGCTGGGGGACACGCCGCCAAGAGACCCGCCCGGCACCGTGACGATCTGTGTCGAGACCGCCGACGGCTCGACCGGGATAGCAGGGAGCGACTACATCGTGTACGCCGAGGTCCCCATTGCGGGCTCGGTGATCGATGGGTCGTAGGTACGACCCGCGTAGCTGGGTGTGTGCGCGGGGTGGAGCGCACCCTGCTGCTTGAGACCGTACGCCGCGCAGGTCGTCGAGTCGAGACCAATCGTCAAGGGCGCATCGCCGAGACCCGCGCCGACGGCCCAGAACCGCCAGAGGCGAGGTGCCGTCCGCCGCGAGGTGGCTGAACGCCAGATCGGTCTTCTTGGGATCCGTGATGGTGCCTGTGAAGTACACGCTGCGGACGAGTGGACGTGGAGCTCGGTCAGCATGAGGATGTTCCCCTTGCAACTGCGGTCGGTTGCGGCGGCATCGGTCTTGCCCGCACACTGCGCCCCACATGAGCAACCGCGACCGCTGGCAGCAGTACCAGGACCGATGGGCGCGCGAGCGCCTCGACCCAGCCCTGGAGCGCGCGCCGGAACGGCGGCCGCGGTTCATCACCCAGTCGGGCGTCGAGATCGAGCGGGTCTACACGCCGGCCGACCTGGCCGATGCGGCCAACGATCCCGATGCGGGTCGGCCGCGCTACCGCTTCAGCCCGACCAGCGACGCCGGCGCCGGATGGGACGAGGTCGATGACCTGGGGCTGCCCGGCGAGCCGCCCTTCACGCGCGGCATCCACCCCACCGGCCATCGCGGGCGCCTGTGGACGATGCGCATGTTCGCCGGCTTCGGGACGGCCGAGGACACCAACGACCGCTTCAAGAAGCTGATCGCCGCGGGCGGCACGGGGCTGTCGATCGCCTACGACATGCCGACCCTCTACGGCTACGACCACGACGACCCGATGGCCGAGGGCGAGTTCGGCACCTGCGGGGTCGCCGTCTCGAGCCTGGCCGACATGGAGATCCTGCTCGACGGC
>DASUCK010000404.1:0-10118 GCA_036276095.1 Nonomuraea sp. | reverse complement strand
GTGGAGGGGGTCGGTACGACGACGCTGACGGTGCACGGGGTGCCGGAGATCGAGCGGGATGTCGACTACTCCCCCTCGGAGGATCCGGTGGAGGCGATGAGTCTGCTGGCGGCTGCGGTGGTGACGTCGTCGGAGCTGACGATCTGCCGGGTGCCGGTGGAGTTCCTGGAGATCGAGCTGGCGGTGCTGGAGGAGATGGGTCTGGACCATGATCGGGGGGTGGAGTACGCGGCGGCGAACGGGCGTACGCGGCTGGTGGATCTGACGGTGCGGCCGTCGAAGCTGGTCTCCCCCATCGACAAGATTCATCCGATGCCGTTCCCGGGGCTGAACATCGACAATGTGCCGTTCTTCGCGGCGATCGCGGCGTCGGCGCAGGGGTCGACGCTGATTCACGACTGGGTGTATGACAACCGGGCGATCTATCTGACGGAGCTGACGCGGCTGGGAGCGTCGGTGAAGTTGCTGGATCCGCATCGGGTGCTGGTGGAGGGGCCGACGCGGTGGCGCAGCGCGGAGATGATGTGCCCGCCGGCGCTGCGGCCGGCGGTGGTGGTGCTGCTGGCGATGATGGCAGCCGAGGGCACGTCGGTGTTGCGCAATGTGTACGTGATCAACCGGGGGTATGAGGATCTGGCGGAGCGGTTGAACGCTTTGGGGGCGCGGATCGAGACGTTCCGCGATATCTGAGCGCGTTGTCCTGTCGCGGCGGTCGTTTCGGGGGTGCCGCCTTGGGGTGGGGCGTTTTTCGTCGGTGGGCTGGGCTACGGTCGGGTGTGATCGTGTGTGGTGCTGGGCCGGCGGAAAAGGGGGCAGCGGGTGCGGCCTGCGGAGCTCGACCGGGTGACGGTGGCGGAGGCGGCGGATCGTTATGTGGAGCTGGTGCGGGCCAAGACCGTGACGGGGGCGTTGTCGCCGTCGACCGCCGAGGTGTACGCGCGGGATGTGGCGACGTTGGTGGAGTTGGCGGGGGCGGTGACGGTTCTTGATGATCTGACCGGCGAGGATGTCGATGCGATCTTGTTGGCGTTCGCCCGCAAGCCGGACGGGCGGCGGGCGGGCGGCGGCGGGGGCGGCTCGGGGGGCTCCGGTGGGGGTGTTCGGGCGGGGCAGTCGCCGTCGTCGCAGGCGCGGTTCCGGCGGTCGATCTCGGCGTTGTTCAAGCATGCGACGCTGGCGGGGTGGGTGCAGGTCAATCCGATGACGGCCGCGACGGTGACGGCCAGGGAGCGCGGTGGGCTGCGTCCGCACCGGCGGGCGTTGACGCGGGAGCAGGCTCAGGGGTTGATCGGGGCGGCGCGGGCGCTGCCGGAGGCGGCGCCGTCGGAGGGCAGGCGGCGTGACCAGCGCACCGAGCTGCGTGACGGGCTGATCGTGTTGCTGCTGGCCACGGTGGGGCCGCGGGTGTCGGAGCTGGTGCGTGCCAATGTGGAGGACTTCTTCACCAACGACGGGGTGCGCTACTGGCGGATTTTCGGCAAGGGCGGGCGGACGCGGGACGTGCCGTTGCCCGGTGACGTGGCGGGGGTGCTGGAGGCGTACCTGGAGCGGGGGCGGCCGGTGGTGGAGGGCGTGGTGGAGGAGAAGGCGTTGCTGCTGTCGTGGCGGGGGCGGCGGCTGGCGCGCGGCGACGTGCAGGCGGTGATCGACCGGGTGCAGGCGCGGGTCGACCCCGATCGTCGGCGTTCGGTGACGCCTCATGGGTTGCGGCACACGACGGCCACTCATTTGCTGGCGGACGCGGTCGACATGGACGCGGTGCGGCGGGTGCTCGGCCACAGTGACCTGTCGACGCTGGGCCGCTACCGGGATGAGTTGCCGGGCGAGCTGGAGGTGGCGATGCGCTCCCATCCGCTGCTGCGCGGGGAACGGCACGGGGAACGGAACGGTGAGGGCGGCTGATCCGGCCGAGGTGGCGGGGTCAGGGCTGAGGGGGATGTGGCGGTGGAGGAGCATGCCGGGCCACTCGATGTCACCCGCTGGACCCCGCAAGCTGGAGGACTTCTACGGTGGCTGACGCAATGATCAGGCGGCTCCGCAGGCAATCGTCGCGTGGAGACTACGCCTCGATGGTCCGTCTTGCGAAGGCCTTGTACGCCCGCGGGCTTAACAGCCGGGATGTTCTGCGGGCGTGTTACGGAGTCGACTTTCCCGAGGAGTTCTTCGTGATCGCCGAGGAGTTCTTCGCAGTCGCGGAGGAGTGCTTCGATGACTACTGGGGGCGGATGGTCAGGCCGCGTCTGTCGGTCGAATTCACTGGCCAGCCGTGGGGATTGGGCGTCCCGCCCAGCCGGGGCGGCCCCGTCGCGGCCCCTTCGCTCAAGGACCCCGTGGAGAAGAGGATTTTTGCGTGTGATCGTGACCTGGTTCCGCTCATGGGTCCTTTGTCCAACGGCAACAGGTGGTCGCACTCGGTGTTCTGTTATCGGCTGAGCCAACTCCGGGTGGGTCATAGCACCATATTCGTGATTGGGAACGAGGCAGGGCGAGGCTCGCCTGTCACTTTCCGCAGTGCGTCCCTTCTCGAGGCCCTGCACGCTCATCACACCGAGTACCTCCGCGTCGCCGAAGGGAAGCGAAACGAGCCTGGGGATTGGAAGGAGGTTGTGTTGACGGAGTGGGAGCTGGACGAGTTACGGGCGGCGATCGAGCGCGTGGAAGAACTGCTGACGCGTCCCGCCTAGAGGTGCCTGCTTCAGCACTCGCATGTCCTGCACGCCGCCTCCTCGCAGCGGGAGCCGGATGTCAGTCCGCGGCCGGGCAGGAGGCGGTCACGCCGGGCGGTCGCGGACGCGGGCCGATGCGGTGATGAGGGCGGCCACGGCGGCGGGGTCGTCGGCCAGGGGGACGTGGCCGCAGCCGGGCAACTCCCCCACGCGGGTGCCGGGCGGCAGCTCGTCGAGGTGCCGGGCTAGGCCGGGCAGGAGGATGAGGTCGCGCGAGCCGAACGCGACCGTCGTGGGGGCCGTGAGCGGCGGCCGTGCCCCCATCCGGTAGCAGTGCCCGGCCGAGGCCCGGTAGGCGGCGTGGAAGCCGGGGCAGGTCGCCATGGCGTGAATGGCGGCCCGCGCCTGGGCGGGGGTCATCCGGCCGGTCGGGGCGCCAGGGGGTGACGAGGGGTTCGGGGAGCCAGGGGCCGACGTGGTTCTCGCGTCTGGCCCGGGCCGAGCCGAGTTCGTCCAGGCAGATGCGGGCGACCACGGTGGTCAGCCAGGCTCGCGCGTCCCGCAAGTCGCCGGAGGGGTGGGCTGGGGTGGTGTCCACGTCCGCTCCCGTCGCGTCGGTTGCCGTCTACCGGTTAGACGACGCGGCTGGACGGCCTGTGACACGGCGAGGGGGCGCGGGGTGGCGCGGGTGGCAGGTGGCGCGGTCAGGCCTTGCCGTTCAGGGCGCTGCCCTTCTTCCACTGGGAGAAGGGCAGCTGCCAGTAGCCCCAGCCGTTGTTCCACTCCAGTTCGCGGTCGGTGCCGACGACCTCGACGACGTCGCCGCGCTGGACGTGGTCGTAGAACCATTTGGCCTGGTCGGGGCGGGCGTTGATGCAGCCGTGGCTGACGTTGCGCACGCCCTGCGCCCAGACGTTGTTCTTGGCGTGGACGTACTCGCCGGAGTTGGAGATGCGTACGGCGTGGTTGATCATCACGTCGTAGTAGCCGGGGTCGCCCTTCTTGCGGCCTGGGGAGATCATGCGGACGGGGTTGCCGCGTTCCATGGTGAGGTGGACGCCGGAGGTGGTGGTGTACTCGTGGGTGGTGGCCATGCCGGCGCTGATGAGCATGGTCTGTACGCGTTTGCCGTCACGGTAGACGTACATCCGCTTGGTGCGGGTGTCGACTTTGCTGATCTGCTTGGCGCCGATGGACAGGGTGGTCGCGTAGTCCTTGGTGCCGTACAGGCCCTTGCCGCCCTTGATGCCGGTGATGCGGGCGTTGAACGTGACTTTCTGGTGGGCGGGCCAGTATTTGGCGGTGCGGTAGATGACCTTGGTGTCGTCCACCCAGCGCCAGGCGCCTTCGACGGGCTTTTCCGCCTCGACCTCCAGGGCGCGCTCGATGGTGGCCTTGTTGGCGACCGGCTGGTTGAAGGTGACGATGATGGGGGCGCCGACGCCGACCTTCTCGCCTTTGGCGTTGGGGGTCACGTCGACGACCTGCAGCGCGCGTTCGGGTTTGACGGTGGTGAACGTGCTGGTGGCGGTGGTGACGCCGGCCTTGGCGGTGACGTTGTAGTCGGTGGAGGGCTTGAGCGGGGTCTTGGAGACCCAGCGGGTCCTGTCGGCGTTGAAGCGGCCCTCGATCTGCTCGCCCTCGCCGTCGACGGTGACGTCCTCCAGGGCGCCGCCGGCGGCGGCGACGGTGATGCGCTTGTCGGGGTTGACTTTGGCGTTGCCTTCGGCGGGGGTGATCGTGATGGTGGGGGCCTCGGGGGTGGCCGTGGTGGTGGGGTCGGCGGCGCCCGCGTTCTGGGCGGTGGTGCCGCCGTTCGAGCACGAGGTGGTCAGCGCGGCCGCGGCCAGCAGCGCGACGGAGGCGGCCGGTCTCCTCCAAGCGGGCGCAACGTTCACGACAGTCCTCTCCCCCAAGGGCACCAAAGGCACCCCAAAAACCATAATGCTCCTGTATGTAAGACGAGTAATGATTGCCGAGAGTTCGGTCACATTTACATCACTTCTGCCTCATCAAGGCAGGTCAACGCAGGGTGAGCCGGTGGGTGAGACCGGTGTGCCGCCGCCCGGCGCCTTTGGTGCGGACGGCCTGGGCCAGCGCCCGGCGGGAGCCGACGATCACCACGAGCCGCTTGGCGCGGGTGATGGCGGTGTAGAGGAGGTTGCGCTGCAGCATCATCCACGCGCTGGTGGCCAGCGGCACCACCACGGCCGGGTACTCGCTGCCCTGGGAGCGGTGGATGGACACCGCGTAGGCGTGGGCGAGCTCGTCGAGCTCGTCGAAGGCGTAGTCGACCGACTCCTCCTCGTCGGTCAGGACGGTCAGCTTGTGCTCGTCGGGCCGGATGTCGGTGACGATGCCGACGGTGCCGTTGAACACCCCGGCCGCGCCTTTGTCGTAGTTGTTGCGCAGCTGGGTGACCTTGTCGCCGACGCGGAAGACGCGCCCGCCGTACCGGCGCTCGGGCATGCCCTCGCGGGCGGGGGTCAGGGCCTCCTGCAGGGCGGCGTTGAGCGCGCCGGCGCCGGCCGCGCCGCGGTGCATGGGGGCCAGGACCTGCACGTCGCGGCGCGGGTCGAGGCGGAACCTGGCCGGGATGCGGCGGGCCACGACGTCGACGGTCAGGGCGGCGATCTCCTCCGGCTCCTCGCACGGGAACAGGAAGAAGTCCTTCATTCCCTCCAGGACGGGATGGCGGCCGGTGTTGACGCGGTGGGCGTTGACCACGACGCCCGACTCCTGGGCCTGGCGGAAGATCTGCGTCAGCCGCACGCGCGGGATGTCCTCGGCCGCCAGCAGGTCCTTGAGCACCTCGCCGGCGCCGACGGAGGGCAGCTGGTCGACGTCGCCGACCAGCAGCAGGTGGGCGCCGGGGGCGACGGCCTTGACGAGCTTGTTGGCCAGCAGCAGGTCCAGCATCGAGGCCTCGTCCACGACGACCAGGTCGGCGTCCAGGGGGTTGTCCCGGTCGAAGGTGGCCTCCCCGCCTGGGCGCAGCTGCAGCAGCCGGTGGACGGTGGTGGCCTCGTGACCGGTCAGCTCGGCCAGTCGCTTGGCGGCCCGGCCGGTGGGGGCGGCCAGGATGACCCGGGCGCGCTTGGCGCGGGCCAGGAGCACGATCGACCGTACGGTGAAGCTCTTGCCGCAGCCGGGACCGCCGGTGAGGACGGCGACCTTCTCCGTCAGCGCCAGCCGGACCGCCTGGCGCTGCTCGGGCGCCAGCTCCGCGCCGGTCTGGGCGTGCAGCCAGGCTTCGGCACGCGCCCAGTCGACGTCGGCGAACGCCTTGAGCCGGTCGTGCCCGCCGCGCAGCAGCGACAGCAGCCCGGAGGCCAGGGACTGCTCGGCGCGCTGGAAAGGCGGCAGGTAGACCGCCGGCACCACGGCCTCACCGGCCGGCACGGGCTCACGCACGACGCCCTCCTCGGCCACCAGCTCCTCCAGGCAGGCGGCGACCAGGTCGGCCGGCACGTCCAGGATCTTGACGGCGTCGGCGGCCAGGTTGGGCGCCGGCAGGTAGCAGTGGCCGTCGTCGGCGGCCTGGGACAGGGTGTAGCGCAGGCCGGCCTTGACGCGTTCGGGGCTGTCGTGGGGGATGCCGACGGCCTGGGCGATGGTGTCGGCGGTCTTGAACCCGATGCCCCACACGTCGTCGGCCAGCCGGTACGGCTGGTTGCGGACCACGGTGATGGACGACTCGCCGTACTGCTTGAAGATGCGCACCGCGATCGAGGTCGACACCCCGACACCCTGCAGGAAGATCATCACCTCCTTGATGATCTTCTGTTCCTCCCAGGCGGCCGCGATCATCCTCGTGCGTTTGGGGCCCAGCCCGGGCACCTCGGTCAGGCGTTCGGGCTGCTGCTCGATGACCTCCAGGGTGTCGACGCCGAAATGGTCGACGATCCGCTCGGCCATTTTCGGGCCGATGCCCTTGATGAGGCCCGAACCCAGGTAGCGGCGGATGCCCTGCACGGTGGCCGG
This sequence comes from Nonomuraea sp., assembly GCA_036276095.1. Lineage (GTDB taxonomy): Bacteria > Actinomycetota > Actinomycetes > Streptosporangiales > Streptosporangiaceae > Nonomuraea. The sequence goes on along the minus strand of DASUCK010000404.1, from coordinate 3,468 downwards.
CAGCACGGTCGTGTACGACCACACCTCGAACTGCCGCCCGTAACGCGGATGGGAGGTCCAGCGGCCGCGCAGCCGCAGCGACTCCCCCACCTGGGCGCCGAGCAGCGGCCCGACCACGGTCAGCAGATCCGCACCGGTGCGCTCGGTGGCCACGCGGGCGATGGTGTAGCCGGTCTCCTCGTTGGCGTAGGTGATGCGTTCGAGGACGGCGTCTAAGGAGGCCGCGGAAGGGCCGTCGGGCTGCGGCTGCACGGTGTGCCTCCTTTCCTGCGCCCGGCCCCTCCCCCACGGGTCCGGTGTGGCGTCGCGTGTGCGTCCTGGGCCAGCGTAGAGCAGCCCGGCAAGATCGCCGAGTCGGGCGGGCCGCGCCGGCCTGTCCCCCGGCGGCAGCGGCTACTCTTGTCGCTCATGAGTCAGGTGGGACACCGCACCGCCCGCGCCCTGCTGCGCAGGCTGGCCGTCGAACAGGCCGAATGCCGGGTGCCGTCGCTGACGGCCGCGATCGTGCGCGACGGGCGCACCGCCTGGTTCGGCGGCCGCGGCCGCGTCGGCGACGCCCCGCCCACCCCCGCCACCCAATACCGCATCGGCTCGATCACCAAGAGCATGGTGGCCGTCGTGGTCATGCGGCTGCGCGACGAAGGCGCCCTGGCCCTCGGCGACACCCTCGGCGGCCACCTGCCCGGCGCCCCCCACGGCCACCTGACCATCGCCCAGCTGTTGTCCCACACCTCCGGCCTGACCGCCGAACCCCCCACCCAGTGGTGGGAACGCACCCCCGGCGTCCCCACCGGCGACCTGTTCGGCCGCCTGGGCCCCGGTGAGCTCAAACACCGCCCCGGCCGCCGCTTCCACTACTCCAACGTCGGTTTCGCCCTGCTCGGCGAGCTCGTCGCCCACCTGCGCGGCACCAGCTGGCTGCAGGCCCTGCGCGGCGAGGTGCTGGCCCCGCTCGGCATGCGCGACACCACCCCGCGCCCGCGCCCCCCGCACGCCACCGGGTACGCCGTCCACCCGTGGGCCGACGTGGTGCTCCCCGAACCCGAACACGACGCCGGCGCCATGGCCCCCGCGGGCCAGCTGTGGTCCACCGCCCACGACCTGGCCCTCTGGGCGGCGTTCCTGTGCGGCGACACCGGCGGCGTGCTGTGCCCCGACACCCTGGCCGAGATGCGCGAACCCGCCGTCGTCGACGACGGCGACACCTGGACCGGCGGGTTCGGCCTGGGCCTGCAGCTGTCCCGCGCCGGCGGCCGCCGCCTGGCCGGCCACAGCGGCTCCATGCCCGGCTTCCTGGCCACGGTGTGGGCCGAGCCCGCCGAAGGGGTCGGCGTGCTGTTCATGGCCAACACCACCTCCGGCCTGAGCGGCCGCCTGGCCACCGACCTGCTCGACATCCTCGACGAGCACGAACCCCGCCTGCCCGACGAGTGGCGGCCCGCCCCCGCCGACCCCGACCTGCTCGCCCTCACCGGGCTGTGGCACTGGGGGCCCAAGCCGTACGCGCTGCGGCTCCTGCCCGAACGCGGTCTGTCGCTGCAACCGCTCGACGGCGGCGGCCGCGCCTCCCGTTTCGTCCCCCAGCCCGACGGCACCTGGCTCGGCCTGGACGGCTACTACGCCGGCGAGACGCTGCGCCTGGCCCCCGACCACCTCGACCTCAACACGTTCGTCTTCACCCGCGAACCGTACGACCCGGCCGCTCCGGTACCGGGCGGCGCGGGCGACTGGAGCGCCTGAGCGCCCTCCGGCGCCCAGGGCCGTGGCCGGCGCCGGTGATCGCGGCGGTCACCCGCGCCGCGGGAGGGGCTACGCGGGTTGAGCGTCAGCGGCGTTCGGCCGGGGAGGCCAGCGCGGCCAGCCGGCGCAGCGAGTGACGCAGCAGCGCCGTGGCCACCGGCGCGGCCAGGGGCCACAGGGCGCGGCCCAGCGGACCGAACGGAGGACACAGCTCCTCGGCCCACACGACCCGGCTGCCGCCGTCCGGGCGCGGGCGTACCCGGATGGCGCCGCGGCCGCGTACCAGCCGCCCGGTGTGCTCCACCAGCACCAGCGCCGGCGGATCCCAGCGGGTGATCGTCATGGTGTCCAGGAAGCCGAACGGCCGCACCCCGCTGTAGGCCTCGATCCGGTCCTGGCCCACCTGGCGGGCGGTGGTGAGGAACATCCACTCGTGGTGCCGGGACCAGTCGGTGATCAGGTCGAACACCTGCTGGGGCGGTGCCGCCACGTGGACGGCCGCGCCCGCGTACACGGGTCCTGCCATGATCCCTCCCTGCTCATGACGGGGCTGGACGAGCGCCACGGGTCTTCAGTCGAGGCCCTCCGCCCACGCCGCCACCGTACGCGAGCGCGGCCCGACGTCACCGCACCCGGCTGCCGCATGGTCAGCGGCGAGCCGCGTGCCGTCCCTTGCGTCGTTCGGCCAGCCGCACTCCGACGAAGACGAGCACCGCCGCCGCCACCATGGCGATCACCACGTTGGTGCCGATCCCGACGTAGGACTCCACCAGCGACCAGTTCTCGCCCAGGAGATAGCCGGCCAGCACAAAGATGGTGTTCCAGATGAGGCTGCCGGCCGTGGTCAGCAGCGTGAACGTGGGCAGAGGCATCCGTTGCACCCCGGCCGGCACGGAGATGAGGCTGCGGAAGACGGGGATCATCCGGCCGAAGAACACCGTCTTGCGGCCGTGGCGCAGGAACCACGCCTCGGTCTTCTCGATGTCTGCCGCCTTCACCAGCGGCAGCCTGGCCGCCAGCGCCAGCACGCGCTCGCGCCCCAGCAGCGCGCCCACCCAGTACAGCGCCAGCGCGCCCAGCACCGAACCCAGCGTGGTGCACACCAGCACGTCGAGCAGGTCCATCTCGCCCCGGCTGGCGGTGAAGCCCGACAGGGGCAGGATCACCTCGCTGGGCAGGGGCGGGAACAGGTTCTCCAACGCGATCGCGAGGCCCGCCCCGGGCGCCCCTAGGGCCTCCATGAGTCCAACCAGCCAATCAGTCATGAGGGTAAGGCTATGGAAGATCGGATATGGGGGTGAATGAGGCATGTGCCCGTTCGATACGGGGGCAAACCCCACCCCCCACGTACCGTACGGTGTACGGTACGTGGGGGGCTCGACAGATCTGGCCCGGCTCCCGCAGGTGCGCACTCTCCCGGGACCAGCCGCGGGCCGCACGACGACGCCGGGAGCAGTCAGCCGGCGTAGCGGGCCACCAGCTCCGCGCCGATCCTGGCCAGCTCGGCGCGGTCAGGCCGCGTACGCCGGTCAGGGGAGGTTGAGCTGCCAGGAGACGCCGAAGCGGTCGTTGACCCAGCCGAACTTCCTGCTGAAGCCGTGGGAGCCCAGCGGCATCAGGGCCGCGCCACCCTCCACGAGCGCCGCGTACCGGCGGTCGATCTCCTCCTCGGTGTCGCACGTGACGTACAGCGACATCGACGGGGTGAAGGTGAAACCGTGCTGGACG
>DASUCK010000403.1:0-4695 GCA_036276095.1 Nonomuraea sp. | reverse complement strand
CAACATCCGGTAACGCCCGTCGACGAGCTCGACCAGCGACTTCTCCGCCAGCGAGAACAGCACCTCCTCCGGCAGCCCGCACACCCGGTCGGCGGCGTCGGGCCGGACGCCGCCGACGAACACGGTCAGCCGCCTGGCCATGCGCTGCTCGTCCGCGTCGAGCAGGTCCCAGCTCCACGCGACGACCGCGCGCAACGTCTGGTGGCGCGGCAGCGCCGTACGGCTGCCGCGGGTCAGCAGCCTGAACCGGTCGCCGAGACGCGCGGCCACGTCCGCGACCGACAGCGTACGCAGCCGCGCCGCGGCCAGCTCGATCGCCAGCGGCAGCCCGTCGAGGGCCCGGCAGATGCCCGCGACGTCCGCGGCGTTGCCGGCGTCGACCGTGAAACCCGGCCGGACGGCCGCGGCCCGGTCGGCGAACAGCCGGACGGACGGGTAGCTGAGCGGGTCGTCGGCCTCGGGCGGCGGCAGCGGCAGCGGCGCCACGGGCAGAATCGACTCGCCGGTGATGCCCAGCGCCTCCCGGCCGGTGGCCAGCACCCGCAGCCTCGGGCACGCGGCGAGCAGCAGGTCGGTCAGCTCGGCGACGGCCGCGACGAGATGCTCGCAGTTGTCGAGCACCAGCAGCAGCCGGCGGTCGGCGAGCGCGGCGACCAGCCGGACGGCCGGGTCCACCGCGTCGGGCGTGGGCCGCAGGGCCTCCCGGACGCCGAGCGCGACCAGCACCGCCCGCGGCACGTCGGCGGCGTCGGAGACCGGCGCGAGCGGCACTAAGCAGACGTCGCCGGACTCCCGCTCGGCCGCTTCGGTCGCGAGCCGCGTCTTGCCCGCGCCGCCCGGCCCGGTCAACGTCACCAGCCGGCCGCCCCGCAGGCTCCCGCCCACCTGGGCCAGCTCCTCGGCCCGGCCGACGAAGCTGGTGAGCTGCGCCCGCAGCCCCTGCCGCCGGCGCGGCGCCTGCCGGGTCACCTGCGGGGTCGCCTGGGGACGCGGGGGAGCGCCGAGCGCGGGGTCGGCCCGCAGCACGGCCAGGTGGGCTGCGGCCAGCTCGGGGCCCGGCTCGACGCCGAGCTCGTCGTCGAGCAGCTTCCTGGCCTCCTCGTAGACGGTCAGCGCCTCGGCCTGGCGGCCGCTGCCGTAGAGCGCGCGCATGAGCTGGGCGCGGAGCCGTTCGCGGAGCGGATGGGCGGCGATGAGCGGGCGCAGCTCGGCGACCAGCTCGCGGTGCCGGCCGAGGTCGAGGTCAGCCTGTACGCGGTCCTCGACGGCGGCCAGCCGCAGCTCCTCCAGCGCGGTCGCGGCCGCCTCGGCGTGGGGGGCGTCGGCCAGCGGCGCGCCCCGCCACAGCTCCAGTGCCTCCCGCAGCAGCGTGGCGGCCCGGTCGGGCGCGCCGTCGGCGAGCGCCTGCCGGCCGCCCCGCGCCAGCGCCTCGAACCGGTGCGCGTCGACGTCCCGCGGGTCGGCGACCAGCCGGTAGCCGGCCGGGTGGAACTCCACGAGGTCCCTGCCCAGTGCCCGGCGCAGCCGGGACACCTGCGACTGCAGCGCGTTGGCCACGCCGTCCGGGGGGTGGGGGCCGTACATGCCCTCCACCAGCTGGTCGGCGGCGACGACGCGGCCGGCGTGCCGGGCGAGCAGGGTGAGCAGGGCGCGGACCCGGGGGCCGCCGAGGGGGGTGGGCGCGCCGTCCTCGTCCAGCACCGTGGTGGGTCCGAGGATCTGGAAGCGCATACGTCAATTATCAGCGCATTCAGGACTTCGGCCGTAGTGCCCGGACATCGGCGTGACGTGTGACGAGCATGCGCCCACGCTAGGCCGCCATCATTTCGACCCAGGCCGAAGCGTGATCGGTCGCCGGCGTGGCAAGGGGTGGGGAGTGGCGGGTGCCGGGCCGGTCAGGCGGCGAGGCGGGTGGGGCCGGAGTCGTGGGGGCGTGGGGGCTCGGTGGTCTCGGTGGCCGGTGCGGCGGCGGCGCGCGCCTGGCGCGTGCCGAGCGCGGCCAGGGCCATGACCAAGATGAGCGCCATCTCGGCCAGCACCACGGCGCGCTCCATCGGCCCGTAGAACGCCGTCCCGTTGATCAGCGGCGAGGTGACGGTGGTCGGGTGCGCGGCCAGGTAGACCGCCAGCGCGAGGCCGGAGGCCACGCTCATGGCCCGCACCGCGGTCCAGCGCGGCGCAGGCCCGCGCCCCCTGGCGAAGGTCCAGCCGGCGACCGGCAGCGAGGTGAAGACGACGGCCGCCGACCAGCGGTGGATCTCCCCGGACAGCGTGCCGACGTGCGACGTGCCGGGGTCGGTGGGGAAGACCGCGCTCATCATCAGCCCGGCGGCCCCGGCCAGCAGCAGCACCCGGGTGGCCGCGGTGCGCGCCGGCTCGACCGCGGCCAGCCCGTACGCGAGACACAGGCACGCCCCCGCGAGCGCCAGCATCCCGGCCAGCACGGGGATGAGCCCGCCCGGCACCAGCGCGTAGTCGCTGAGCAGCGGCTGAGCGGGCAGGGCGACCTGGGCGTACGCCAGCGCGCACGCCGACCCCAGGGTGCCGATGACGGCGCCCGCCACGCTCCGCCGTGGGGTCATCGGGCCACCTCGTCGTAGATCTTCTCGAACCGGGCGAGCGAGGTCTGCTCGTCGTGGGCGAGCGCCAGCTCGCGGCTGACCCTGCCGAGCCGGGCGCGCAGGTCGTCGTCGGCGACGACGCCGGTCAGGTGCCGGGCGAGGGAGACGACGTCGCCGGGCGGGAAGAGGTGGCCGTTGCCGTGCACCAGGTGCGGCAGCGCCATGGCGTCGGCGGCCACCACCGGCAGCCCGGTCGCCATGGCCTCCAGCATGGCGATGCTCTGCAGCTCGGCGACGCCCGGCATGGCGAACACGTCGGCCGCCGCGTACGCCTGCGGCATGCTCTCGTCGGGCACGAATCCGAGGAAGAACACCCGGTCGGCGACGCCGATGCGCCTGGCCAGCTTCTCCAGCTCGCCGCGCTGGTTGCCCTTGCCGACCAGCGCGACCTGAGCGTCGGTCGCGTTGAGCACGAGGGGCAGGGCGCGTACCAGCTCGTCCAGGCGCTTCTCCTCGTCGAGGCGGCCGACGAACAGCACGGTGGGCCGGTCGGGCAGCTCGAACAGCCTGCGCGCCCACGCCTTCGGCTCGGCGTGCGGGTGGAACCTGCGCAGGTCGATGCCGCACGACACCGGCTCGACCGCGCGCTGGAAGCCCTGGTCAGCCAGGAGCTGGGCGGCGAGCGGGGTGGGCGTGGTGATGTGGTCGGCGCGGTTGTAGACGCGGCTGAAGTCGCGCCAGGCCAGCCGCCCGGCCTGGGCCCGCAGCTTGGCGGGGACGTGGGCGAACTGGAAGAGGTTGTCCGGCATGAAGTGGTTGGTGGCCACGATCGGCACGCCGGCCCGGCGGGCGGCGGCGATGGCGGCCCGGCCCACCACGAAGTGGCCCTGGGTGTGGAGCACGTCGGGCTTGATGGCGGCGACCAGCCGGTCGAGCCGGGTGGGGACGGTGACGCGCATCGTCGGGTGGACCAGCAGCGGCGCGGAGCGCAGCCGGTGCACGATCACGCCGTCGACGACGTCGGCGCTGGCCGGGCCGACGTCCGACTGGCACACCACGTGCACCTCGTTGCCGCGGGCGGCCAGGCCGGTGGCCAGGCGGTGGGTGAAGTACGCGGCGCCGTTCACGTCGGGGGGATAGGTGTCGGAGGAGATCAGCACCCGGCGGGGACGCTCGGGGGCGGGAGCGAGTCCGGTCTGTTCGGTGACGCTGTGCAGGGGCATGGCCATGACGGTGACTCCACATTCGCAAGGAAATCCGGCTGGCGAAGGACCGGGAGAAGAACAGGGGACGACGAGATCAGGCGAGATCGCGGCAGGTCAGGCGGGGTCGTTGCGGGCCTCCAGAGGACTCGTACGGGCCAGGGCGACGGTGCCGGCGGCGGTCACCATGGCCGCCGCGACCGGGGCGATCCCGGTCGGCAGCGGCTCGCCGAGCAGCAGCGCGCCGAACGCGACCGCGGTCAGCGGGTCGGCGACCTGCAGCGAGGCGAACGACACGCCGAAGTGCCCCACGGCGTAGGCCCGCTGCAGCATCACCAGCGCGAGCAGTGCGGGGAGCGGCAGCGCGAGCAGGTACCACCAGTTCCACGTGCCGTCGACCAGCACCCGCATGAGGGTGGCCGTGGCGCCGTACAGGACGCCGGAGCTGGTGGCCAGCAGCGCCGCCCGGCCGGCCGGCGACGCCGCCTTCGACCCGGCCCACAGCAGCACGGCCGCGACGCCGGAGACGCCCAGCAGCGTGAGCACCCCTTCGGGGGCGAGGCGCGTCGGGCCCTCCGACCCCGGCACGAGCAGCACCAGGACGATCAGCCCCGCCGCCACCACCGCGGCCGCGCCCAGTTCCGGCCGGGACGGCCGGCGCCCGTGCAGGGCGGCGGCGATGGGGAGGGCGAACAGCAGGCTGGCCACGCCCATGGGCTGGACGACGGTCAGCGGGCCGAGTCCGAGCGCGACGACGTGCAGGCCGCCACCCGCCAGGATGGAGATGCCCCCGAGCAGCCAGCGTGGCCTGCGCAGCAGCCCGAGCAGGCCCGGCTTGGCCGAGCCGACGGCCTCGAACTGCTGCAGGGCGGCTCCGAGCGCGAAGAACAGCGAACCGACCAGGGCGATCGCCGCGGCCAGCACAGTCATAC